>NZ_JALNTT010000002.1:979379-1123129 GCF_023161695.1 Vibrio sp. 1CM2L
CAGTATGTTACAAGCAATAAAAAGCCCCGCAAGCTTTCACTTGCGGGGCTTTTTTAGCTAATTGAGAAAAGGGCTAATTACTTACCAGCTTCTTTTTCTGCTTTAACTTTTGCAATCACTTCGTCAGCAACGTTAGTTGGACATGGTGCGTATTGTGCGAATTCCATAGAGAATTGGCCACGACCAGAAGTGATAGTACGTAGGTGACCGATGTAGCCGAACATCTCAGAAAGAGGTACGTCAGCTTTAATACGAACACCAGTAACGCCAGCTTGTTGATCTTTGATCATGCCACGACGACGGTTAAGGTCACCGATAACATCACCAACGTGATCGTCTGGAGTGAACACGTCAACGTTCATGATAGGCTCAAGAAGTTGCGCGCCAGCTTTAGGCATAGATTGACGGAATGCGCCTTTCGCTGCGATTTCAAATGCGATTGCAGATGAATCGACTGCGTGGAAACCACCATCGAAAAGTTCAACTTCAACGTCTAGAGTTGGGAAGCCAGCTAGTACGCCGTTTTCCATCATAGATGCGAAGCCTTTCTCAACTGCAGGCCAGAATTCTTTAGGAACGTTACCGCCCACAACTACAGAGTTGAACTTGAAGCCAGAACCTGCTTCGCCTGGTTTGATACGGTAATCGATCTTACCGAATTGACCAGAACCACCAGATTGCTTCTTGTGCGTGTAGCTATCTTCAATTGCTTGAGTGATAGTTTCACGGTAAGCAACTTGAGGAGCACCTACAGTTAGGTCAACGCCGTATGTACGCTTAAGGATATCTACCTTGATGTCTAGGTGAAGTTCACCCATACCTTTCAGGATAGTTTCGCCAGTCTCTTCGTCAGTCTCAACTTGGAAAGATGGATCTTCTGCAACCATTTTACCGATCGCGATACCCATTTTCTCAGAACCGCCTTTATCTTTTGGAGATACAGCGATTGAGATTACTGGAGTTGGGAATACCATTGGCTCAAGCGTTACTTGGTGCTTAGGATCACATAGAGTGTGACCAGTTTGCACGTTCTTCATACCAACGATCGCAATGATGTCACCAGCTTGTGCGCTAGTTAGTTCGTTACGGTCATCAGCTTGCATCTCAACCATACGGCCAACACGTTCTGTTTTGCCAGTGAATGAGTTAAGAATCGTGTCACCTTTGTTCAGTTTACCAGAGTAAATACGAACGAAAGTTAGAGCACCAAAACGGTCATCCATGATTTTGAATGCAAGCGCTTTGAAAGTTTCATCTGTAGAAACGATAGCGTGTTCGCCAGTTTCTTCGCCGTTCTCGTCCATTAGAGGTTGAGGATCAACTTCAGTTGGAGAAGGTAGGTAATCTACAACAGCGTCAAGAACGATTTGTACGCCCTTGTTCTTGAATGCAGAACCACAGAAAGTTGGGAAGAACGCTAGGTCACGAGTACCTTTACGGATACAACGCTTGATGTCTTCGATAGAAGGCTCTTCACCTTCCATGTAAGCTTCCATTAGGTCATCGTCTTGCTCTACAGCAGTTTCGATTAGCTCTTCACGGTATTGCTCAACGTCATCTACCATGTCCGCAGGAACATCTAGAATTTCGTAGTTTTCAGGAAGACCAGTGTCATCCCAAACGTATGCTTTACGGCTTAGAAGGTCTACAACACCCACGAATTCATCTTCGCGGCCGATTGGTAGAACCATAACTAGAGGAGTAGCACCTAGAACGTTTTTAACTTGGTCAACAACGTTGTAGAAATCTGCACCCATACGGTCTAGTTTGTTAACGAAGATCAGACGAGATACTTCTGATTCGTTAGCGTAGCGCCAGTTAGTTTCTGATTGAGGTTCAACACCACCAGAACCACAGAATACACCGATACCGCCATCAAGTACTTTAAGAGAACGGTATACTTCAACTGTGAAGTCAACGTGTCCAGGAGTATCGATAACGTTTAGACGGTGACCGTTCCAGAAACAGCTTACAGCTGCTGATTGGATAGTAATACCGCGCTCAGCTTCCTGTTCCATGAAGTCAGTAGTTGATTCGCCATCATGTACTTCACCAGTCTTGTGGATTTGACCAGTTAGCTTAAGGATACGCTCAGTGGTAGTTGTTTTACCCGCATCAACGTGCGCGAAAATACCAATGTTTCTGTATTTCGATAAATCTGCCATTGTCTTACTCTGTTAATAGGATATAAAATGCGCGCAGAGTATATCACAATCTGTGAAGACTGATAGCTTTGCATGCATTTGGGACTAAAAAACTTTGCCTTTTTCTAACATATAGAAAAAGGCAATCTGTAGAAACAATCTAAATGATTGTTTAGTTTAGTGCTAATCTAAAGCGCAATTGGCGTTTAAGTTAGACTGAATTTCTGCTGTATAGAGTAGCTGAAGTGAGCTCAATTACAACTCATCAAAAGCATTAATTGCTTCTGATAATTTTTTCACGCCATGGATCTGCATTCCAGGAATACCACCTTTAGGCATGTTAGCCGCCGGTACAATCGCTTTCTTGAAGCCGTGTTTAAATGCCTCATTAAGACGCTCTTGCCCACTTGGTACCGGTCGAATCTCACCCGCTAGGCCTACTTCTCCAAATACCACCACATCTTTTGGCAATGCGCGATCTCTGAAACTTGAAAGTAGAGCCATCACCAACGCAAGATCAGCACTGGTTTCGGTTACTTTAACACCACCGACGACATTCACAAACACATCTTGGTCAGCCATTTGTAAGCCGCCGTGTTTATGCAGCACCGCTAATAACAACGAAAGCCTGTTTTGCTCTAGGCCGACAGCGACACGACGCGGGTTAGCCAGCTGGGAATAATCCACCAGCGCTTGAATTTCAACAAGCAATGGACGAGTACCTTCCCACACAACCATCACCGAACTGCCCGAGGTTTCTTCTTCACCACGAGACAAGAAGATAGCCGATGGGTTGCTGACTTCTTTTAGTCCTTGGCCTGTCATAGCAAACACGCCTAACTCATTGACCGCACCAAAACGGTTCTTGTGGCTGCGCAGCGTTCTAAAGCGGCTATCGGTTCCACCATCCAATAGAACAGAACAGTCAATAATGTGCTCAAGTACTTTTGGCCCGGCTAAGGTGCCGTCTTTAGTTACATGTCCAACTAAGAACACAGCAACGTTATTCTGTTTTGCGTAGCGCGTTAATGCAGTTGCCGATTCACGAACCTGAGCAACACTGCCCGGTGAAGATTGAACATCAGCAACGTGCATAACTTGGATGGAGTCGATAACCATGATCTTTGGCTGTTCTTTTTCGGCAACCTGACAGATCTTATCTACGTTGGTTTCAGAGAGCATCTTTAGGTGCTCTTTTGGTAATCCAAGTCGAGAGGCGCGCATTGCAACCTGCTGTAAGGATTCCTCACCTGTTACATAAAGAGTCGGCAGTTGAGAAGAGAGCTGACACATGGTCTGCAATAGTAATGTTGATTTACCCGCGCCTGGGTTACCACCAATCAGGATCGCAGCACCAGGGACAACACCACCACCGAGTACGCGGTCGAGCTCTTTGAAGCCACTACTAAAGCGTGGCACTTCTTGTAGATTAATTTCAGATAATGTCTGAACGCTCGATTCTGTTACTGCACCTGCATAACCAGATAATCTTTCATTGCGCGCTACTTGAGGTGAAGCGGCTAACCTAACTTCTGTAATCGTGTTCCAAGCACCACATGCGTTGCACTGCCCCTGCCAACGTGGAAAGTCAGCACCACAGTCATTACACACATAAGCTCGTTTTGCCTTAGCCATAAAACCTCAATAATTTACTCAGTTACACAATGATGTTGTCAATTTGTGACTTATTTGACCGTACGGGTGAAAATAAACGTTGCAGTCATACCACTTATACTTAAAGATCGATTTAAACTAGTCGATAACATAAATGCACCGTCCATTCTAACAAGAAAAGTATGCAGCAATCTGAAATTCTATCTGTAGCAGAACGTCTTATCCCGGCCTACCACGCCGAAGATTTCGAATTCCTTCTTTCTCAAATGACAGAAGGCGAATCTCCGTCTCTAAAACTGCTGGTTAAAATGGAACTGAATCGTATCATGGCTCCGTGTACAAAGAGCATTGATTTACGTGGGCGCATTGATAATGAATGTCGTCAGTTCACGTTAGACGGCCGTAAGCACTGGCTCGATGACATCGCTTTAAACGCGTATCAACGTGGTACGAAAAAGTTTAAAGGTTACACAGAAGGCGCATGGGAGTTAGTAATGACTCCGCGAACTCAGCCTCTGAGCGTTGTTAAAACATCTTCTCAAGGTAACCACGACATTACTAGCGCCAATAGCCCGTATGAAGCGGAAGCTATTAACCTAGGTTACGACTTAAAGCGCCAAGAGAACAGACTCAAGATTAGCTCGCAGGTAGAGATCACCACATCGAAAGGTCAAAGCCTACATGGTGTAACGGTTGATATATCCCCGTCGGGTGCAAAGTTCAAGGTGCCGAGCGCCTTTCGATACAACCTCGGCGAGATCATCAGCGTTAAGTTCTCAGAGCTTATCGAAAAGTCCCAAGAAAACGATGTTAACCAAGCGGTTGAATTTCGTGTTTTGGGTATCGACGAATCTTATGAGAACAACGCGGTCAAATTTCTAAGAACCATCAAGGTAAGCGACAACAATATTGTGGCTCGCTTACTCGATGAGTCTTTAAATAGCACCAGTAAGAAAACCAGCCATGAAAATCAAGATAGGGTCATTCGAACTCGTACTCGAGGAATCGAACACACCTATTTAAAGCACACTTGTAACCTTCCCCTGTTTTTCAGCGGCAGCGAACTAAAGCTTGCCCTACTGACGGATAACAACCATCCGTTATGGCAATACTGGCACGACGAGCGAAATCAACAAGCGCTGGGCACCCTGTTCAACGAGCAACGTATGAACCTGCTGGCGAAACCAGGAGTGAAGGGAACCAGTAACGTTATCTATTCGTTTACCCATGAACACCAAAACAAGACCTTGTTCTATTCAATGATGCTGCCTGAAGCCTCTCGTGAACAAAGACAGCTGTTCTGGCACATCGGTGGCAAACGTAAAAGTTGGAAGGCGTTCAAGTTCTCGGTTTTCGAACTATCAGACACCGAACGACAAGCATTAGCTAAACACTCGGACACGCTGGCTCAAAGCTCAGCTCAACTGACGCATTGCGGAATCTTGCAAGAGATCGGCGATCACGAAAGTGCAGCTGATTATCTTCTGAGTGAAAAACCACGCATTCCAAGCAGTGAATTGAACCGCTTCCGTCACCCGCGTACTGTCGTCGGCAATATTCAAAGCATCTACTTTGACTCTCAGACTCGTCGTAAAGAGCCGAGATACCAATTTAAGTCACCGTTGCAACTCACATCACAAGATGGCGCAGCGGCGAACGGACACACCTTAGATATCTCGAAGCGTGGACTGAGCATTAGCCTTGAACACCCAATGGTACTCAAGATTAATGATCCGGTATTAGTGAACTTCAATGAACTGCAGCTCTATGACAAGAACCTGCCACTAAGCACCGTGCCTTACCACGTGATTCGTGTGAGTCCGAATGGCCGCAACGTGCAGTTGGTTATTGCCGAGAACGCCAAGACAATGCGTACCATCGCTTTCCTTAATGGGCTTATCGATCAAAACCAAAATAAGCTGATTAAGAAGCAAGAGATACTACCAACGCATTCACTACTCGAATCACTGCACAACATTTTGTTGAGCAAGATGGTCAGTAACCCAATATTCATTGATAAGCCAAGTTCAACGCTGCGCTGTAAGATCATTGGTGTGAATTTCCCACTGAATAAGCATCTAGCGTTACTCGCTAAACTTGGTCACAACCAAAAGTTCTCACTGGAGCCAATCTTTAAGGGTCACACCAACTCACTGTTGGCTGAGCCACTGAAAAGAATTGAAGGTGCGGAGCCTAAACATCATGACGTGTACATTGCTGCAGTTAAGTTTGGCGATAAGATCCAATCAGTACACACCAAGCTGGTCAAAGACTTCGCCTCAGCAAAGGAACGCATCTTATTCATTAAGAAAGCGCAGCACTTAGGTGATGTGTATGTATTGCGAGTCACGACGGCACCTATCTTTAATCCGCTAACGAGTTTATTCCAGTCGGATTTAGAAGAGCTTTCACGCATCAGTATGCATCAAGCTAAGAAGCTAGAGAATGAGGTGACTGCGTTTATCGGTTATGGTGAGATAGAAGACATTACCGATGAAGTGTTGATTCGATTAGAGCTGACACGCTAACTTCGAACCGCGTTTTAACTTAAAATAGAAAAAGCAGGCTGATAGCCTGCTTTTTTGTGTCTGAGCCACTATTGCTAAATAAGATACATAGCTAATAGCACTTAGGTAGAACCCCTAAGGTTTCGCTTGCCAGCTGATCTTCTGCTGCTTAGCCAATACACCGGACAAGATGCACAGCACCCCGCCTAAACCTGCGTAACGCACAGCAGTTTGAGCTTGCTGCTCTACTTTTGGTTTTGCGTGGTAGGCAATGCCTAGACCTGCAGAGCCCATCATCACCAAGTCATTGGCTCCATCACCAACGGCAACGGTATTGTGCAGTTCCAATTCGTACTCTTCAGCCAACTCTACCAAGATATCCGCTTTGGTCTGCGCCGAAACAACATCACCTAACACTTCACCTGTTAACTTACCGTTGACGATCTCAAGCGTGTTTGATTGAGCATGGTCAAGATCAAGGGTATCTTTCAGATAATCAGAGAAGTAAGTAAACCCACCTGATGCAATTGCTGTTTTCCAGCCAAGCTTATTCAGAGTATTCACCAGCCCGACCAAGTCTGGCATGAATGGCAAAGACTGACGCACTTGCTCTAATATCGACTCATCCGCACCTTTCAGTGCTCCTACTCGTTGGCGCAGGCTCTGTTCAAAGTCGAGCTCGCCTTGCATCGCTCGTTCTGTGATTTCAGAGACTAACTCTCCCACTCCAGCTAGCTTGGCAATCTCATCGATGCATTCAATTTGAATCGCTGTGGAATCCATATCCATCACGATCAAACCTGGCTTAGATAAGTCTGGGACCTCGCTAAGGCAAGCATAATCAAGCTTTAGCGCTTGGAGGATTTCTTCGTGTGCTGGCGTTAGATTGCCTGACATCAAAGCCACTTCATAATGCCCAACCTTCCACGTATCGAGGATGGTGTTGTAAGTGCCAGTGAAAAAGTCGATGTCATCGAAAGATTGTGGAGATAAGTACTCACCAAACACAATCCAATTGGCCTTGGATTTAGCGAGTTGAGAAGCGAAACGAGTCTCGGGGAGTCGAGTTAATAATGTGGTATGCCTTTTTATCGGCAGATATTTCTGAGCGTCCATGTGTATGATTCCTAATTAACTATGCTAAACGTTAACCTATTGCAATTTGAAAACGCAAGTCTCAATATGTCTTAATCATAACATTTGTTTATTTCAGGCTTCGTGAAACATGAATGAATCATTGTTCTCAATACGTAACGCTTTACGAATGCTAGCCCTCATTTTGTTGGCTACCATGTTCGTTGTAACGATTAAAAATACGGTCGTGATCAGTAAAGGTAACGAGAAGATCCAAGCAAAACAGTTGGAAACTCTTACCAAGCTGCTTATCTCTCAGGCATCACTTTCAGCCAGCAAGATGATCACGCAACAAGACCAAGAGCGATTACTTGATCTGACTAACCAGCTATCTCAAGACCGACTGGTGTTCGATACCACCATCTATGATGCAGAGGGTATTCGACTGGCTTCGAGTGAAAAAGCCCTCTCGGTACGTGAGGTTCTAGGCTTAGATACGCCACTTTCAACAGCAAGTATCGGCAGACAACAATTAGTTGAACCTATTTATTCACCAGAGAAGACGATCATCGGCTTTATTCGAGTGACCTTCGAAACCGGTAAGATGACGGCGATTTCTGATCACCACTACCGCAAAAGTGATCGCTACATGATCGGTATGGTATTGATGGGGTTTGTGAGTGGCGTGTTGTTCATCATGCTGATTCGCAGAAGACCGACTAAATCTGGTGAGAACTTACTGTTGAAGAATGTAAGCTCATAAATACACTAGGCTGACAATAAAGACACTAGATTGAGAATAAATATCGCAATCCAATAAAAAGCCCCGACGCTCAGGCAGCAACGGGGCTTTTTGTTATCTGTTGACTTATCAAGCTAAGACAAATCAATATTATTCTTGGTCACCAAGCAACACTGAGTCTAGTGCGATAACCATCATGTCGTTGAAAGTCGTTTGACGTTCATCTGATGTCGTTTGCTCACCAGTCTTGATGTGGTCAGAAACAGTACAAATCGTTAGAGCTTTTGCGCCGTATTCCGCGCATACACCATAGATGCCTGCCGCTTCCATCTCTACGCCAACAATGCCGTATTTATCCATTACTTCGAACATCTCTGGATCTGGCGTGTAGAACAACTCAGCCGAGAACAGGTTACCGACTTTTACGCCGACACCGAGAGCTTTGGCTGCATCTTCTGCCGCGCGCACCATTTTGTAATCCGCAATAGCCGCAAAGTCATGATCTTTAAAACGAATACGGTTCACTTTAGAGTCAGTACATGCGCCCATACCGATCACCACATCACGCACTTTGATATCTTCGCTCACTGCACCACAACTGCCCACACGAATGATCTTCTTCACACCAAAGTCTTTGATCAGCTCAGTCGCGTAAATAGAACAAGATGGAATGCCCATACCGTGTCCCATTACCGAAACCTTACGACCTTTGTAAGTACCGGTGTAACCAAACATGTTGCGAACGTCGCACACTTGAACCACTTCTTCTAAGAAGGTTTCAGCGATGTATTTAGCACGTAGCGGGTCGCCTGGCATTAAAACTACGTCAGCGAAATCACCCATTTCAGCATTAATATGTGGAGTAGCCATTGAAAATATCCTTAATCTCAAAACAAAAAAGAAGAGAGAGGTTTCCCTCTCTCTTCGTTAACTATTATAGAAAGCTTGTACCGTGTCCCATTGGCGATGTACCAAAGTATGACGCTAAGCTTTGACCGATATCAGCGAACGTATCGCGACGGCCTAAAGAACCGGCTGGAACCTTCTGACCGTAAACAATCACAGGGATGTGTTCACGAGTATGGTCTGTACCTGGCCATGTCGGATCACAGCCGTGGTCAGCGGTTAAGATAAGCACATCGTCTTCTTTCATCATATCGATGATTTCATTGATGCGACCATCGAAGTACTCAAGTGCCGCTGCGTAACCAGCAACATCACGGCGGTGGCCGTAAGCTGAGTCGAAATCAACGAAGTTAGTGAACACGATAGTGTTGTCGCCCGCTTCATTGATCGCTTCTTTGGTTGCTTCAAATAGCGCAGGGATACCTGTTGCTTTGGTTTTCTGAGTGATGCCACAACCCGCGTAGATATCAGAGATCTTACCGATTGAGTGAACGTTACCGCCCTTCTCATCAACCAACTTCTGAAGAATGGTAGCTGCAGGTGGCTCAACAGAAAGGTCACGACGGTTACCAGTACGTTCGAATTGACCTTTACCTGGGCCAATGAACGGACGAGCGATAACACGACCAATGTTGTAATCTTCTAGCTCTTCACGAGCAATCTGACACAGGTCTAATAGGTTTTGCAGGCCGAATGTTTCTTCGTGACAAGCGATCTGGAAAACAGAGTCTGCAGAAGTATAAAAGATAGGCAAGCCAGTCTTCATGTGCTCTTCACCTAGGTTATCTAGGATCTCTGTGCCAGATGAGTGGCAGTTACCCAAGAAACCAGACAGGCCTGCACGCTCAAGGATGCGGTCAGTCAGTTCTTTTGGAAAGCTGTTCTCTTTGTCGGTGAAGTAGCCCCAGTCAAACAGTACAGGAACACCCGCGATTTCCCAGTGACCTGATGGCGTGTCTTTACCAGAAGACAGCTCAGCAGCGTGACCGTAAGCGCCAATGATCTCAGCGTCTGCATCCATACCAGGAGCAAAACGACCTGTAGACTCTTTGTGAGCCATCGCTAGACCTAGCTTAGACAGGTTTGGCAATGTCAGTGAACCTTTACGATCTGCATTGTCTGCAAGACCTTGGTCACAATGATCTGCGATGTGGCCCATAGTGTCAGAACCTACATCACCAAATTTGTCCGCATCCGCTGTTTCACCGATACCGAATGAATCTAAAACTAAAATAAATGCTCTTTTCATTTTCTTCACCAACTTATTGCTCTTTGCACCAGAACTCTGTTTATCGGCATACACTAGGCATGCCGATATCTGTTATTTACACGTCTTCAGAACGAATCTGACGGTAAACGTCTGGCGTTGCTGTATATTCTCCGCCCACAGTGATTGCATTTTGTAATGCTGTTGCAGCTTCTTGCCACTGTTGTTCGTTGCGAGCATGAATCATTGCTAATGGCTTATCTTCACTTGCTACTTCACCTAGGCGAATGAAGTGATCAAAACCGACTGCGTAATCAATGCTGTCAGTTGCTACACGACGACCGCCGCCCATACCAACCACAGCCATACCAATTGCACGAGTATCCATTGCTGATACCACACCGCTTTCTAGCGCGTACACTGGCTTAATAATGTCTGCTTTTTCTAGATAGTTATCGTAGTTCGTTACGAAATCAACTGGACCACCAAGGCCCGCTACCATCTTACCGAAGCACTCTGCTGCTTTACCGTTGTCCAGTACTGCCATCAGTTTTTCGCGCGCTTCGTCTGAATCTTTAGCTAGGTTACCCAGCACCAACATTTCAGCACACGATGCTAGCGTGATCTCTAACAAGCGTGGGTTACGGTATTCACCCGTTAGGAACTGAACCGCTTCACGAACTTCTACTGCGTTACCCGCTGAAGAAGCCAGTACTTGGTTCATGTCCGTTAGGATTGCTGTTGTTTTCGTACCCGCACCGTTTGCTACTGCAACGATAGATTTCGCTAGCTCTTCAGATGCTTCGTAAGTCGGCATGAATGCGCCTGAACCTACTTTTACATCCATCACTAGAGAATCAAGGCCAGCAGCCAGTTTCTTAGATAGGATTGAAGCCGTGATTAGCGAGATGTTGTCGACTGTTGCTGTGATATCACGAGTCGCGTAAACACGCTTGTCAGCAGGAGCTAGATCGCCTGTTTGACCGATGATAGCCACGCCAGCATCTTTCGTTACTTCACCGAACACATCATTGGTTGGTGTAATGTTGTAACCCGGAATAGATTCTAGCTTGTCTAGCGTACCGCCAGTGTGACCTAAACCACGACCAGAGATCATTGGAACGAAACCGCCACATGCTGCCACCATAGGGCCAAGCATCAGAGAAGTTACGTCACCAACACCACCAGTAGAGTGTTTATCAACGATTGGGCCATCAAAGTTCATGTGGCTCCAGTCAATCACCATGCCTGAATCACGCATTGCACATGTTAGTGCGATACGTTCTGGCATCGTCATTTCATTAAAAAAGATAGCCATTGCGAATGCTGCAATTTGGCCTTCAGAAACCGTGTTTTTAGCCACACCTTGAATGAAGAAGTTAATTTCTTCAGCTGTTAGGACTTCACCGTCACGTTTTCTGCGAATAATTTCTTGAGGTAGATACATTAGTGCCTCCCAAACTCAAGTGAGTATGGTTTGTAGGGAAAGAGGTAATGTGGAGTGACTTAACGCCACTCCATCAAACAGACTAAATCTTGTTACACCCGATTGGGATATTAGTATGCTGCTGGATCAGCAGTTTGGTCTGTCACTTCTAATGTATTAAGAAGGTTAGTTAGTAGGCTTGAAGCACCAAAACGGTAGTGCATGTTGTCTGCCCACTCAGCGCCTAGTAGCTCATCAGCCATTGCTAGGTATAGTGCTGCATCTTCAGCAGTACGTACGCCACCAGCTGGTTTGAAACCAACTGTTTTAGCAACGCCCATGTCACGAATAACTTCAAGCATCATGCGCGCGAATTCTGGAGTCGCGTTTACTGGCACTTTACCTGTTGAAGTTTTGATGAAGTCTGCACCTGCTTCGATACAGATTTGAGAAGCTTTCTTGATCAGTGCTTCTTCTTTCAGTTCACCTGTTTCGATGATCACTTTAAGCGTGATGTCACCACAAGCTGCTTTACACTGTTTAACTAGCTCAAAGCCAACTTCTTCGTTGCCAGCAATAAGAGCACGGTATGGGAATACTACGTCAACTTCGTCTGCGCCGTACGCTACCGCTGCTTTTGTTTCTGCAACAGCAATTTCGATGTCGTCATTACCATGAGGGAAGTTAGTTACAGTCGCAATGCGTACTTCTGGAGTACCTTGCTCACGCAACGCTTTCTTAGCTGCTGGGATAAAGCGAGGGTAAATACAGATTGCAGCGGTGTTGCCTACTGCAGTCTTCGCATCATGACAAAGCGCCACTACTTTTTCAGTCGTGTCATCGTCATTTAGCGTAGTTAGGTCCATAAGTTTAAGTGCACGTAGAGCTGCTGCTTTTAAATCGCTCATTTCTATCTCCGATCAATATATTCAAATAGTTAACTACTTCGCCCTCCATCCAGTATAGATGGATATTTTAGTAATGCTCAGTAGCCACAAATGAACGGACTTGGTTCCCTGAAGACTTGATAACTTTCGCTACCAATTGCAATCCTTGTCACCGCACAGTACCAGTTTGGTCTATGGCACAACAAATCAGTCATGTTGTGTCTAACATCTATAGCGTATCGCTAATTTTGGCTTAATCCCAGAAGAATAACGTTCGAGTTGATTTCGAGGTTACTTTCTTGCCAACAGAGACATCCTATCCCTTTAGCTTATACATTATAGGTATCCATCAATAAATTGTAGTGCTCCTTAGAACGCAAACGGTTTGTATCTCAAAAAAACATTCTAGACCCATTAATCGACTTCAAGCTGATGCTTATGCCAAAGAAACACTAGGCCTAAAAACAAAAAAGCCCCGCAGCAATTTCTTGCTACGGGGCGATATTATTATGGCGTCTATATATCGATTTCTAACTAATTAGAAAGACAGGAAGAAGCCAGCAATTGTTGCTGCCATCAGGTTAGATAGAGTACCAGCAATTACCGCTTTAACACCCATACGTGCGATGTCGTGGCGACGGCTTGGTGCAATACCACCTAGACCACCTAGAAGAATCGCAATTGAAGAAAGGTTTGCGAAACCACATAGTGCGAATGCGATGATAGCTTGAGTCTTCTCAGACATCACTTGACCAGTTGCTGCAACAACTTGAGCGTTTTCACCAACGTATGGTACGAAGTTTAGGTATGCAACGAATTCGTTAACAACTGTCTTCTGACCAATGAAAGAACCAGCGATAGTTGCCTCTTCCCATGGAACACCAATGATGAATGCTAGCGGTGCGAAGATCCAACCTAGAAGAAGTTCTAGAGTTAGGTTTTCCATACCGAACCAACCACCGATGCCACCTAGGATACCGTTGATTAGAGCAATTAGACCGATGAATGCTAGTAGCATTGCACCAACGTTAAGTGCTAGTTGTAGACCAACTGATGCGCCACCTGCTGCTGCGTCGATAACGTTAGCTGGTTTGTCATCGCCACCGTCCATTTCGTCAGCGATGTTGTCGTCTGGCGTGTCTGTTTCAGGCTTGATGATTTTAGCGAATAGTAGACCACCAGGTGCTGCCATGAATGACGCTGCAACTAGGTACTCTAGAGGTACACCCATAGATGCGTAACCTGCTAGTACACCACCAGCAACAGAAGCCAAACCACCACACATTACTGCGAATAGTTCAGAGTTAGTCATTTTAGGAACAAATGGACGAACAACTAGAGGTGCTTCAGTTTGACCAACGAAGATGTTTGCTGCTGCAGACATAGACTCGGCGCGAGAAGTACCTAGAGCTTTCTGAAGACCACCACCAAGAACTTTGATTACAATTTGCATAACACCAATGTAGTAAAGTACAGAGATAAGTGCAGAGAAGAAAATCAGAGTTGGTAGTACTTGGAAAGCAAAGATGAAACCGATACCGTCAACTGAGAAGTTAACTAGGCTGCCGAATAGGAAACCAGTACCGTCTTTACCGTAGTCGATCACGTTTGCTACACCAGCAGAGAAACCTGCAAGTAGATCACGACCCCAAGGGATGTAAAGTACGAATGCACCAAGTGCGAATTGGATAGCGAAAGCGCCACCCACTGTTCTTAGATTAATAGCTTTGCGGTTGTCAGATAGTAGTACTGCGATTGCGATCAGTGCAACCATTCCGACTAGGCTCATAAACAGGCTCATAGTTTATGACTTCCTTATTAGTTATTTATTGGCGTGTTACAAAATGGGGCTATAAAGCGGAGGCAATTATACTCATGCGACCACTAATAAAGTAATGCCGTCCTCACACTTTCGTAGAAGATTCATGTACCATTCACACGCAAATGTGACCCAAATCACAAGCTAAGTGCAATTTACGCAAACGATAAACAAAAACCTTCGATTTTATTCACATATACCGAATGCGCGATGGCTATTTTGCCAAATTTGCGCTGCAATCGATTGCTTTGGCTCTTTTCTAAGCAAATAAAGTTCATTTAAGATCGTAACTAAATGTTTGGAATGATTAACATTTCCTTGGTTTCCATACATGGGCATGTCCGGAGCATCCGTTTCCAACACCAAGCATTCAAGGGGCAGTTTTGCGATGGTTGTGCGTGTTTTTTGCGCTCTTGGGTAAGTTATCGTTCCACCGACGCCAATATAGAAACCGAGCTTGATCCACGCCAAAGCTTGCTGTTCACTCCCTGAAAAGCCGTGAATCACCCCTCCAAAAGTAAACTTGTGTTGCTTTAACAACTCAATAAGTCGGTTGTAAGACTTCCTCTCATGGATGATTAAAGGCAGCTCAAACTCCTTGGCAACTTCCATTTGTTGGATGAAAAAGCGCTCTTGTTTCTCTCGTTCAACGTCCACAAAAAAGTCGAGTCCGCACTCACCTATCGCAACACATTGGCTGTTTTTTGAAGAGAGTAATTGGCGAAGTTCCGAAAATTGTTCGTCATTGGCCTGCTCTAAAAAGTAAGGATGGAAGCCTAATGCATAGTAAACATTGGGGTGAGATTGAGCGATTTTGTCGAGTTTGTTCCAGTTACTTTTACCAATAGAAGGAATCAGCAACTTCTCAACTTGGGCTTGTTTCGCATCTTTGAGGTAGAGATCAATACTTTGTTCAAGTGCAAAACCTTGTTCAAACGCCTCAAAATCCGCATGGCAATGGGTATCAAATAGCAGAAAATCACTTAATTCTGATGTCATCTTCCCCACTCTCTGTTTGTTGTCCTTGAGGATCACGACGATGAGGCACACAGCTGCGCTTATTCTCAGGCGTTAAACCAAGCTCCTCACACCACTCATCGTATTTCTTAATCCATACTTTTATCCAACCGAACATATTTACCCCGCCCCTTCTATCATTATTTGGTGAAAAGCCAACACATAAAGTAGAGAGCTAAAACTACACATACAAATCATTTAAAAGCCTAATAATTAGCCCAAACACCATAAATGCATAAATCTAATTTATACATCAACACTAGCTGGCTATATTGTTGAAAATCTCATCAGAACAAATAATAGCCGCACTTGCCAAGGAGGCACTGATAGCAAGACGCCTAATTAAACGACGAGATCCTACATTATGAAAGCATCACTCTTAGCCATTACAATTTCTAGCGTGTTAGCTGCACCCACTTTTGCTGCACCTTACCAAGTTGATGTTGAGCTAGCCAACCAACAAACACTTCAGCTTATTGATGGACAAATGAAAGCGGTTGATGCTTCTGTTCAGTATAAGTTAAACGAACAATATGCAAATGCAACGCCAGGCACTACGGCTACAATCGATGATGTCACTTATGAGAAACAATCTAACGGCTCTTGGGCTGCTGTTGGCGCGGCTTCAGCTGCATTGGTTGCTGGGTTGCTTTCAAGTAGTTCGAGTACGTCTTCTGGTACTGACGAAGCTATTCCTTCATTACCTGTATACATTACTCCAGACAATGACCTCCCTGAATACGGCGAAGGTGACTGGGGACAAAATGCAGTGGCTGTTATTGGCGACCAAGTTATCGTTAACGGCGAAACGGTCGGCACAATTTCTAAAGTAAGCAACGGTTATGTCATTACTGGTAATGATGGGCAAGTAATGTCTGGCATTCAAATGGGTGGTACTGAGTACTACGTTATCAGTAATGGTGGTGAGCTCTCTCTAGTTCATATCGCTGAAAACGGCATGGCTCAAATAATTTCTGGTGACCGTGTAGTCGATGCCATTAAAAGTGCTGACTTAGGTTGGGGCAAACCAGGCACACCAGACAATGACCTCCCTGAATACGGCGAAGGTGATTGGGGGCAAAATGCAGTGGCAGTTATTGGCGACCAAGTTATCGTTAACGGCGAAACGGTCGGCACAATTTCTAAAGTAAGCAACGGTTATGTCATTACTGGTAATGATGGGCAAGTAATGTCCGGCATTCAAATGGGTGGCACTGAGTACTACGTTATCAGTAATGGTGGCGAGCTCTCTCTAGTTCATATCGCTGAAAACGGCATGGCTCAAATAATTTCTGGTGACCGTGTAGTCGATGCCATTAAAAGTGCTGACTTAGGTTGGGGAAAACCAGGCCAAAGCCCTAACCCAACCGTTTCAGTTGCTCTAGCCGGTGAACATATAGAGGTCACGGTTAATGGAAAATCTCGTACAACGGAGTATACAGCTGAAAGAGTTGGAGATAGCGTCAACATTCTAGATCGCGAAGGTAATATTGTAGGCATCGGGTACATTAATATCGACAACGAAACACTTGAATTCCGCAACGGTATTGTTGTAAACGACCGAGGTGACGTGACACTTCCTTCTGCGGTTAAAAACAACGTAAAGGACAAAGTTCAATCTATCGACCCTGCTAAGCTACAGAAAGCGAAGTCAGCAATTCAACAACGTTTACGCGGCTAAAATTTAACCTGAGTTGAACCCGCTCACCCGATAATAGTGAACGCTATTATCGGGTGTTTTACTCACTAGCTAAGGAAAGCGATTCGGAACTAAAATATGAAACGCCTTCTATTAATACTTGCTTCCACTTTTCCTTTTCATTCATCTGCAAATGACACCCTTGTTGAATCTATTGAGCGTTTTACCGATATCTTTGGTATTAGCTTTTCCAAAGTCGATGATTCCACAGTAGCAACGCTCGATGCTAACTATAGAATGACGGATGACTTTCGCGTCTTTGGCGATATTGATACCGACTTAAACTGGGAAGTTGGAGTCGGCTATTCATTCTGGCAGGGGAGTACTTACTATACCGAAAATACATTTAAAGCGAGTGAAAAAAAACTCACCACAGGGATCTTTGCGGCTAAATTACTGCATGAAGATTGGACGCTGATCGGTGATATTAATTACAACTACAAATTCGAACAAGAGCAATGCTATGACTTCCGCAACCTAACCTGTACTCCATCAGACTCTATAGAATACAGTGTAGGCTTAATGTGGAGCCCTATAAAATATGCTGATCTCTTGCTTAAATACAACCAAGAGATTGGGGTAAAGAATAACGAGTACTATCTAGATATCCCAGCGACTGGAAATAGAATCAGCCAATCAGATAAAACAAACCTCCAGTATTATGAGCTGGTCACTTTTATTAACATTAAATATCTAAAGCCCTCTATAACGTACTCATACTTCCCAGAAAACACTGATAATAACTATGTGGAATTCGGTCTAGCCTTCGATTTCTAGCTATTTAGTAGCTGTTTAAGCTCATCTCGTAGCTCTTGGTGTTGCCCATTAGTTTGATACTTCTTGTGATAAAAAAACTCAAACTCCACAGGACGCATTGAGAATGGAGGTTCATGAATTTGTAAACCGATGGTTTTTGCTAAATGGATCATACTAACCGGAACCGCAGCAATGTAGTCAGTTCCTTTAACTGCTAGGAGCAAGTTCGTTAGATTGCGAACTTCAATTGCCACATCACGCGTGAAGCTCTGCTCGGAAAGAAAGTCGACTATTTGAGTATCTTGTCGAAGTAGCTTCAAGGTTACATGCCGTGCTTCAAGAAACTCATCCATTGAAATCTGCTCACCAAATTTACTGACCTCGGGATCGCTCATCAATAGCAGTCTATCGGTTGTCGCAAATTCAGACGCTAAGCTCGCTTGTTTCGGCAAACCAGTATCGACCACTAAATCTACTCGGTTGAGTCGGATATCCTCGACAACGTTATCAACAGAGATTGGTGATTCAACCAGCTGAACACCATTGAGCATGGGCATCTTGTGGAGCAGATTCGCAGGCATATAAACGGTGAAATCACGCTTTCTTGATACTGCACCTTCCATCAACTCTAAAGCATCAGATAATTGACCTGCCAATTTGTGAGCCATTGACGTTGGTTCTATTGAACGCCCTACTCTTACGAACAACGCATAGCCTACCACCGCTTCAAACCTCTTGATTGCAGCACTGACCGCAGGTTGAGTTAGCTCTAACGATTCAGCCGCTTTGGTTATCGATCTTTGTTGATATACAGAGAGGAATGGCTTTACTAAATTGAGATCAAACACGCTTTACTCCATCAAAACGGTGTACTCTTAGTGTAACAAAAAAGCCGAATGCTAGAAGCAATTCGGCTTTAATATTATCCAACAGTGTTATGTAGAACTGTCGCTATTAGTGCTCGCGCGTCGCTCGGAATTGAACTTCAGGGAAACGTTCAGAAGCTAGGTTCAAATTCACCATAGTTGGTGCGATGTAAGACAGGTTGTCACCGCCATCTAGCGCAAGGTTAGATTGGTTCTTACGTTTGAATTCTTCTAGTTTCTTAGCGTCATCACATTCAACCCAACGAGCTGTTGCAACGTTAACACCTTCGTAGATAGCTTCTACGTTGTATTCCGCTTTCAAGCGCGCTACAACCACGTCGAACTGAAGTACACCAACCGCACCAACGATCAGGTCGTTGTTCTGCATAGGACGGAATACTTGTACTGCGCCCTCTTCTGAAAGCTGAACCAAGCCTTTTAGAAGTTGCTTCTGCTTCAGTGGATCGCGTAGACGGATACGACGGAATAGCTCAGGTGCGAAGTTAGGAATACCAGCGAACTTAAGGCTCTCACCTTGAGTAAAGGTATCACCAATCTGGATAGTACCGTGGTTATGTAGACCGATAATATCACCCGCGTATGCTTTCTCAGCACGAGCACGGTCACCCGCCATGAAGGTTACCGCATCAGAGATACTTACACTCTTACCAGTACGAACATGGTTCATCTTCATACCTTGGTTGTAAGTACCCGAAACGATACGCATGAATGCGATACGGTCACGGTGTTTAGGGTCCATGTTTGCTTGGATCTTAAAGACGAAACCAGAGAACTTCTCTTCTGTCGCTTCAACATCACGCTCGTTCGCTTGACGCGTTTGAGGCGCTGGAGCCCACTTCGTTAGACCATCAAGCATGTGGTCAACACCAAAGTTACCCAATGCAGTACCGAAGTAAACCGGCGTTAGTTCACCCGCAAGGAACAGTTCGTGATCAAACTCAGGACAAGCACCGATAACAAGCTCTAGCTCTTCACGTACGCTTTCCGCAAGATCAGCACCTACCGCTTCATCTAGCTCAGGGTTATCTAGACCTTTGATGATGCGAACTTCTTGGATCTCGTGGCCGTGGCCAGATTCATACAAGATCGTTTCATCACGGTGAATGTGGTAAACACCTTTAAACTCTTTACCACAACCAATTGGCCATGAAATTGGAGCACAAGCCATACCTAGCTCGCTCTCTACTTCATCAAGCACTTCCATTGGGTCACGAACGTCACGGTCAAGTTTGTTCATAAACGTTACGATTGGCGTATCACGTAGACGCGTTACTTCCATTAGTTTACGAGTACGATCCTCGACACCTTTCGCAGCATCGATAACCATCAAACAAGAGTCAACCGCTGTTAGCGTACGGTACGTATCTTCCGAGAAATCTTCGTGTCCTGGAGTATCTAGTAGGTTTACTAGGCAATCATTGTATGGGAATTGCATTACCGACGTAGTTACCGAGATACCACGTTCTTTTTCCATCTCCATCCAGTCAGATTTAGCGTGCTGGTTAGAGCCACGGCCTTTTACGGTACCCGCTTTTTGAATCGCGTTTCCGAATAAAAGAACTTTTTCAGTAATCGTGGTTTTACCCGCATCCGGGTGAGAGATAATCGCAAACGTTCTACGTTTGCTCACTTCTTGTTGGAAAGACATAGTCGCCCTTTGCTGATCTAAAGCGTAAAAAGGGCAAGTAGATGATACTTGCCCTTGAATTCTGTGTGCGGATTATACAGAAAGCGTGTCACTTTCTAAAGGGTCAGTTTACACCCTATTTTTCGCGTACTCTCTGCTTAGCTAAACGACATAAAAAGATAGCTCATAATGATGGCGTCTTCGTTGCCTTGCTTGGTTGGATAATAGTTACGACGGCGATCAACTTCATTGAAGCCGGCCTTTTCATAAAGATTAAACGCATTCACATTACTTTCGCGAACTTCTAGCCAAGCGCTTTCCGCACCAGCTTGTTCGCACATATCAAGGAAATGTTCCGTTAACGCTTTTCCATACCCTTTACCCTGCAGGCTTGGGTCTACCGCGATATTAAGCAATGTGACTTCGCCAACGATGTTTTGCGCGAAGAAGTACCCGACCACTTGCCCATCGACTTCAAGCACATGATGACAAGCGCCTCGGCTATCAAGATCTCGGATCATGTTTTCAGACCAAGGGTGAGAATGCGCGGCCTGTTCTATCTGCCAAATGGCATCTAGGTGTTGTTGTGAAGTCGGTAAAAATTGATTAGTCATAAGCACAAATTTGTTGCCATAAGTCGCGGCGGTGTTGGTTGTTACCGTTAATGTCAGACAGTAATGGCGATTGAAGTGTTTTAGCCTTCAGCTCTTGAGGCGACTCGCAACCAGCAAACCATACCCACTCAACCGAACCTAAATCCACAGTAGACAAGTGTTGCGGTTGAAGGTGTAAAGCCTGAGATAAGTCGAGCTTGATACTTTTGAGTACTCGCTCAAACATCACGGCGAGATCTTCCTGAGGTTTTTCAGGCGAAACCAACAGTAACTTGCAATCGTTCGAGAGCAGAGTCAATTCAGATTCATAACCCGCTAAACGCTCTGGATGACTTAGCTCCCATTGGCTAATGCCCATCTCTTGTAGGTATTGCGCATGTGTTTGTGACATATCTAGCGATAGTAACCTTAAGTTGATTAGAGCCGAAGCTTATTAGAACTGGGCTGATACTAACAAAAAATAAAGGAGCATCAAGCTCCTTTATTTAGACTAAATCAGTTTGTATCTTATTGCGTGATAAATCAGCTTATAAGTCGTTGAACTCTGGGCTGTAAGCAATCTCACCAGCATGTCCAGCAAACGCACCGTCTACCAATTCAATCGCTTGGAAAGCACCTTCAGGCACATCCCAAACACAACTCAGACCAAACTCGCTCGCTGCCTTGAAACCAAAGCGGCTGTAATAAGCAGGGTCACCAAGCACAACGCAAGCTGGGTAACCAAAATCAACCAAAGTGGAAAACGCATCTTCAACTAGAGATTTGGCAATGCCTTGGTTGCGGAACTCTTCTTTTACAGCGAGAGGCGCAAGCCCTTGCCAGTTATGATCGTCGCCATCAAGAGTGATAGGGCTAAACATCAGGTGACCAACCACCTCGCCTTCATCAGAACAAGCCACCAGCGATAGCGTTAAATGGCTATTCTCACGCAAGCTCATAACCAAGTTAGCTTCTGCATCTGTTTCAAAAACAGATTTCAATAAACGATCAATGACAAGTATATCTGCCGGTGCTTCAGTTCGAATAAGCATTCATTACCTCACTTTGTGTATCTGGGGATTGTACTCCCTTCTGCACAAAATCAGCTAATTGATTTAACAAAGTTTTCATAGGAGCCGGCAATAAGTCCAAATCTACGCTATCCATCAAGTTTTTGACTTCTAAACCGAGCTCGGTATCGCCTTCAATAGACAGTCTACGTTGGAAGAAAAGCGTATCTGGGTCTTCTTTACGCCCCGCAATCAACACAAGATCGTTAAGATTGCCGCTAAAGCTTACATCTTCAGCCACCTCTTTATCAGCTACAACCAGTTGCTCATTTTTGTAGCTAATACACCAACTTAACCCCATGTCTTTTATTGAGACTTTCAGCCATTTGTCTTCTAAAAACTCAAAGTCACCGTCCTCTAAAGCTTCCTTGAAGACATTCTTAAGCGCCTCCAATAAGGCTCTTTTTTGTACTGTTTTAGGCAATAACTGGACTGGAGATCGCAAAATTGATGCGGCATTTTGAACTAGTTGAGTGCGAATCTTGTTTATCACGTGACTTATCCGTAACTTTGTCAATAATATGGAATGCATCATAGATGATGTTGAGATCTCAGTTACTGTTATGTATCAAATTAACTTCTGTTTGATACTCGACCTTTAATATCCTGAAAATCACAGTTATAGTAACTCAGGTAATGAGAATTACAGCGGATCGCTGCACTCACAGGTAAATATCGATAGCCACACAAAAAGTAATAAATATTTATCGATAGTGAATATTCAAGCTCTTGGAGAATTGGTAGTACTTTGATGCCTCCCCAGCAACTACAACATTGGTTTACCCAGCTAACTGCAAATAGTCCGTTCTTTTTTGCAGTACTTGATGCTCAACATAACTATTTTATGGTGAATGAGCGTTACTGCGATATTGCTGGTTTGAGTCAAACAGAGCTTGCAGGCATGAATGACCGCCAAACATTGGGCGAACAATTCTACCAACATCTTAAGCCTTACTATGAGCGTGCATTCAGTGGCGAAACGATTGAGGCCGAAGTCACCCTCAACGAAACCGACCTCGATACCAGCCTTCATTTCAGCCTATCTCCACTTACCAATGGCAACAAAACCGACTACATCGTCTTTCACGCCTTCGACACATCAGAAAACCAAGTACTTGTCCGTTCTTTAGAAGAGTCCGAAGCCAAATTCCACAAACTATCTCAACTACTCCCTGACGGATTACTGCTCGTTGAAAGTGACTACATCTTGTCATCTAACCCAGCGGCAGCGCGCTTGCTTGGCTTTAACTCAACCACAGAGTTAATTGGCGAAGAGTTGGGGCGCCTATTTATCGATGAACAAACCAAAACAGTCTTTAATAATAACCTCAGCTCTATTATTTCTGAGTCTGGTTTGGTTTGCTTAACAGGTGCCCGATGCGGCTTTGAACGTAAGGTTCAGCTCAACATCGACTCCACCACCGTTCTTGGAAGCAACACTCAGCTGGTGCTTATTCAAGACGCACAAGAAACCGCAAAACAATACACACCGGCAAACAGTGAAGATGCCTACATAGATGCACTGACCAAACTCTACAACCGAGTTGGGTTTACTAAGCGTCTTGAGCAGTTCATTCACAACGATACGCAGGTGGTGATGCTCTATCTAGATATTGATAACTTTAAGAATATCAATGACTCACTTGGTCATCACATCGGTGACAAGGTGATAAAAGAGGTCGCTTCGCGTCTTAAACGCTTACTGCCTCGTAAGGCCGTGATTGGACATTTAGGCGGGGATGAGTTTGGTATTATCCTTCCAGAACCTGAACATCAGCGAACACCTGAAATGCTCGCTGAAAAGATCATTTCCCTGATCAATCAACCCTTCGATCTTCACCACTTTAGCAAGCGCTTAGCCTGCTCGATTGGTAGTGTGAGCTTTCCTCAAGATGGTACTGATGCTCGCATCTTGCTGCAAAATGCAGACACAGCAATGTATGAAGCCAAAGATCGTGGTCGCAACCGCCTGATCAAGTTCAACGAACAGATGAACAAAGAAGCGCGCATGCGACTGTGGCTTGAGATAGAGCTACAAAAAGCGCTGCAACAAAATGGACTTGAGGTTTGGTATCAACCGAAAGTGAATGCCCGTGATTTCACCATCAACGGCGCTGAGGCTCTGGTACGTTGGAAGCATCCTGTCGAAGGTTATATTAGTCCTGCTGCGTTCATTCCTGTAGCGGAGCGAGCTGGTCTTATAGAACAACTTGGCCGAGTGGTAATGCGCGAAGTATTTGCTACGGTTAAGCGCTGGAAGATGCAAGGTATCCTTCCAGGTCGAGTCGCGATCAACCTATCTCCAGAACAGTTTGGTAATCCAAAGCTGATTGATTACATGGAAAAATTGCTGCGTTCGACCGAGCTTGATCCAAGTGCGATTACGTTCGAGCTAACGGAAAGCGCGGTAATGAGTGATAGTGAACACACACTTCAAATGCTTAACGCCATCAAGAAACTCGGCTTTGCTCTCTCTATTGATGATTTCGGTACTGGTTACTCTTCACTGTCTTACCTTGCTCGCTTCCCAATTGATGAGCTTAAGATTGACCGTGCTTTCATCTCTGATATCGATACCCTACCAAAGCAAATTACCGTAATTGAAAACATCATCAACCTAGGTAAATCTCTCGATTTGACCGTGGTTGCTGAAGGTGTCGAAACCAGTGAGCAAGCGACTCTGTTATCGAACCTCAACTGTAGTTCGATTCAAGGTTTCCACTTCTATCGCCCGCAACCGAAACAAGATGTCGAAGAGTTGTTTGCCCAAAACCGCCGTCATAAGAACTAGCTAACCAATTCAAGTACCTCATATTTAAACCAAGCCAACATGTAAAATGGTCACTCGTCAGTACCTCAAACGGAGTAAAAGCAGATTTATCCATCTAAACCTGCCTTACATCAATTCCGTCATTCACAATTCTTCATAAAATGCTCGCTTCAACTTAATTCTACTGGTAGTGAGCAAATGGAACTCTTATGCCCAGCGGGTAACTTACCTGCTTTGAAAACCGCTATTGATTGTGGTGCGGATGCTGTCTATATCGGATTCAAAGACGATACCAATGCCCGACACTTTGCAGGCCTAAACTTTGCGGGTAAAAAGCTCGATCGTGCTGTGCAGTATGTGCATGACCACAACAAGAAAATTCATGTTGCCCTAAATACGTTTGCTCACCCAAATGGCTTCGACCGTTGGACCAATGCCGTAGACAACGCCGCAGCTCTGGGTGTTGATGCGCTGATCATCGCAGACATCGCGGTGCTTGAGTACGCAGCAAATAAGTATCCAGATCTCGAACTGCACCTGTCAGTGCAAGCATCTGCGACCAATGCGGCGGCTATCGACTTCTACCATAAAAACTTCAACGTTAAGCGTGTCGTACTGCCGCGTGTGTTGTCGATTCATCAGGTCAAACAGCTTTCTCGTAACATCACTTCTGACGTTGACCTTGAAGTATTCGCTTTTGGTAGCTTGTGTATCATGGCAGAAGGCCGTTGCTACCTCTCTTCATACATGACAGGCGAATCACCAAATACTGTTGGTGCTTGTTCTCCGGCAAAATACGTTCGCTGGCAAGAAACAGAAACTGGCCTCGAATCTCGCTTGAACGAAATCCTTATTGATAAGTACGAAGCAGGTGAAAACGCAGGTTACCCAACGCTGTGTAAAGGCCGCTTTGAAGCCGAGATCGATGGTGAACGTAAGCGCTATCACGCACTTGAAGAGCCAACCAGCCTCAACACGCTATCCATGTTGCCTGAGCTTTTCGCGGCAAACGTTGCCTCAGTTAAGATTGAAGGTCGCCAACGTAGCCCTGCTTATGTTGAACAAGTCACTCGCACTTGGCGCGCAGCTATCGATCGCTACTTAGCGAACCCAGAACAATACCAAGTGGAACAAGCTTGGAATGCGACACTGGCGAATGTATCTGAAGGTACACAAACCACGCTTGGCGCTTATCACCGTAAATGGCAATAGAGCCAAATGGAGAACTCAATGAAATACGCATTAGGCCCTCTACTTTATTTTTGGCCAAAACAAGACGTTGAAAGCTTCTATGAGCAAGCGAAATCAAGCTCTGCCGATATCATCTACCTAGGTGAAGCTGTGTGTTCAAAGCGTCGTGAGATGAAAGCGAAACACTGGATGGACATTGCCAAAGAGCTGTCTGCTTCAGGTAAGCAAGTTGTCCTCTCGACCATGGCATTGCTAGAAGCACCAAGCGAAGTCAACATCATGAAGAAGTACATCGATAATGGTGACTTTGCTATCGAAGCCAATGATGTGTCTGCAATTCAACTGGCTAGCGAAAGCAAAGTACCTTTCGTGGTTGGCCCGGCAGTAAACACCTACAACGCACGCACCCTGAACCTGTTCTTGAAACAAGGCATGACGCGTTGGTGTATGCCGGTTGAGCTTTCTCGCGAATGGCTAAGCAACGTGATGACCCAGTGTGAAGAGCTGAATATTCGTAACAAGTTCGAAGTTGAAGTGTTTAGCCACGGCTACCTGCCGCTTGCTTACTCAGCACGCTGCTTTACCGCTCGCGCTGAAAACAAAGCTAAAGACGATTGCGAAACCTGCTGTATCAAGTACCCAACAGGGCTACAAGTAGAAAGCCAAGAAGGCCAATCAGTATTCAACCTTAATGGTATCCAGACGCAATCAGGCTACTGCTACAACCTAGTCAATGATTTGCCAAACATGCACGACCTGGTTGATGTGGTTCGTTTAAGCCCACTCGGTATCGATACCTTCTCTGAAATCAACAACTTCAGAGCGAACGAGCAAGGTCAAAAACCGATGAAGATTGAAAGCCGCCAATGTAATGGTTACTGGCATCAGCTTGCAGGTTTAGACGTTAAGAACATCTAGTTCCTCGCATTGGACTAACCAGCAACAGATACAAAAAAGGTCTAGCATTCGCTAGACCTTTTTTATTCGACTTAAGAAACGCGACCTATGCCGTCGCTGTTTCCATCGGTGAGGCATCGAGCTTCTTTAGATCTTTGTAGAGCATTACCATCACCACAACACTTAGCGCGATATTAGACAGTGGGTACGCAATCCAGATCCCAGGCACACCGTACAACTTAGGCATAATGTACAAGAAAGGTAATTGGATAAGCATATTGCCTATCGTTACAAACATCGCCTTGCTGCCCTTGTTCACTGCTTGATAGTAAGCACCCGCTACAACCAAGAAGCCATCCAGCGCCAGTGCAAACATGTGAAGTCGAATACCCAACACTGTGTACTCAACCAGCTGAGGTTCGTCTGAGTTAAATACTGATACAAACTCACGTGGGAACGCGTTCAGAAGTAGCACGAACGCCACACCAATCAATACCGAACTCATCATCGCAATCTTAAGTAACTTACGGATGTTCGCTTGATTACGCGCACCATGGTTGTAGCTCACCAAAGGTTGCATGCCGTTGGCGATACCTTCAGCCGTGAGGTAGTAAACCGTCACGATGTAGCCCAAAATCGCGTACGCGCCAATCATCAACTGGTCGCCATATTGAGAGAACAACGCATTGTGCAGCGCCACCATCATCGAACCATAAGCGTACATAAAGAAGCTTGATGTACCAATGGCGAAGATTTGTGGAATCACATCCAGCTTCAGTCTCAACTCATTCCAACGTAAACGTAGGTTTGCTCGACGTGAGAAGAAGTAAGCCAAGCCGAGAGCCGTTACTACAAACTGGGCAATCGCTGTTGCTAATGCAGCGCCCATCAACTCCCAGCCATACAGCGCGATAAACAGGTAATCGAGTACGATGTTAATTACCGCACCAACGATCATCAGTATCGTCGCTAGATTAGGGCTGTCATCGTTACGCAGTAGAAACGGCATCGCGATCGAACCTAACGTGAAAACACTGGCACCAATCAGAATGTGTAAGTACTGCAGACCAAGTTCATACACTCGCCCTTCAGCGCCCTGCCAAAGCAAGAAGTTATCAGCAAACAAGAACAGCAATGCAGAGACAATAGGCGTTATCGCTAACAACAAGGTTAAGCCCGTTGCTAAGATCTGCTTAGCGCCTTGAGTATCTTTTTCACCTTGGCGAATTGAGACAAGCGCACCTGTGCCCACACCCACCAACATACCAATACCGAGAATCGAACCAATCACAGGCCACGCAACATTGATACCTGCAAGACCATCAGCCCCCACATAGCGGCCGATGAAGATGCCATCCACCACTTGGTACAGGC
The DNA here is from genome assembly GCF_023161695.1 of Vibrio sp. 1CM2L. Lineage (NCBI taxonomy): Bacteria > Pseudomonadati > Pseudomonadota > Gammaproteobacteria > Vibrionales > Vibrionaceae > Vibrio > Vibrio sp. 1CM2L. The sequence continues at coordinate 1,007,587 of NZ_JALNTT010000002.1, forward strand.
CATTAACCAACATGGCTGCCACGGTAGGGATTGTGTATCGCCAAAACTGGCGACTAATTGAGTTACTCATTTCTTACTCTACTTTCATTTGTGAGTCGTATATCAACAAGATATGACTCGAAAAATTAGTTAACAAGGCTAACTAAATATCTAAATATCTAAATTAGTTACTTCAAAGCTTTATTTAATAATAGGTTTAGCTGCTGAGATTCTTGCTCAGACAAACGACTTTCCAGTATCTGTGCCATTACCTGATAGATCTTACTTTCTTCTTCTAAGCCGACTTCAGCTTTACTGGTCAGCACGACCAACTTAGACCTCGCATCTTCGAGCGAAGCTTTACGCTCAACGAGACCTTTTCTCTCTAACCTTTGAACCATAGTGGTTGCTGAAGGCTTGGTTACTTGCATCTCAATCGCCAGATCAGTCAATCGGATCGGTTCAGGAGAGGCTTGAATGACCTTCAAATAGTCATACTCATTGAAGCTCAATTGGCAAATAGGATCTTCATTTACCTGAGTGCGCCATATCTTAGAGGCGAAGCGCTCAATCTTTTCTAAATTCTGGTTCAGCATACTCACCTAATCAAAGAATAGCATTTAGTTAGCAAGGCTAACTATTTTAGTGCTGTTTAAATAAAAAGCAATCAAAACGAGATGAAGATCATAAAAAATGCGCATAAAAAAACCGCTGACTGACAGCGGCTTTTCGGAATCAAAATGTGTTGCTTACTTAGCGTTGGCTTCTTCTTCGGCCTCAGCCAGCTTAACTTGTGCTAAGTGCTCGGCTTTAAGCGTGGTGAAAATACGGCTTAACTCTAAGAAAGAGTAACGGTGTTCTACGTATTCATACACGTTAAAAGAAACCGCTAACTTGTACAAAGAGATAGCATTCGCGTAGTCACCATTCATATGGTAACGCTTAGCAAGATAGAAGTACGTCTCTGTTAGGCGCTGCGCAAGTAGCGTGTTGTCACGAGTACCGGTTAATATCGCCTTGAAAGCCTGCTCTTCAGTAATGTCATCAAGCATAATCGCGACTAATACCCAGCCCCACTGCTCATCACGGCTCTCGTAACGTTTTTGTAAATCAAGCTTAGCTTGCTCTGGCGTTAACTCATGCTGAATGATGTACAACCAAAGAGCACGAAACGGATCGCTAGGATCATCGGCATAGTGCTTCATCATCTCTTCATTGGCTAAGTCGTAACGCTCGCCATAGTAAAGCGCGATAGAGCGGTTTCTTTCTGCGTAAGAGTTTGCAGGATCAAGCTCTAACGTAGAGTCAAAAGATTCATAAGCCGCATCAAACTCCCCTACCTGCGTAAAGTAAACACCCAAAAGATTGAAGATATCAGGTTGAGCAGGGTTCAATGAAAGAGACTGGTTGAAGTCGAGACGCGCGAGATCACGCAGGCCAACACTGTCGTAGTAGTTACCACGCTCAAACAGCATCTTAGCTCGAACTTCATCGTTCAAATCTGGGCGCTGTAATAACTGACTAAGACGTGCAATTTGAACTTCTTGCTGAACGCTTGGTTGCAGTGGCACAGCCATCGGTGGATAAACCCAACGTGAGGTGTTATCTGATGTTGTCGCACAACCTGTTAGTACAAGCAGTAAACACATACTCGCGGTTTGAAACCATTTCACAAATAATTACTCCTGTTATGACCGCAATAAAAAAGGGGAGCGATATGCTCCCCTTTATAACATGCTTTGTTGACGATAGGTTAGAAATCACTAAAAAGCGATATCACCATCGACACACTGAGAATTACTCAGCAGCAGGTGCTTCGCCTTCAGCTGGCGTTTCAACTGCTTCTTTCATGCTTAGACGTACACGGCCTTGACGGTCAATTTCAAGAACCTTAACTGGAACTTCTTGACCTTCAGTTAGGTAGTCAGACACTTTCTCAACGCGTTTATCAGCGATTTGAGAGATGTGTACTAGACCATCTTTACCTGGAAGGATAGTAACGAATGCACCGAAGTCAGCTAGACGAGCAACTTTACCTTGGTAAATGCGGCCAACTTCAACTTCAGCTGTGATCTCTTCGATACGACGGATAGCTTCTTTAGCAGCTGCGCCTTCAGTAGCAGCAATCTTGATTGTGCCATCGTCTTCGATTTCGATTGTAGTACCAGTTTCTTCACAAAGAGCACGGATAACTGCGCCGCCTTTACCGATAACATCTTTGATCTTATCAGAGCTGATTTTCATTGTGTGGATACGTGGAGCGAATTCAGAGATATCTTCACGAGCACCAGAGATAGCTTCATCCATTACAGAAAGGATGTGCTTACGTGCACCTTGCGCTTGGTTAAGTGCAATTTGCATGATCTCTTTAGTGATACCTTCGATCTTGATGTCCATTTGAAGTGCAGTAATACCAGCGTTAGTACCTGCTACTTTAAAGTCCATGTCACCTAGGTGATCTTCGTCGCCAAGGATGTCAGAAAGAACAACGAAATCGTCGCCTTCTTTAACAAGACCCATTGCGATACCCGCAACAGAAGCTTTGATTGGAACACCAGCATCCATAAGCGCTAGAGATGTACCACATACAGAAGCCATTGAAGAAGAACCGTTAGATTCTGTGATTTCCGATACAACACGAACTGTGTATGGGAATTCTTCAACAGAAGGCATTACTGCTTGGATACCACGTTTAGCAAGCTTACCGTGACCAATTTCACGACGCTTAGGAGAGCCAACGAAACCAGTTTCACCTACACAGTATGGAGGGAAGTTGTAGTGTAGAAGGAAGTTGTCTTTCTTCTCACCCATTAGGCTGTCGATGATTTGAGCATCACGTTGTGTGCCAAGCGTTGCAGTAACAAGTGCTTGAGTTTCACCACGAGTGAATAGAGAAGAACCGTGTGTACGTGGAAGAACACCAGTACGTACGTCTAGCGCACGAACCATGTCTTTTTCACGGCCATCGATACGTGGGTTGCCAGCGATGATGCGGCTACGTACTACGTTTTTCTCTAGAGAACCAAGCATGCCGCGGATTTCGCGCTCATCTAGGTTTTCGTCTTGTGCGATTAGAGCTTCAACAACGTCGTTCTTGATTGCGCCAACTTGCTCGTAACGAGCCATTTTCTCAGTGATTTGGTACGCGTCAGATAGACGTGTTTCAGCAAGTTCAGCAACTTGAGCTTTAAGCTCAGTGTTAACTGCTGGTGCTTCCCAGTTCCAAGATGGAGTTGCAACTTCAGCAGCAAACTCGTTGATTGCTTTGATTACAACTTGTTGTTGGTCGTGACCGTAAACAACAGCTGAAAGCATTTCTTCTTCAGATAGGTTATCTGCTTCAGATTCAACCATAAGTACTGCGCCTTCTGTACCAGACACAACTAGGTCTAGTTTAGAGTTTTCAAGCTCAGTATTTGATGGGTTAAGAACAAGTTCGCCGTCGATGTGACCAACACGTGCAGCACCGATAGGACCATTGAATGGAGCACCAGAGATAGCAAGTGCAGCAGACGTTGCGATCATAGTGATCATGTCTGGGTTTACGTCAGGGTTGATAGAAACAACCGTAGCGATAACTTGAACTTCGTTTTTAAACGCACTTGGGAAAAGTGGACGAATTGGACGGTCAATCAGACGAGCTGTTAGTGTTTCGCCTTCAGATGGACGACCTTCACGCTTGAAGAAACCACCAGGGATTTTACCCGCAGCGTATGTACGCTCTTGGTAGTTAACTGTTAGAGGGAAGAAGTCTTGACCTGCAACTGCTTCTTTCTTAGCAACAACAGAAACGAATACTGATGTATCGTCCATAGTCGCCATTACAGCAGCAGTAGCTTGACGTGCAATTACGCCCGTTTCTAGAGTAACGGTGTGGTTACCGTACTGGAACGATTTTACAACTGGTTTTTCAAACATTGTATATCCTTAGCTCTAAAGTCAGACTTTAGATTAAGTGAATAATGACTCAAGACATTACCAATCGCGACTAGTGAAAAGGGACTTAGGATGGTGACTCTTTGTATGTCTTCATACGCCGAATTAGGACCAAATCCGCCTTTGAATAGTCGCGACCTATTGGCCGACATCTGTGACTGTAATCTCTTGAGAGGTTGATTGCCAAACGCTGAAAACGCTATAGGCGGGCGTAGTATAAACTATTTTTATTAGGAGATATATTTCCTATCAGAAAAAGCCAGATGATATTCTGAGCATCCAGCCTAGCATTTTCTTACAGGCACAAAAAAAGGAGCATAAATGCTCCTTTTCTTCAAACTGTCTTTGCAGACATCGCTATTAGCGACGTAGGCCTAGACGCTTGATTAGGTCTTGGTAACGAGCAAGGTTTTTGCCTTTCAAGTAATCAAGAAGCTTACGACGGCTAGAAACCATACGTAGTAGACCACGACGGCTGTGGTGATCGTGTTTGTGCGCTTTGAAGTGACCTTGTAGGTGGTTGATAGAAGCAGTAAGTAGTGCTACTTGTACTTCTGGTGAACCTGTGTCGCCTTCAGACTGTGCGTATTCTGCAACGATTGCTGCTTTAGTTTCTGCATTCAGAGACATAATTCTCTCCTGATAAGAGTAAGTTTATATTTGTAGCAGCCAATCTCTGATTCAGCCGCTACGCGAGCCGAGGATTATAGGGAAGTTTGTCAGTTGGTGCAATAACAATCGAACCCATTAAAAACGAAAAAAGCGAACCACCTAAATTAGGCGTTCGCTTTCTGTCTTATTTGCTCGCTTTTCACGACTCAGCTCTAAGATCTGATTCGATGTAAGCGCTACGCTTGTGGTTCTTCATCTCTGAAAACAACCAAACGCTTCGGTGCAACTCGGCCATCTTCAGCAATCTGAGCTACGCCGACAAACAGCTTCTCTTCGCCACTTGTCATACGAACCGTGCCTTCAGTTGGCGCACCAGCAACCTGAACTGGCATACCGTGCTGAACTAGGTCAGTCAGTTCCGCGTTCAGGTTTACTTCTGGTAAGTCTTCAACGGCAGTGTCCATTGGCATCAGCAGTGGATCAAGCAGCTCTTTCGGTGCAATTTCTTGCGCCTGTGCTTGCTCTAAGATCTCGTTTAACTGCTCCAAAGTCACCATACGCTCGTATGGGTACTTCGCGACACCTGTACGACGAAGCATGGTCACGTGAGCACCACAACCTAGCATCTCACCAAGATCGTCGGTAATTGTGCGGATGTATGTGCCTTTCGAACAATGCACTTCCATTTCAACTTCATCACCTTCAAAGCGAAGCAGTTCAATAGAGTACACAGTGATCTTACGAGACTCACGAGGAACCTCGATACCTGCACGTGCGTATTCGTACAAAGGCTTACCTTGATACTTCAATGCCGAAAACATTGATGGTATCTGATCGGTTTCACCCTTGAAGCTCGCAATACAGCGCTCAAGCTGTTCTTGAGTCACGTTAACATCACGTGTCTCTACCACTTCACCATCAGAGTCAGAGGTATTGGTACGCTCACCAAGCTTAGCGATAACAACGTAGCGTTTATCAGAATCTAGAAGAAACTGAGAGAACTTCGTCGCTTCACCAAGACAAATTGGCAGCATGCCAGTCGCAAGAGGATCCAGAGCACCGGTGTGCCCTGCCTTCTCTGCAAAGTAAATACGCTTTACTTTTTGCAGTGCATCATTAGACGAAATGCCAGTCGGCTTATCTAATAGAATTACCCCGTTGATAGGGCGACCTTTACGACGGCGAGCCATTACTCTTCGCCCTTAGACTGAGTTTCGTCAGTGCGGCCAGCTTCTTCTTGCTTACGCTTATCATCGTTCAGAACTTCACTTACTAGGTTAGACATACGCATGCCTTCTACTAGTGTGTTGTCGTAAGTAAAACGAACTTCAGGCGTTAAACGGTGGCGAATACGCTTACCAAGAGCCATACGAACTGGCACTTCATGCTCTTTAAGAGCTTTTAGGCATGATTCAGGAGTTTGCTCACCAACACATAGGAAAGTCACGAACACTTTTGCGTAAGCAAGGTCACGAGACACTTCTACGTCTGAGATAGTTACCATACCAATACGTGAGTCACGAACTTCACGTTGTAGGATAAGAGCAAGCTCTTTTTGAAGCTGCTGAGACACACGTTGTGTGCGGCTAAATTCTTTTGACATTTTCTTTTCTCACTTAGAAAGATGGGGGGCTTGGTAATTACCAGCCCCCCATGGTGTATTCAACAACCGATTACTTATTACCTTTACTAGTAATGTTAGTAACCTTAGTCAATATGTCGAGTCGTACAGACTGATTAGTCTAGAGTACGTTTAACCTCAACGATTTCGAATACTTCGATCTGGTCACCAACGCGAACGTCGTTGTAGTTCTTAACGCCGACACCACACTCGTAACCGTTCTTAACTTCTTGTACGTCATCTTTAAAGCGACGAAGTGACTCTAGTTCACCTTCGTAGATAACAACGTTTTCACGAAGTACACGGATTGGGTTGCTACGCTTAATCGTACCTTCAGTAACGATACAACCAGCGATTGCACCAAGTTTAGGCGACTTAAATACGTCACGAACTTGTGCAAGACCAATAATCTCTTGACGGAATTCAGGAGCAAGCATACCGCCCATAGCCTGTTTAACTTCGTCAATCAGTTGGTAAATGATTGAGTAGTAACGTAGATCTAGGTTTTCGTTCTGAACCGTGTTGCGCGCAGTTGCGTCAGCACGAACGTTGAAACCAAGGATGATAGCGTTAGAAGCTGCTGCAAGAGTTGCATCAGTTTCAGTAATACCACCAACACCAGAACCTACGATGTTCACTTTAACTTCGTCAGTAGACAGTTTCAGTAGAGAGTCAGCAATCGCTTCTACAGAACCTTGAACGTCAGCTTTAAGTACAACGTTAAGCTCAGCAACTTCGCCAGCCGTCATGTTCGCGAACATGTTCTCTAGTTTCGCTTTTTGTTGGCGAGCTAGTTTAACATCGCGGAATTTACCTTGACGGTAGTTCGCAACTTCACGTGCTTTACGCTCATCACGTACAACAGTCGCTTCATCACCTGATGCAGGTACGCCAGAAAGACCTAGAATTTCTACAGGGATAGATGGACCTGCAGTTTCGATGTCTCTGCCGTTCTCATCGCGCATTGCACGAACACGGCCGTACTCTTGACCACAAAGAACGATGTCGCCTTTGTTTAGAGTACCAGACTGTACTAGTACTGTTGCAACTGGACCGCGACCTTTATCAAGACGAGATTCAACAACAACACCAGACGCCATGCCTTCTTTAACCGCTGTAAGTTCAAGAACTTCAGACTGAAGAAGGATTGCTTCTAGAAGACCATCGATGTTTGTACCCTGTTTTGCAGAGATGTGAACGAAGATGTTCTCACCGCCCCATTCTTCAGGGATAACGTCGTATTGAGCTAGCTCGTTCTTAACGTTGTCTGGGTTTGCACCCTCTTTATCGATCTTGTTCACAGCAACAATCAGAGGAACACCTGCCGCTTTCGCGTGCTGGATTGCTTCGATTGTTTGTGGCATTACGCCATCGTCTGCTGCAACTACAAGTACAACGATATCTGTCGCTTGAGCACCACGAGCACGCATAGCTGTAAACGCCGCGTGTCCAGGAGTATCAAGGAAAGTGATCATGCCGTTGTCAGTATCTACGTGGTAAGCACCAATGTGCTGCGTGATACCGCCAGCTTCGCCAGAAGCAACGTGTGCTTTACGAATGTAATCAAGTGTTGAAGTTTTACCGTGGTCAACGTGACCCATGATAGTAACAACAGGAGCACGACCTTCAGCGATAGCATCGCTATCACGGTCAGCTAGTACTGCTTCTTCAAGTTCGTTTTCTTTACGTAGGATTACCTTGTGACCCATTTCTTCAGCAACAAGTTGTGCTGTTTCTTGGTCGATCACTTGGTTGATAGTCGCCATAGCGCCCATCTTCATCATTACTTTGATAACTTCAGTTGCTTTAACTGACATTTTGCTAGCCAGTTCAGAAACAACGATAGTTTCGCCGATAGCAACGTCAGATTTAGCAACAGTCGCTGACTTATCGAAGCCTTGCTGCATTGAAGTTGGTTTAGCAAGCTTACCTTTACCGCCACGACCACGTTGGTTACGACCACCACGGTTGTTTGCAGGTTGGTTAGCAGGAGCTGCTTTCTTCTTGCGACGACGAGGTGCTTTCTCATCTTTCTTATCTGCCGCATCTTCAGCTTCACGAGCGTAAGTAGAAGTCGTCACATGGTAATCCGCAGATTTCTCTTGCTCTTTCTTCTTCTTCTCTTCTTCAGACCAACGTTCTTGGTTCTCTTCTGCTAACTTACGAGCTTCTTCAACAAGCTTAGCTGCTTCAGCTTCTGCTTTACGAGTTGCTTCTAGCTCTTGACGAGCTTTAAGTTCATCCGCTTCTTTTTTCGCTTGTGCGTTAGCGTCTGCATTTTTTGAATTCATGTCTTTTTTAGCCTTTTCAGCTTGTGCGCGTTGAGCCTTCTCTTCAGCTTCACGTTTTGCATCCGCTTCACGTGTTACTTTTTCTTCGGCTTCGCGCTGTGCTTTCTCTGCAGCATCACGTTTCGCTTGCTCTTCAGCATCGCGTTGTGCTTTCTCTTCCGCTTCACGATTAGCTACTTCCTCAGCTTCACGTTTCGCTTCATCTTCAATAGTGCTGCGCTTCACGTAAGTACGCTTTTTACGTACCTCTACTTGAACATCCTTACTCTTACCGCCTCCAGCGGCAACACTTAGCGTGCTGCGGGTCTTGCGTTGAAGAGTTAAACGAGTCGGTTCTGTTTCGCCTGAAGTATCGCCGTGCTCCTTTTTAAGGTGCGTTAGCAATGTTTGCTTCTCTGAATCAGTCACTTGATCCGACCCTGCTTTCTTCATGCCTGCATCAGCAAGTTGTTCAATTAAGCGGTCAACTGGCGTACCAATCTCTTCACTCAGTGCTTTAACTGTTAATTGTGTCATACCGCTTTCTCTCCTTGCTGAATTATTCTTCGTCGCCGAACCAACAGATGTTACGCGCAGCCATAATTAGCTCGCCTGCACGCTCTGCAGTTAGGTCTTCGATGCCTTCTAGTTCATCAACGCCTTGGTCAGCTAGGTCTTCCAATGTCGCAACGCCTTTTGCTGCTAGCTTGTAAGCCATTTCACGCTCAAGACCTTCAAGTGCAAGTAAGTCTTCAGCAGGCTCAACACCGTCGAAAGTTTCTTCTTTCGCTAGCGCTAGAGTAGTCAGTGCGTCTTTTGCGCGGTTACGTAGTTCTTCAACGATACCTTCGTCTAGACCGTCTACTTCAAGAAGCTCGTTCACAGGAACGTATGCTACTTCTTCAAGCGTAGAGAAGCCTTCTTCAACAAGCATTTGAGCAAAGTCTTCTTCAATGTCTAGGTGCTTCATGAAGTTTTCAATAGAAGCAACTGCTTCTTCTTGGTGCTTCTTCTCAAGATCAGCAACAGTCATTACGTTCAGTTCCCAACCAGTAAGTTGAGAAGCTAGACGTACGTTTTGACCGCTACGGCCAATCGCTTGTGCTAGGTTATCCGCTTCAACAGCGATATCCATAGAGTGTGCGTCTTCATCAACGATGATTGAAGCAACATCAGCAGGAGCCATTGCGTTGATTACGAATTGAGCCGGGTTATCATCCCAAAGAACGATATCAATACGCTCACCACCAAGATCGTTAGAAACAGCTTGTACACGTGCGCCACGCATACCAACACACGCACCAACTGGGTCAATACGTTTGTCGTTTGTTTTCACAGCGATTTTAGCACGAGAACCAGCGTCACGTGCAGCACCTTTAAGTTCAATTAGCTCTTCACCAATCTCAGGCACTTCAACACGGAATAGTTCAGCTAGCATTTCTGGCTTCGAACGAGTAACGAAAAGCTGGAAACCACGAGCTTCTGGTTTAACTGCGTAAAGAAGACCACGAACACGGTCACCTGGACGGAAGTTTTCACGAGGAAGTTGGTCATCACGAAGGATTACCGCTTCAGCGTTGTTACCTAGGTCTAGGATAATAGTGTCACGGTTAACTTTCTTAACTGCGCCAGTGACTAGCTCGCCTTCGTTATCGATGAACTGCTCAACGATTTGAGCGCGTTCAGCTTCACGTACTTTCTGTACGATAACTTGCTTAGCCGTTTGAGTCGTAATACGGTCAAACGTTACTGATTCGATATCATCTTCAATGAAACCGCCAAGTTCGATCTCTGGGTCATCGTACTTTGCAGCTTCAATAGAGATTTCTTTTGTTGGGAATTCAACTTCCTCAACAGCTTCCCAACGACGGAAAGTTTCGAAATCACCCGTTTTACGGTCAATTTCAACACGAACTTCGATTTCTAGTTCGCTTTTCTTTTTTGTTGCCGTTGCAAGCGCGATTTCAAGCGCTTCAAAAATACGCTCACGAGGAACTGCTTTCTCATTTGAAACAGCTTCTACTACCGCCAAAATTTCTTTGTTCATTAATCTAGCCTCTTAAGCTCTTCTCTCTAGGAGAACTAAAATTTAGGGATCAGGTTAGCTTTCGCAATATTGCTCAGGACGAATTCTTCTTCTTGTCCTTCAACCAATACTTTCACTGTCTCGCCTTCGATAGATTGGATATCACCTTTCCATTTACGACGGTTGCCGACAGCCATTTTCAAAACGATGCTTACCTCGTGACCAATAAATTGTTGGTAATGCTCTGCTTTGAACAGTGGTCTCTCTAAACCTGGTGAAGACACTTCAAGGTTATAAGCCACTGAAATTGGATCTTCAACGTCCATTACGGCACTTACTTGGTGACTAACTTCAGCGCAATCATCTACATTGATACCGTTTGGTGAATCGATGTAAATACGTAGCGTTGAGTGCTCACCAGCACGAATAAATTCTAATCCAACTAACTCATAACCTGATGCTGCTACTGGAGCGTCAAGCATTTCAGTAAGTTGTCTTTCTAAACCAGTCATTTAACCACTCCAGAAACAAAAAAAGGGCTCAAAGCCCAATTTAAATTCCAAGCAAACATTATCTAAATACATTTACAAATGCTTAGATAACAAAAAACCCCGTATAAGCCGGGGTTTTTGTTGCTGGACCCTTATATGTTAAGTGCCATCACATTCGATATCGCACTTAACTCACAGTGAGGTTCACACTGTGCAAACTTGCTACCAATACAAGCTATATAATAGCATTGAAATTGGTTGCGGGAGCCGGATTTGAACCGACGACCTTCGGGTTATGAGCCCGACGAGCTACCAAACTGCTCCATCCCGCGTCCGACTTGCCGAGCATTATACGCCCAACAAGATGTTTTACAAGTTTGTAAACATGGTGCCGAGAGAGGGACTCGAACCCTCACACCCTAAGGCACTAGCACCTCATGCTAGCGTGTCTACCAATTTCACCATCTCGGCATCAAATCTTTACAGATTATTGTGGAATTTCGTCGCCTTGCGCCGGAACTTCACTCACTGCATCATCAGCTTGTTGAATTACCTGACCTTGGGTCGGGTCAATCCATTGTGACTCAGTTTTATGTGTAGACATATTACCAAGCACTAAGCTAAGGATAAAAAATGTAGTTGCAAAAATTGCAGTCATTCGGGTAAGGAAATTTCCTGAGCCACCAGCACCAAACACAGTGTTTGAAGCGCCAGCACCGAAAGAGGCTCCCATATCTGCGCCTTTACCTTGTTGAATCAACACTAGGCCAATTACACCAAGCGCTGCCAACAGGTAAATCACAAGTAGAACTGTAAACATTTTTCCACCTATGTTCCTAATTGTTGAGCCAGCGCCGTTCAAAAAACTATTTTTAAGAACAAGGCTAGCGACCTCCTAACTGAAGGCCGAGCAATACTAGCGAATGCGACGATGGCTGACAAGGAGAATTTGCTAAAAAATAAGCCTTTACCAAGTGAATGGTCAAAAAAAGGTCAAAAGCGACACAAAACTCATTTACGTCTCTTTTGACCGTGATATAACTCAATCACTTCTAATCACAGGCGCTATTCGTTGCGCCGGCTAAGTAAAAGGTTAAATTAGCAGTTTGCTTTTACTGCATCTGCAATCTTAAGCGCGGACGCTTGAACAAGCTCTGCATCTTCGCCTTCAACCATGACACGCAGTAGTGGCTCGGTACCAGACTTGCGTAATAGCACACGACCTTTCTCGCCAAGCTCAGCTTCTACTTCAACAACCGCTGCTTTTACCGCTTCGGCTTCCAATGGGTTTGAATCTCCGCTGAAACGAACGTTTTCTAGAACTTGAGGGTACAAAGTCATGCCTTGAGACAGCTCATTCAGTGTCATTTCGCTATCAACAACTGAAGCCAACACTTGCAGAGCAGCAACGATAGCATCACCCGTCGTCACTTTATCCAGTAGGATAACGTGACCCGAGTTTTCAGCACCGATCTTCCAGCCTTTAGCAAGAAGCTGTTCCATTACGTAACGGTCACCAACAGCAGCACGAACAAACGGAATACCTAACTGCTTAAGGCCGTTTTCCATACCAAGGTTGGTCATTAGTGTACCAACAACGCCGCCTTTCAACTCACCGCGACGCAGTGCATCACGAGCAATGATGTAAGCAATTTGGTCACCATCCACTTTATTGCCTAGCTCGTCAACCATGATGATACGGTCACCATCACCATCAAAGCCAAGACCTAATGCCGCTTTCTCTTCAACCACTTTTGCTTGCAGAGCACGTACATCCGTCGCACCTACTTCGTGGTTAATGTTAGTACCGTTTGGCTCAACACCAATCGCAATAACCTCAGCACCCAGCTCTTTAAATACAGCAGGCGCAATGTGGTAAGTCGCACCATGTGCACAATCGATAACGATCTTCATGCCAGCTAGTGTCATTTTATGTGGGAACGTACTTTTACAGAACTCGATGTAACGGCCAGCTGCATCGTTCAAGCGCACTGCTTTACCAAGTTCGAAGGAATCAACACATTCGATGTCTTTATCCAATTCTGCCTCAATCGCCAACTCGATATCGTCCGGCAGTTTTGTTCCTTCAGAAGAGAAAAACTTAATGCCATTGTCATAATATGGATTATGTGATGCAGAGATAACGATACCCGCTTCAGCGCGGAACGTTTGTGTTAGATAAGCCACAGCAGGTGTTGGCATCGGGCCAGTAAACGTAGCCTGAAGACCAGCAGCAGCAAGGCCAGCTTCTAGAGCAGACTCCAGCATGTAGCCAGAGATACGAGTATCTTTACCAATAATGACTTTCTTTGTGCCTTGCTTCGCAAGAACACGACCCGCAGCCCAGCCAAGCTTCAGAACAAAATCAGGTGTAATCGGGTACTGGCCAACTTTGCCACGTACACCATCTGTGCCGAAGTAACGTCTCTTATCAGACATATTGATTTTCCTTAATTATGATTAGTGATTGTTATTCATCACTTCGATTATCTTCATCGCTTCCAATGTATCTTCAACATCGTGAACGCGAATAATTTGTGCTCCTTTAATTGCAGCGATAGTCGCGCAAGTGACGCTAGCAACCATGCAATCTGCTGGAGCTTTGTCTAGTAGCTTAAAGATCATCGATTTTCTCGACATCCCAGCTAAGACTGGCAATCCAAGCCTGTGAAATTTTTCAAGGTGCGCTAATAGGTGGTAATTATGCTCAATGGTTTTACCAAAACCAAAACCAGGATCCAGAATCAGCTGCTCTTTTGATATGCCAACAGCCTCACAAGCCTCCACCCTTTCTTTTAAGAACGCTTCAACATCCGTTAGGACATCATCGTAATTTGGGTTAGCTTGCATGGTTCTCGGCTGACCTTTCATGTGCATCAGGCAAACTGGCACATTAGCATCGGCGGCCGCATCTAGAGCTCCGGGCTCTTGCAATGCGCGCACATCATTGATCAAATCAGCGCCCGCTTCAACGGCTTGGCGCATCACTTCCGCTTTACTGGTATCAATGGAGATCCACACATCAAACTTGGCGCGAATTGCTTTTATGGCAGGAATAACGCGAGCGAGCTCTTCTTCTAAAGGTACGTCAGGCGCTCCCGGGCGAGTTGATTCACCACCAATGTCAATAATGCTAACACCAGCTTGAATCATACGCTCTGCTTGCAGTAGAGCATTATCTAATGAATTGAATTTTCCGCCATCAGAGAAAGAGTCAGGCGTAACATTGAGGATACCCATCACATGTGGGCGGTCTAAAACGAACGTTTTATTATGTGCTTTTAATATCATGGAAGGCGGGTCTTAAAGGTAAAAACATCTTGGGCTAGAAACAGAAAAACCCTGAGCGTACTCAGGGTTTTAATTTAAAGCTTAGCAATTAAGAATCTTTGTTTTGAGCATCATCTGTTTCAGATTTAACTTCTTCAACTTTCGACTCTTCAGCTTTTGGTTCGGCTGTTGCTTCTTCTGATTTCGCTTCAGGTTTAGCTTCTTCCTTTGCAGGCTCTGCTTTCGCCTGATCACCCCAACCAGCTGGCTCACGAATGTCGTCTTTACGTTCCATCAAGTCATCAATCTGACCTGCATCAATCGTTTCAAACTTCATTAGCGCGTCTTTCATCGAGTGCATGATATCCATGTTCTCTTCAAGAATTTGCTTCGCACGAGCATAGTTGCGGTCGATTAGAATACGAATTTCTTCATCGATCAGCTTAGTCGTATCGTCAGAAACATGTTTCGCTTGGCTCATACCGCGACCTAGGAAAACTTCGCCTTCTTCTTCAGCATATAGAAGAGGACCCAGTTTTTCAGAGAAGCCCCACTGCGTTACCATCTTACGAGCAATATCAGTTGCACGTTCGATATCGTTAGACGCACCAGTCGAAACTTTGTCTTTACCGTAGATAAGTTCTTCAGCAAGACGACCACCGTACAAGCTAGAGATCATTGATTCTAGATGTTGGCGAGACATGCTTACGCGATCTTGCTCTGGAAGGTACATAGTTACACCAAGCGCACGACCACGTGGAATGATTGACACCTTGTACACAGGATCGTGTTCAGGCACCAAACGACCAACAATTGCGTGACCCGCTTCGTGGTAAGCCGTTGACTCTTTCACTTCTTCAGACATAACCATTGAACGGCGCTCTGCACCCATCATAATTTTGTCTTTCGCAAGTTCAAACTCAACCATAGATACATTGCGCTTGTTACCACGAGCAGCAAATAGCGCCGCTTCGTTCACAAGGTTCGCAAGATCTGCACCAGAAAAACCTGGAGTACCACGAGCAATCAGAGATGGTTCAACATCACCTGATAGTGGCACTTTACGCATGTGTACTTTAAGAATCTGTTCACGGCCACGTACATCTGGTAGACCAACCACAACTTGACGGTCAAAACGACCAGGACGAAGTAATGCAGGGTCTAGTACGTCTGGACGGTTAGTCGCAGCGATAACGATAATACCTTCGTTACCTTCGAAACCATCCATCTCAACCAGCATCTGGTTCAGTGTTTGTTCTCGTTCATCGTGACCACCACCAACACCTGCGCCACGTTGACGACCTACAGCATCAATTTCATCAATAAAGATGATACAAGGTGCCGCTTTCTTCGCTTGTTCGAACATGTCACGCACACGAGATGCACCAACACCAACAAACATTTCAACGAAGTCAGAACCAGAGATAGTAAAGAACGGTACTTTCGCTTCACCGGCAATCGCTTTTGCAAGCAATGTTTTACCCGTACCAGGAGGACCAACCAACAGGATACCTGTCGGGATCTTACCACCTAGTTTTTGGAAGCGGCTTGGGTCACGAAGGTAATCCACAAGCTCTTTCACGTCTTCTTTTGCTTCGTCACAACCAGCAACATCAGCAAACATCGTTTTGATTTGTTCTTCGCTCATCATTCGAGCTTTACTCTTACCGAAAGACATCGCGCCTTTACCGCCGCCGCCGCCTTGCATTTGACGCATGAAGAAAATCCATACACCAATCAGTAAGATCATTGGGAACCATGAGATGAAGATAGTGCCAAGCAGGCTCTGCTCTTCAGGTGGTGTACCCTGAACTTTTACGTTTTGATTAATTAAGTCATCAAGTAGCTTTTGATCATAAACAGGCATGTAAGTTACATACTTAGAACCACCACCACGACGTGTGAAAGTGATTTCGCTGTTATTGAACTGTGCGTCTTGAATCTGGCCTTGGCCAACTTCCTGTACAAACGTGGTGTAATCTACTGCTCTGCCGTTACTTTCCCCAGGGCCGAAGCTCTGGAATACCGACATCAACACTACCGCGATAACAAGCCACAGAATTAAATTTTTTGCCATGTCACTCAAGGTGTAAGCCTCTCGATAACTAATTGTAATTAAAGGTAGGGTACTACAGTTTGTAACCTGTAGCCATGTTGTTAACTCTCACTCTTGGAAGAGAATCGTTAACCTTTGTAACCAGTGGCTACGATAAACACTTCACGAGATCGAGCTCGAGAAGAGTCGGGTTTTCTAACTTTTACTGTTTTAAACATCTCGCGGACGTCCTTAACGTATTGGTCAAACCCTTCGCCTTGGAATACTTTTACAACAAAACTACCATTGGTAGCTAGAACTTGTCGACACATATCCAAAGCTAATTCAACTAAATACATAGCTCTTGGCTGATCCACAGAATTGTTGCCTGCTATATTAGGTGCCATATCTGACATCACGACATCAACCATATTTGGTTGTATACGTTCCAACAAGGCATCTAGCACAGCTTCTTCGCGGAAATCACCTTGTAAAAAGCTAACACCAGCAATCGGATCCATTGGTAACAAGTCACACGCAATGATTTGTCCGTTGTCTCCAACAATCTTAGCAGCATATTGAGACCAACCGCCAGGTGCTGCACCCAAATCCACAATGGTCATCCCAGGAGACAGCAATTTATCTTTCGTTTGAATCTCTTCCATTTTGAAATAAGCACGTGAACGATAGCCTTTCTTTCTTGCTTCATTTGCGTACTTGTCGTCGAAGTGTTCCTTCAACCAACGGCCTGAACTGGCCGAGTGTTTCTGTTTGCTCATTGGATACCTAAATTGGAGGAAAGTACTAATTGCTGAATAAATTATAGTCTTCAGCTTTAGATGGCGTTAAAATAGGTTTTTTCAACCCTAATAGTAAAGAAAATTGGCCGCGTAATGAACCTAAGTACCAAACAAAAGCAGCATCTAAAGGGCCTAGCTCACAGTTTAAAACCTGTTGTGCTAATGGGCGCAAATGGACTTACTGAAGCTGTTCTAGCGGAAATCGAATTAGCTCTAGACCACCACGAACTGATCAAGATTAAAGTTGCATCAGAAGACCGTGAGACTAAGCAACTGATTATCGATGCAATTGTACGTGAGACTAAAGCTGAGAAAGTACAGACTATCGGTAAAGTTCTAGTACTGTTCCGTCAGTCAGAAGCACGTAAAATCGAGATTCCACGTAAATAAGCGAGCTTAATATAAGCTAACTTCACTAATAGGAAGCCACAGCGTTTATCTTTTAGTGTAGCGTGAGAAACGAAAAAGGTCGCATTTAGCGACCTTTTTACTTATCAGAAACAAAGAAAATTCAATTAGATATATTCTACTTTGTCGATTTCGAAGTCTTTGTCACCACCAGGGGTAGAAATCATGACTTCGTCGCCTTCCATTTTACCGATAAGGCCTCGAGCAATTGGCGATTTCACAGAAATACGACCCGTTTTGATGTCTGCTTCGTCTTCTGAAACGATTTGGTAGCGGAACTCATCATCGGTATCCACATCAATCAGCGTCACTGTCGTACCAAAGATAATCTTGCCCGTATTATCCATTTGCGTTACATCGATGATCTGAGCCAGTGATAGCTTATATTCAATATCACGGATCTGAGCTTCACAAATACCCTGCTCTTCACGAGCGGCGTGGTATTCAGCATTCTCTTTCAGGTCACCTAGTTCACGTGCTTCACCAATAGCTGCTGAGATAACAGGGCGTAGCTTAAGTAGGCGATCTAATTCGTCACGTAGCTGCTGAGCGCCACGTACTGTCATTGGAACCTTTTCCATTTTTTACCTCTATGCCAAAGCTTTCTTTGGCCAACATAAATACACCCAACGCATTTATTGGGTGATAGAAACAAAACGATTTGGCTTAGTGTAAACAAACTTTATGGCTAAATCACCTTTATTCCACTTTGCGTTATAAAAGCTTTATCTAGGTCTAAATTACAGACATCACAAAAATGAATAATAACTCCCCCATCAATAAGTGGAGAGTTAAATACCTAAAAAAACAAAAAACAAACAAAATAAACATAGATCACACTTTTATAAAAAACACGTAAAAACAAACACTTAAATAACAAGAGATATAATAAAACAGTGTTCATTTTTTAGTTTTATATCATTTTACTAACTGACCATGGAACTTTAGAGGTAAAAAGTAACCCATGGATTGCACTGGCATTTTTCAGACTTCTGTTCTAATCATGATTATGAAGCCTGATTAATACAGGCAATACACAAAAGGGTTCAAATCCTTGATAAAACTTCTATGGACAGTAATTAGGAAATAATAACATGAACAAGACTATGATCGCGCTTGCTGTATCTGCTGCAGCTCTTGCTACTAACGCAGTGGCAGCGGACGGTAAACAAGCTGGTGGTATTGACGGTACTTCTGTATACAGCTCAAACGGCACTTCTCTAGAAATCGGTGGTCGTGCGGAAGCTCGTCTATCTCTAAAAGATGGCAAAGCTGAAGACAAAACACGTGTACGTCTTAACTTCCTAGGTAAAGTTGAAATCCAAGACGGCCTATACGGTGTTGGTTTCTACGAAGGCGAATTCACAACTGCTGATGGCGACCTAGGTACAGATGAGAACAGCGACAGCATCACTAACCGTTACGCTTACGCTGGACTTGGCGGTACATTCGGTGAAGTGACTTACGGTAAAAATGACGGCGCACTAGGCGTAATCACTGACTTTACCGATATCATGTCTTACCACGGTAACTCAGCTGCATACAAAATCAATGCAGCAGACCGTGCTGACAACATGGCGTCATACAAAGGCCAATTCCAAGACCTAAGCGTAAAAGCAAGCTACCGCTTCGCTGACCGTACAGAAAACAAAAAACTTGACGGTACTGTAATTTCTTACGATGAAAACGAAGCAGACGGTTACTCTCTATCAGGTATCTACGCAATCGGTGATTCTGGCTTTAAGCTAGGTGCAGGTTACGCTGACCAAGACGAGCAAAACGAGTACATGCTAGCGGCATCTTTCCGCACTGAAACTCTATACTTTGCTGGTGTATTCACAGACGGTGAACTAGCGAAAAAAGACGGTGACTACACTGGTTACGAATTCGCAACTGCGTACACGCTAGATAAAACTGCATTCACTTTAACGTACAACAATGCAGAAACTGACGGTGATACTTCAGCTGACAACGTTGCGATCGATGCAACTTACTACTTCAAGCCTAACTTCCGTACGTACATCTCGTACAACTTCAACCTTATCTCAGAAGGTGACAAGTTCGGTACTGCTGATGGATTCAACTTTGGCGCAACTAAAGCACAAGCTGAAGATGAGCTAGCTCTAGGTCTACGTTACGACTTCTAATTCTGATTATCTAATTGATTAATTAGTTAATTGAGAATCAAAACGCCCGCTATCTAGCGGGCGTTTTTTATATCTGTATACTGAAAACATCAGCCATCCAAGAAATCTTCTATGCGCCTTCTATCCACACTACTGATATGTAGTTTTTCCATTAGCGCTTTCTCAGTTAACGCTTTCGCTTACCCCCCTCTAGATAAACTGCCTGATGGCAGTAGCACCAGTGTAATTTTGGAATCCCTGAGAGGCGATTCAAACAAAATGAATTCCAACAGTGATGGCTTCTATCCCCCCGCTAGTACTTTAAAGCTGGTGACAGCGTTGGCGGCTAAGTTGGAGTTAGGGGATGACTTTCACTACACGACCAGCATTGCTCGTTCTGGGAATGATTCTATCATTTCATTTAGTGGCGACCCAACCTTGCAACGAGAACAGCTTAAAAGCCTTTTAGCTCAATACGCTAAGTCTCAATCCAGAGCCATAAAGGGCAACTTATATCTCGATAACTCGACTTTTACGGGCTATCAGCGAGCGGTGGGTTGGCCTTGGGACATTCTAGGCGTTTGTTACAGCGCGCCTTCTAGTGCAATGACCTTAGACAGCAACTGCGCACAAGCCTCTATTTATACAAAAGATAATGGCAGCACTCGCGTTTATATTCCCGCTCACTATCCGATAGACGTGACGACCACCGCTGCCACGGTAACTCGCTCTGGGCAGAAGGCAACACAATGCGACTTAGAGCTCATCACCACACCTGATAACGCTTACAAGCTCTCTGGTTGCTTAGTTGAACGTAAAAAGCCACTGCCACTCAAGTTCGCGATTCAAAATCCAGAACTTTACACCTATCAAGTCGTTACATCGCTTCTCAAAGAACTGAAAATAGAAGTAAAAGGTGATGTGATTATTGGTAAAAAAGCTAAAGCAGACAAAACCACGTTAATCGCTAGTCATAACTCAGAAAAGCTTCCTGAACTGCTCGATATCATGCTCAAGAAGTCGGATAACCTTATCGCAGACAACCTAACTAAAACGCTAGGAGCAACATTTTATGTTCAACCGGGTAGCTTCAATAACGGTACTGAAGCGATAAAGCAGATATTACTGACCAAGGCTAATATTGACCTCAGTAAAGCGCAGCTCGTCGATGGTTCAGGGCTATCCAGAAATAACCGAATGAGGTCACAGACCATGGCTCAAGTGCTTCGTTATATCTGGGAAAACGATCAACAGCTCAACCTGATTGAGGCTATGCCTACATCAGGCACTGATGGAACGCTCAAATACCGTCAAAGCATGAGAAAAGCACCGATTCAAGGCAACATTATCGCCAAAAGTGGTTCTCTATACGGCAGTTACAACATGGCGGGATACGGATTAGATAAGGTGGGAAAGCCAAACTCTCTGTTTGTGCAATTTGTCCGTGATTACTTCCCTGAAGAACAAGATCCAGACAAACCAGTAGAAGCACCTATCACCCAGTTTGAGCGTGCTTTCTACAAAGATGTGGTCGAGTTCAGTCAAACACAAAGCAAATCTAAGTAATGCTTAGCTCTGTGTAAACTTCTACTTAAACAATAAAAATGGCGCTGAAGACCTTAAATCTTCAGCGCCATTTTTGTTCTTCAGATGTATTTAACTATTTTATCAGCTTTTAAGCGATTCCTAGGAATGAGTTCACGACAGTGAAGTAGATCCACATTCCTGAGATATCCACTATCGAAGCAAGCACGGGGCTCACTAACACCGCTGGATCAAGCTTAAATAGCCTAGCAACTATCGGTAATCCTCCGCCGAGTACGGTAGATATGGTCACCTGAATAAACAGCGCTACCGCAATCGCTAACGCAATCATGTTGATGTCATAACCACCTGTCGATTGGTTTTCACTGAATAGCAGAATACGCCCAATCATCACTACGGCAATCGCTAGAGCTAAACAAATAGCAACCCTAAACTCTTTCCACAGAACGTTAGCCCATTGGCGTTTTTTCAACTCACCTGTGGCTAAGGCTCGGATCACCAAAGTCGCGGCTTGTGTTCCGGTGTTACCACCAGCAGCAGCAATTACCGGCATGTAGATTGCCAAAAGTACCAACTGACTGAGAATGTCTTCATACTGAGCAATGATAAGCCCTGAGACGATTCCCAATAGTGCTAACGCAATAATCCAACCGATACGCTGCCTAACGTGGCTCATGACGCCAGTAGAAAGGTAGCCCTGCTGAGGTTCTACCTCTGAGTAGATCAGCCCTAGTTGGTGAGCTAGATGTCGAGAGCGCTTCTCAAAGCCCTGCTCTTCTAGCTCACTAAGTAAAGTCTGAATCGTACTAAGAGAGCATTGCCCCAGCACTAGCACCGCATCTTCGAGCGGCATTCGGTTCAAAAGGTTAATTTGTTGTTCACGTCCGTACTGTTGAAATGCATTCGATACAGCTTGGATGTCTTGCTCTGAGTACAGAGCTTCAATAGATAAAAAAGTGCTGTTCATTACCGTCATGGCGAATCTCCCGATTGGCAAAGGTAACGACCATCAAAACAAATAGCATAGATTTATACGCACCAAGGGCAGAAAGCTACAGGTGTGTCTACTTGTTAGAATCTAGTGTGTGGAAAAGAATGAGGGGAAAAACAAAGATACCCTACCTGAACGGCAGGACAATAGATCAATACCGAGACAGGTTATTCTTCTCCATTCAAACTAGGAGGATGGTCGGTATTGTTCATAAAAATCTCCAGAATTACTGTCAATTTGACAGCGCGCATAGTGTAGCAATAGGCGCTTCAAAGTTTCGTCAACTTTCGGTCAATAAAAAAGGCATCCGTGGATGCCTTTGGTTCAATTATTGATGTGCATTATTACTTAATAGTAATACGAGCAAACTTACGCTTACCTACTTGGTAAACCGCAGTACCTGCTTCAGGTACGAATTTGCTGTCTTCAATCTTCTCGCCTTCAAGCTTAGCCGCGCCTTGCTTGATCATACGCATCGCATCAGAAGTCGAGTTTACAAGACCTGCTTCTTTTAGAACGTTCGCAATTGGCAAACCAGCTTCGAATTCAAATTCCGGCATCTCATCAGGAACTTGGTTCTTAGCAAAACGGTTAACGAACTCTTGCTCAGCGGCTTCAGCATCTGCTTCACTGTGGAAACGAGCGATGATCTCTTTAGCAAGAAGTACTTTAACGTCACGCGGGTTCTTACCTGCATCAACGCCAGCTTTCAGTTCCGCAACTTCTTCAAGAGGACGGAAAGACAGTAGCTCGTAGTAGCTCCACATTAGATCGTCAGAGATAGACATGATCTTACCAAACATCTCGCTTGGTGCTTCGCTGATACCGATGTAGTTGTGCGCAGACTTAGACATCTTCTTAACGCCGTCTAGACCAACAAGTAGTGGCATCATCAGTACCGCTTGTGGTTTTTGACCTGCTGCTTTTTGCAGTTCACGACCCATTAGAAGGTTAAACTTCTGGTCAGTACCGCCAAGCTCAACGTCGCTCTCTAGTGCAACAGAGTCGTGACCTTGTAGAAGTGGGTACATGAATTCGTGGATTGCGATCGGTTGACCACCAGCATAACGCTTTTTGAAGTCATCACGCTCAA
The DNA here is from genome assembly GCF_023161695.1 of Vibrio sp. 1CM2L. Taxonomy (NCBI): domain Bacteria; kingdom Pseudomonadati; phylum Pseudomonadota; class Gammaproteobacteria; order Vibrionales; family Vibrionaceae; genus Vibrio; species Vibrio sp. 1CM2L. The sequence continues at coordinate 1,030,790 of NZ_JALNTT010000002.1, forward strand.
GCATACGAGCAACAGTTTGGTTAGAAGCAAGACGAATCATGCCTTCAGCGCCAAGCTCAGATAGCCATTCAGAGTTGAAACGAATTTGCGTTTTCGCAGGATCTAGAATCTTGAATACTTGTTCTTTGTAAGTTTCAGCATTCTTCAATACGTCTTCGCGGCTTAGCGGTGGACGTGTTGAGTTTTTACCTGATGGGTCACCAACCATTGCAGTGAAATCACCGATAAGGAATGTCACTTCATGACCAAGCTCTTGGAAAGCACGAAGCTTGTTAAAGATAACCGTATGGCCTAGGTGGATATCTGGAGCTGTTGGATCGGCACCCAGCTTAATGCGTAAAGGACGACCTTCTTTTAGTTTTGCAATCAGTTCGTCTTCTGGAATCAGTTCTTCTACGCCACGTTTGATCTCGGCTAGTGCAGCTTCAATACTCGCCATTCTTGTTCACTCCCACAGATTTGGCAAAAATACATTAATTAGACATCTTACTTGAATAGCGATGTATTTTGAAACCAGTTACACTATTCCGTCGTCGATTTTCATAATATTTACAGAACGAACCGGAACATGTTGTCTATTTTTGCACGCCTTCCTATTTTGCACCGGGCTTTTATCGCATTTTTTAGTGCCATAATTTTCGTCGCGATTTTCTTACTCCCCGACGTCAACAGTTTGCGTGACGATTCGGGCGCTTTAGTTGTGGGAAAACATTACCCGCTGACTATCAATGCCTCTGCGCTTATTAGCTCAAGTGACGCTCCACCGACGGCAGTGCTCAATTGGGAGAAATACACCGTTCGCTCTGGCGAAAGCACTTCTGTTTTATTTGAACGTATTGGCCTCTCATACCGCCTGCTGATCACGCTACTCAATACCAATGATGATATTAAGAAGCAGCTGTCTAATCTAAGACCTGGCGATGTATTGCAGTTCGGCTTCGATGAAAACAACGACCTTATTCAGTTAAAACGACAACTTAGTGCATTTGAAAGCTTCAAGATCACCAAGTCTGGCGATTCTTTCTCATCAAGTTTCGACAAAAAAGAAGTGGCCTACCAATACAATTATGCCGAAGCCAACATCACCTCTAACTTCTGGAACGCAGGCGTAAGCGCAGGTTTAACCGCAAACCAAATTATGGAACTGGCGGGCATCTTCGGTTGGGATATCGACTTTGCGTTAGATATTCGTAAGAACGACAGCTTCAAAATCTTATACCAAGAGAAAGTGGTTGAAGGTGAAGTGGTTGGTCGCGGTAAGATCATGGCAGCCGTATTCAAAAACCAAGGCGACTCATTTACCGCGGTATTGGATGATAAGAGCGGAAACTACTTCGATGAAAATGGTCGAGCAATGAAGAAAGCGTTCTTGCGCTCACCAATTGATTTTCGTCGCGTAACATCGAACTTTAATCCTACCAGGAGACACCCAGTAACCGGTAAGGTTCGCGCTCACCGCGGCACTGACTACGCAGCTCCTGTTGGCACGCCTATCTGGGCAGCCGGTGATGGTATTGTTCAGAAGTCGGGTTACAACCAATTCAATGGTAACTACGTGTTTATCCGCCACAGCAACACCTACATCACCAAGTATCTGCACATGAAGAGACGTATGGTGAAAACAGGTCAGCGCGTAAAACAAGGCCAAACCATTGGTACTTTGGGCGGTACAGGCCGTGTGACTGGTCCGCACTTACATTATGAATTCTTGGTTAATGGCGTACATAAAAATGCGCGTACCGTGAAATTACCTCAATCTAAGTCGTTAACGGGTAAAGCAAAAGCAACATTTATTGCCAACTCAGAGATTCGACTGAATAACCTAGAGCGATACGGCCAGTTGCTAGCGACTAATTAGGTTAAGAGCCATATAAACCAACAAAAAGAGCGCCCACTAAGGCGCTCTTTTTTATGTTCATCGAACGACCGTATCTACTAACTTTCAGGCTTCTTGTCTCGGCCTAGCATTAACAGACATGGTGTCAGTACCAAGGTTAAGACTGTAGCGAATGCCAAGCCTCCCGCAATCGCCGTAGCAAGTTGCGACCACCATTGCGTGCTCGGCGCGCCGAATTCTATCTTTTGATTAATCAGGTCGATGTTCATCTCTAGCACCATCGGCATCAAACCTAAAATGGTGGTGACCGTAGTCAGCATTACTGGTCTTAAACGTTGAACACCAGTTCTTAGAATCGCATCTCGCTTATCCAAGCCTCTTTTGATTAACTGGTTATAGGTATCGATCAGCACGATGTTGTTATTCACCACGATACCTGCCAGTGCAATCACCCCAATACCAGACATCACGATGCCAAACGGGCGCTGGAAGATAAGCAAACCAACAAATACACCTACCGTCGAAAACAACACCGCACTCAAAATCAGGAATGCTTGATAGAAACTATTAAACTGAGTAATCAGAATCAAAGCCATTACCGCCAAAGCAACCAAGAAAGCACTTTGTAAGAAGGCGGAAGAGTTTTCTTGTTCTTCATTTTGACCACGGATACGAAATTCTACACTACTCGGTAGCCCAAGCTCACTCAACGCTTGCTCAATCTTTGGCAGTTCGAGGGCAAGGTTATAGCCCTCTTCCATATCCGCCATGATGTTCACTACACGCTTACCATCAAGGCGTTTAATCGTATCTTGCTTGTGGTCGGGGACAATCTGAGCAAAGTTGGTGATCGGCACCAAGCCTGCAGGTGTTTTGACTCTCAGCTGGTCGAAGCGTCCGATATCCCTTTTATCATTCGGGTAACGTACCAATATATCGACCTCTTCTGAAGAGTCATCTGGGAGGTAATCACCAATCTTGAGACCATTAGTCACGAATTGAACGGTATTTCCCACCAAGGTCGCATCAGCAGCAAAGCGCGCGGCATCGTCGCGGCGAATATCCACCTTCCAATCGATGCCATCTTTACTCGCGGTATCACTGATATTGGTCAGTGCTTGATTGCCATCTGCCCAACCTCTCACGATCTTTGCAGCCTGATTAAGTTGCTCTGGCGTTCTTGCTGACAGCTCAATCACTAAGTCATTTTCAACCGGAGGCCCAGCATCAGGAAACTTATATTCAATCTCAACACCAGCGTATTGATCGGTTTGTACCTTCAACTCATCAATGATCGCTTTAACGCTGCGGCGATATTGCCAGTCAACAGGCGTAATTGAGATCAAACCAATCTGGTCATCACCACCAGTCCGCGTGTAAACGGTATCGAACTCATCATGATTGAGCATCATCAGCTCAATGTCGCGCATAATGTCGTCTTTTTCTTGGATAGACAGATCACCATGAGAACGAACTTTGACATTAAAGAATGGCGGATCAACCTCAGGAAAGAATTCTGCTCCAAGACCGGCTTTGGAGTAAGTAAAGCCAACCGCAACCGCGAGTAGTATCGCACTGAACAAAATCTTAAACGGGTGCTTAATCGCAATCGACAGTGTGTGGTAATACGCCTTAGTTAAGCCTGTGGCTTGTGAAAAGTCACCATTATGCAGTGCGACCATTCGAGCTTGGCTCTGAGACGATACGTATTGCGGTTTGCCAATCAAACCGCCCAGCACGGGCACAAACAACAGCGCCATAATCAATGAGGCAGTTAACGTAGCGATCAGAGTTAGTGGTAAAAACTTCATGAATTCGCCCGTCACATCCGGCCAAAACAGCAACGGAGCAAATGCGGCCAAGGTTGTTGCAGTCGATGCAGTTATCGGCCATGCCATCCGTTTCGCTGCATCTCGGTAAGCGACTTTACGTCCTTCACCTTCTTGCATTCGCCTGTCTGCAAATTCGGTAACCACAATCGCACCATCAACCAACATACCAACTGCCATGATCAGAGAGAACAACACCACGATGTTGACGGTTAAGCCGAACACAGACAGCACTAGCAGCCCGGTAAGGAAGGAACCAGGAATGGAAATACCCACTAACAAAGCGGTACGCACACCAAGAATCGCGATGATAACGATCACCACCAGAATAATGGCGGATAAGATATTGTTTTGCAGATCATTGAGCATGATCTTCACATCTTTAGATTCATCCCAGGTGTATTTAACCAACAGGTTATTGGGCCATTCCGCTTGCTGCTGAGCACCAGCCATTACCGCTTTGACTAGCTCAACCGTTTCGATGATGTTTTCGCCTGCACGCTTCTTGATATCCAACACCACCGCAGATTTGCCATCTAAACGAGCAAAGCTCTCTGGGTCTCTAAATGCTCGGCGAACTGTAGCCACATCGCCAAAAGTGACCACCTGCTTGCCATCGACTTTGATAGGTAGCTCAAGCACGTCTTTTAAGGAATTAAACACCGAAGGGACTTTGACAGAAAAACGTCCGTAGCCAGTATCAACAAAACCTGCGGCAACTACTCGATTGTTCAGAGCGATCAGATTGTAGATATCTGCTTGATCTAAGCTGTAGCTCTCCATCAATAACGGATCGACAATGATCTCGACGATGTCATCGCGATCGCCTGCAATATCCACTTCAAGGATTTGGCGATAGCTTTCTAATTTATCTCCAAGCTCTCGAGCAATTTGCACTATGGTGCGCTCAGGAACGGTACCGAATAGCACAACAGACAGAACAGGCTGCTCAGAAGCCAGCGTCACCTCATTTACGGTCGGCTCGTCACTGTCTTCTGGCAGTTTTGGTTTAGCCAGATCAACCGCGTCACGCACATCGGCCATTGCTTTGGTGAGATCGACGCCGACATTAAACTCCAAAACAACAGAGGCGTGGCCTTCTGCTGCGGTTGCTGTCATCTCTTTTACGCCTTCAATCGACCTCAGCTCTTGCTCTATCGGCCTAACCAATAACCGTTCGGCATCGGTTGGCGAAATACCTTGGTGCCCAACAGAGACATAGATAATCGGGATAGTAATGTCTGGGCTCGATTCTTTGGGGATCGTGATATAAGTGACGACACCAGCTACGAGGATTAACACCAAAAGGGAGAGCATTGTTCGAGCACGAGACAAAGCTGCATCAATAATTGAATACATCGGCAATCTCCTACTCTGCGGTTACATTTGAGGGTTCAGCACCTTGCTCAACAGCAATCACAGAATCACCATCACGCACAAAGCCTTGACCTACGGTGATGATGTCGACGCGTTGACCTAAACCCGTGAGCCACACTCCATCTTGTTCGGCCTTTACTAGCTGAATGCCTACAAATTTCACCGTTGGTGAGTCACTAGCAGAGAGCAAGGTTTTGACCCCGAGGTTACCCGCCTCATCCAGTGCCAGCATCGCCGGTGTTATCTTGATTGCGTCTCTTGTTTCTAGGTTGAGTTTTACTTCGGCACTGACACCTGCTGGTAATAGGCCTTTGGAGTTATCGATTTCAATCTCGATTGGAAAAGTATTGGTAGAAGCAGAAGAGATTCGAGAAACATAACGCAGACGACCTTCTGCTTCTTCTCTCCCTAACAGGCGAACCAAAGCGGATTGATTGACTAACAAATGCTGGATATGACGTTCACTGATATCGGCTTCGATGACCAGAGGATCGAGGTCAATCACGCCCGCGACCAGGTCGCCAACCCCAACAAAGTCACCAAGCTCAACCATCAAGTCTTGAACCACACCCGAAAAAGGCGAAGTAATCACAGTATTCTTTAAAGCCAACTCCGCATTGCGCATCATGGCTTTTGCTTCTGTTAATGAAGCCTCTGCTGTAGTGTAGGCGATTTCGCCTTGCAGCCCTCTTTTCTTCAGTGACTGCGCCGCTTTGAACTCTTTCTGCTTCAAGCGATATAACGCAGATGCTCGCTCTAGTTGAATCTCTAAATCACCCTTATCTATCTGGGCAATGGCTTGTCCAGCTTTAACCATATCCCCCTTAACAACGTTCAATCTTACAATCTTGCCCGCGACTTCTGCACCTAGACGAGCATGCCGATCGGGCGCCGTTCTTCCATAGAGATCAATGGTTTTAAAGGTCGGTGATGAAGTGAATGTTTGAAAGGAAACCTTAGCCAATGGAATTTCTGTCGCCTTTTTTTCAGGTGACTCTTCAGCTTGCCCAACGCCTAAACCAAGCCAAATCGACAACAACACGACTAGAGTCAGAGAAACCAGCCACGGTTGCTTCAATTTCTGAAAAAGTGGTGAGTTAGAAAATAGAGTGGGCATAACAAATCCTTTTGTCCGATGTAATTCATGCGCGCTAGTTGGCTTAATAGCGTGATGTGCAACTTCCTTATGCACAAAGGTAACCTTAACAGACCAATCCTCAACGAAGTTGGACGCTATCGACAGTTTAAAAAATATGCCGTGTACTAAAAATGAGAGGAATGCCTTGAAAAGTAATAAGTTACTAAGTAAAAACAAAAACGCCGAACATAAGTTCGGCGTTTGAAATATTTCTAATGCAGCTTTGAGCTCAAGCTATTTTTCAGCTCACGCTAGACGCTAAATGATGCACCACAACCACATGTTGTTGTCGCGTTCGGGTTGTTCACAAAGAAACGTGCGCCTTCTAGGCCTTCTGTGTAATCAACCATGCCGCCCATTAAGTACTGTAGGCTCATTGGATCAACAACCAGCGTTACACCGCTGTTTACAATCGTAGTGTCGCCATCATTTACTTTTTCATCAAATGTGAAGCCGTATTGGAAACCGCTACAACCACCACCTGTAATGTATACACGCAGTTTTAGTTCTGGGTTTTCTTCTTCAGCAATTAGCGTTTGTACGCGGGTAGCTGCTGCATCAGAAAAAGACAATGGGATATTTACTTCGCTCACGACAACCTCTCTTACCTGTGTCAAAAACAACATGATACAAATCTAATTCGAGACCATAGTTGTTGAGTATTTTCTTATATTCCGGTGATTATCTAATACCTGACTGAAACGTTCAAGTATTCACCACAGGATCGGTCCTTTTACTGCTGTAAACTCGCCAATATCTAACAATTAAAACGTGTAACCACACAAAACAACCAGATTCGGGTGATTATCTGGGCGAAAGCATTCCTAGTTGGATTAGGGATAGGTACAATGCGTGCCAATTGGTCCGACAGTCAAAAGAGGATATATCAATGACCAAATCAGCAGAGCTGTACGAAAAAGCACAGCAAACTATTCCTGGTGGCGTAAACTCTCCAGTTCGTGCATTCAATGGCGTAGGTGGTTCTCCAATCTTCGTTGAACGCGCTGATGGCCCACTTATTTTTGATGCTGATGGTAAAGCGTATATCGATTACGTTGGCTCTTGGGGTCCAATGATCCTTGGTCACAACCACGCGGTTATTCGTGATGCTGTGATTGCAGCAGCTCAACGCGGTCTTAGCTTCGGTGCTCCAACCGAAACTGAAATCAAAATGGCTGAACTTGTATCTGAGATGGTTCCATCAATGGAACAGCTACGTATGGTGAGTTCAGGTACAGAAGCAACCATGAGTGCGATTCGTCTTGCTCGTGGCTTCACTGGTCGTGACAAAATTCTTAAGTTTGAAGGCTGCTACCACGGCCACGCAGACAGCCTACTTGTAAAAGCAGGTTCTGGCGCGCTGACTTTGGGTCAACCAAGCTCTCCAGGCGTACCGGCTGATTTTGCGAAACTAACGCTAACAGCAACATTCAACAACCTAGATTCTGTACGTGAAATCTTTGCAGCAAACAAAGGCGAGATCGCTTGTATCATCGTTGAGCCAGTAGCGGGCAACATGAACTGTATCCCTCCTGTAGAAGGCTTCCACGAAGGTCTACGTGAAATCTGTGACCAAGAAGGTGCATTGCTAATCTTTGATGAAGTAATGACAGGTTTCCGCGTTGCTGAAGGTTGTGCTCAGGCTTACTACAACATCAAGCCAGACCTAACGTGTCTTGGTAAAGTGATCGGCGGCGGCATGCCTGTGGGTGCTTTTGGTGGTCGTAAAGACGTGATGCAATACATCGCACCAACTGGCCCTGTTTACCAAGCGGGTACGCTTTCAGGTAACCCTGTTGCAATGGCTGCTGGCTACGCATGTTTGAACCTTCTACGAGAAGAAGGCAATGAAAAGCGTCTAGCTTCAAAAACTAAGCAGTTGGCAAAAGGCTTCAAGCAACTTGCTGACAAGCACGGCATCCCGATGCTAGTTCATCAAGTTGGCGGTATGTTTGGTTTCTTCTTCACTGACCAAGAAACTGTGACGTGCTACGAAGATGTAACTAAGTGTGATGTAGAACGCTTCAAGCGCTTCTTCCACCTAATGTTAGATCACGGTGTTTACCTTGCACCTTCAGCATTCGAAGCAAGCTTTACTTCTCTTGCTCATGGTTCAAAAGAACTTGATGCGACACTAGAAGCTGCTGACCGCTCTCTTGCGATCATTGCTGCTGAAAGCAAATAATCGAAAGCACTTTATAAGTTGCTAACCGATTGAATTTAGGGCTGCATTAAATGCAGCCCTTTTTTATATATCGCGTTCATTAGCCACAAATATGACTGCTTATTTAGCCGTCGATTAAGGCTAAAACTGAACCAAAAGCGATTAACGTTCCCAGAAAAGAAAAACCAACAGCATCAAGGTACCAAGGAACATTCTGAACCAAGGGATCTCTTTTTTTGTTTGCTGTTCTTCGTCTTGGCATTTCTTATCTTTATTACAGCATCCCATTATCAAAACTCCTCATTGCTAACTCTCTGTTTTGCAGCCATTATAAACTCAGAACGCAAATATAGAGACCATTACCGTGTCAGAAAAACTCAAAATCAATTCCAGCCACTGGGTGATCATCATTGCCCTACTCGCGGCGGCTTATGCTTGTTACCTACTTATCGAACCATACGTTAACTCGATTGTGATGGCCTTTATCATTTCACTATTGATGTTCCCAATCCATGAGTGGCTTGAAAAAAAGATCCCGAATAAAGAAAACATCGTCTCTCTGCTGTCTTGTATCATACTGACTTTCATTATTGTTATCCCTTTATTGGCAGTATTCGCAGCAATTGTTCAGCAAGGTTCTCTGTTCTCTCAGAATACTTACCAATGGGTGACACACGGCGGCATTCAGACTCTGTTTACTCACCCGTTAGTGGTCAAAGCGTTGTCATTTGTGAATAACTACCTGCCTTTCGACAACATTGAACCTCAAGCCATCGCACAAAAAGTCGGTGAGTTTGCGACAAGCTTTGGTTCTAAGCTAGTTGGTATCAGTGCCAAAATCTTAGGTGACGCGACCAATTTCTTGATGGATTTCTTCTTGATGCTGTTCGTTTTGTTCTTCCTATTAAGAGATCACGACAAAATCATCAGTGTGGTTCGTCATATTCTGCCGCTGTCTCGTAGCCAAGAAGACAAACTTCTAACAGAGATAGAGCAAGTATCTAAATCAGCAGTGATGGGCTCATTCTTAACCGCAATCGCGCAAGGTTTTGCCGGCGGTTTAGGTATGTGGATTGCTGGTTTCCCAGGTCTATTCTGGGGCACAATGATGGGCTTTGCCTCTTTCATCCCAGTAGTGGGTACCGCATTAATCTGGATTCCAGCAGCAACCTACTTGTTCCTAACTGGTGATACCACGTGGGCGATTTTCCTAACGGTTTACTGTGTAGCGATTGTTGGTTCAATTGATAACCTTCTGCGTCCGCTGCTAATGCAAGGCAGTGCTGGCATGAATACCCTGATGATCTTCTTCTCACTATTGGGTGGTATTCAACTGTTTGGCCTAATTGGTCTTATCTACGGACCATTGATTTTTGCGATTACCATTGTCCTATTCAACATCTACGATGAAGAGTTTAAGGACTTTTTAAACCAGCAAGACAAGAGTTAATCAACGGTTCGACAACTTGGTTGCCGAACGAGTATTAAACACTTCAAGCTTTGGGCGGATTATGCGAAAATCCGCCCTCATTTTTTGCTAACGATTCAACAGAGTGTCCTATGTCAGCTTATATTGCCCCAAGCCAGATTGCTCAACGCCAACTCGCCTACTTTGAAGGCAAACATGTTTTAGTTGCCGGTGAGGCAGAAGACTTGTTCCCTGTTGAGTTAGCGAAGCACTGTGAATCAGTCTCTGTGTTTACTTCTAATTACAGCTACTACCGTCAACTGGAGGGTTGCAACACCATCCAACGTTTTTATGGTGCGGAGTTTACCGAAGAAACCAAAGCCGACTTAGTGATGCTGTACTGGCCAAAAGCCAAAGCGGAAGCGGAATTTCTGTTGGCGATGCTATTTGCCAAGCTAGGTAAAGATACCGAGATCGTCGTGGTTGGCGAAAACCGTTCAGGCGTGAAAAGCATCGAGAAGATGTTTGCTCCTTACGGCAAAGTTGTTAAATACGATTCAGCGCGTCGTTGCTCTTTCTACTGGGGTCAATGCTTCGAGCAACCACAAGCGTTCAACCTGCAAGACTGGTTTAAGACCTACACGGTTAACATTGATGAACAACCTCTGACGGTAAAAAGCCTTCCTGGCGTCTTCAGTCACGGTCAATTCGATGTCGGTAGCCAACTTCTGTTGGATACTCTGCCAAAACTAAAAGGCAAGGTACTGGATTTTGGTTGTGGTGCAGGCGTCTTAGGCGCGGTAATGGCATCTCGTAATCCTGATATCGAGCTAGAAATGTGCGACATCAGTGCATTTGCCGTGGCATCAAGCCAAGCAACGCTAGAAGCGAATGGTTTATCGGGTAAAGTCTTCGCGTCAGATGTCTATTCTGATACTGCACAAGACTACCAGTTCATCATCAGTAACCCACCATTCCATTCAGGTTTAGACACTAGCTACAGCGCTACTGAGACCTTGCTTGCTCAGGCTCCTAAGCATTTGAAGCGTTCTGGTGAGATGATTATTGTTGCGAACAGTTTCTTAAAATACATTCCAATTATTGAACAAGCGTTTGGAAAATGCGCGACTCTAAATAAGACCACTAAATTCGCGATCTATCACGCAAACAAATAACCTCTCTAGCACAGCGCAGGGTCATTATCTGCGCTGTCTGTTCATGTTTTTGTCAAAACTCTATAAAAATGAGCTTTTGCACACGCTTTAAATACCACTTACTTGTCAAAGTAAAAAAACTCGTTAATTTCGTTAAATTGGAACCCGTTAATTCTATTCTCTGTACTTGTTTTCGCCCCTTTTAGCAGTACATCAAAGGAAAGTAGTACCCAATTTATGTTTAGATTCTATCGTAAGCAGAAGTTTAAGCGCCTTCAAAATACCCTAATGCTGGCATTTCTTGTCCTCAGTATTACACCAGTGACACTCATCGCGATATTTTTCCTCCAATCGCACAGTCAGGATCTCCAGGAACAAAGCACCTCACACCTTGTTTCGGTTCGTGATACTAAGCAGCAACAGATTGTCGATTACCTACAAGCCCAAGAATCCCAAGTGATGGGCTTTGTTCGCTCAGAATTGGCCAATGCCAGTGGCGGACGATTTTATGGTTTGATCAATGCATTCCAACGATTGGGGTTAGATATTGACGAGGCTCGCAGTAATGCGCAACAACGCTACATTCAGGGGTCTGGCGATCAAATCAAAACGTCGATTCTTCCAGAGTCCAGCAGCTTTATTGGCAGCGAGCGTTATCGCTTACTGCACAAGCGCTACCATAATGCTTACCTAGAACTGCTTAAACGCTCTGATTTTGACGATATTCTATTAGTTGATATCAACGGCAACGTCGCTTATTCCGTCTTTAAAAATGACGATTACGGCACCAACTTGCTGACTGGAAAATACAAGGATTCCAACCTAGGTATTACCTTTCAACGACTAGCAAAAGACGTAACCGACCGACGTAAATCTAACGAAGATTACACGCCGGTTATCGTTTCTGACTTTAAAGACGAGAACGGCAAGCAGACTGCATGGTTAGGTGCACCTATTGTTCAACAAGGCTATCTACACAGCTACGCGATGTTTAGGCTGCCAATCAACGGCATTACTAAGCTGATTGCGGATCTCAACAAGAGTTCGAATATTCAAACGCTGCTTGTGGGTGATGATCACCTGCCGCGTAGCCTTGCTCATTCACAAGAGTCTATCAATTTGAGCCTAGACGTTGTCGATAAAGCATTGGCTGGCGAAACGGCGGTTGGTACCTTCGACAACACCCTAGACCAAGCGATCATCGCGGCATATACACCAATTGAGCTGAAATACGCAACATGGGCTCTTGTCGTAGAGCTGCCAGAAAAAGAGGCGTTTGCCCGTATTCATCAGTTAGAAAAGATCTTCGTGATCGTTATGCTAACGGCGATCATTCTCGTCGTTGTTGCATCGCACTATCTGTCTAACTTCATCACCTCCCCACTGCTTAAACTGACATGGGCAGCTGAAAAAGTATCGGCGGGTGATCTCGATGAAACCATGATCAATACCGAGCGAAAAGATGAGCTCGGCCGTCTCGCGGTGAGCTTCGAAAGAATGCAGCGCTCTATTCGTGAAAAAATGCAGCTCATCAAAAGCCAAAACGATGAACTTGAGGACAACCTTAAGACTATTCAAAAGCAAAACGAAGAGTTGCAACTGGCCAACAAACTCAAAGATGAGTTCTTAGCTACTACTTCACATGAGTTGAGAACACCACTGCATGGCATGGTGGGTATCGCTGAAGCGTTGATATCTGGAGCGAACGGTCCTATTCCTGCTAATCAGAAGTATCAGTTGGATATCATCATCAATAGTGGTCAGAGATTGGCGACCTTGGTTGATGATCTGCTTGATTATCACAAGATGCGCTATGGCAGCTTAGACATTAAGAAGTCAGCCGTTGATTTGTCTGCAGCCACCAGCTTGGTCCTAGAGTTGTCGCATCACTTATTGGGCAATAAGCCAATCCGTATTATTAACCAAGTCCCAAGTGATTTAGGGCTGGTTTCATCGGATCCTCAACGACTTGAGCAAGTGATGTATAACTTGGTCGGCAATGCCATCAAGTACACCTCAGAAGGTAAGATTGTTATCTCTGCCAGCGTTATCGATGACAACATTCGTGTACAAGTTGTCGATACAGGCCAAGGTATACCGGCCGAGTACCTTGAGCACATCTTTGAGCCATTGATTCAAGCAGGCCAAGATGCGAGTAACTACCGCCAAGGTGCAGGGCTTGGATTATCGATCAGTCGTCAGCTCATCGAGTTAATGGGCGGTTCACTGTACGTAAGTAGTCAACCAATGCTTGGCACTACGTTTAGCTTTACCCTGCCCCTAGCTACTCAAGATGAGCTGGACAGTTACAACGAATCCGGTCACTACTCGCACTTCCAAGCGCCGGATTTAATTGATAACAGCCAACAAGAAAACAGTGTTATCAGTGAGAATCCAGATGGCCCATTATTGGTTATCGCTGATGATGAGCCGGTTAACCTGCGAGTATTAGACAGCTTCTTGAAATTAGAAGGTTATCGAGTACGTACTGCATGTGATGGCCCTGAAACCATTGAACTGATTGAAAAAGAGAAGCCAGAGCTGCTTCTACTCGACATCATGATGCCAGGAATGAGCGGCTATCAGGTTTGTGAAGCATTGCGTAAACAATACGATCATGCTCAGTTGCCAATCATCATGCTAACGGCACTCAACCAAGCAGAAGACCGTGTTCGAGGTTTCGAAGCAGGTGCCAATGACTACTTGTCTAAACCGTTCAACAAACAAGAATTAGCGGCTCGAATAACAGCGCATCTATCAGCAAGTAAAGCTGAACAGAGACGCCTTGAAAACGACCAACTGCAACTCGAGCTCAAACATAGAGCGATGGTTGAAGCTAACTTGTTAGAAACTCAAGGGCGCTTATTAGAGCAACTAGAATCGGCACCTGAAGCCATCATCTGTATTCGTGATGACCAACGTATTCGCTTTGCTAACGAAGCGGCGGCAAAACTATTCAGACGCGGGCAGGAGCAACTTAAACGCTCAATGGCCGACGAGATCATTGCGCCTAAATACCTTAAAGTGGAACAAGCCCACTACTGCGGCGACATTGATATCTATATAGACGACACACGTCAGCGCATACCAAGTGACATCCTTAAGCTACCTGAAGGTTCAGGGCTCGACACCATGTATATCTTTAATGTAGGTGGTGGAGTTAACTCAAACCGAATCAATAACCTTGAAACGGCGGTTGAGGCTCTCTCTAGTTATGCCTTTGAAGGCGACAAAGATAAGTTGCAGCAACTGAAAGAGCTTGGCGGAGAATTTACTCGTCTTGCTGACAAGGCAACCGGTGAAGGTAAAAACAAGCAAGAGTTAATGCGTGAGGTACTGGTCGATGCGATGACTAATGCCATCATCTACTGGGAATCGGTGACTGGTGAAACCAAGTTTGCTTTCGCCGAGAAGAGTGGCTTGTGGCGCGTCTACTTAGACCGCAGTACGCTGCAAACTCGAACGCTAGACAAATACCTACGCGTCGAAACCCTACCGAAAACGCCTCGCTGGCGAACTGTACTGAGCTCAATCGAATTCATACTGGAACACTGTAAAGAACAGACGCCAGAAAGAACCCATATTGAGATGCTCAGAGATAAACTGCAGAAACTACTGACCAGCTAATCCCTGAACCAACATCACCTTATTAGCCCACCTAGCGTGGGCTTTTTTGTACGCCTAATAATCACAAAAAGTAGAATCCCAACGCTTGCAACGCACTTTTTTCACATCTTTAAACAAGGAAGAATTCACGCCAATTACGCACAGTGCGTGCTTGTAAGTGTCAGTACTTTTCGTTCTATTCTCAATCATATCTGACCGTTATCTGACTCTTTGTTGCAGTTTGAGAAGCGAGTCACAACAGAACGGCAGATTTAATTTTCTAGGGAAATTTAACGTAAAACTGGCAAGTGACCGAGATCTACAATTATACCAACGTAGGGTAAAGCATTATAATAAAAAGCCTTTAAAGTTAGTGACCACTTACAACCCGCAAGAACCACAAAACCAAATGCGAGTCACATCACCCTAACAATTGCGCACAAAAAACCACCAAAGCAACCTATTTTGACGTTAATGACGTGAGGTTGTGTATTTTTAACGTTTTTGACGGGAAACGAGTTTGATTAATTCATCGATAAGGTGTTTTCTTACTCCTGCCAAAGGCCTACAGGCCACTCTTACCACTTCTCAGAATCAACGATGAATCTGGAGCAACGAAGAAGAGGTAGGCCTTTAACCAGAGTGTGTATCTACTAAACAATTTAGCGACAGATAACATTCAATCCATTAGTGAAATGAAAGCAAATAGTAAGGAACAGCTATGCTTGCCAATATAAAAAAAACAGCAATAGCAACAGCAATTATTGCAACTGCTACAACAGGTTTTGCATCAGTAGTAACCGCTGCAGAACGCAGTGAACTGACCGTACACCCGAAAGAGTACACTACATTCGTACGTAACTTTAACCCGTACCTTGGTGCTACTAACCTACATACTACAACTGACTTCATGTACGAGCCGCTAGTAGTATTTAACGAAATGCACGGTAACACTCCAGTGTTCCGTCTAGCTGAAAACTTCAAGATGTCAGATGATCTGATGAGCGTTGTTTTCGACATTCGTAAGGGTGTTAAATGGTCAGACGGAGAAACTTTCTCTGCTGATGATGTTGTTTTTTCTTTCAACCTTGTAAAAGAGAAGCCAGAGCTTGACCAATCTGGTATCAACTCTTGGGTAACTTCTGTAGAAAAACTGAACGACAACCAAGTTAAGTTCACACTAACAGAAGCAAACTCAAACGTACCTTACGAGATTGCTAAAGTACCTGTAGTACCTAAGCACATCTGGAAAGACGTTAAAGATCCATCAACGTTTACCAATGAGAACCCGGTAGGTTCTGGTCCATTTACAGAAATCGATACGTTTACAGCGCAACTATACATCCAGTGTGCAAACCCGAACTACTGGGATGCAGACAACCTAGATGTTGACTGTCTACGTGTTCCACAAATTGCGAACAACGACCAATTCCTAGGTAAAGTTGTAAACAGTGAAATGGACTGGACGTCTTCTTTCGTTCCAGATATCGACCGTACATACGCAGCAGCTAGCCCTAAACACCACTACTGGTACCCGCCAGCAGGTACACAGGCATTCATCGTTAACTTCAAGCACCCAGATGCTGCGAAGCATGAAGCATTGAGCAACGTTGACTTCCGCCGTGCTTTCTCTATGGCTCTTGACCGTCAAACTATCATCGATATCGCATTCTACGGTGGCGGTACTGTGAACGATTTCGCATCGGGTCTTGGCTACGCGTTTGAAGCTTGGTCTGATGAAAAAACTCACGACAAGTACAAAGGCTTCAACACTTACAACGCTGAAGGCGCGAAGAAGCTTCTTGCTGACGCTGGCTTCAAAGATGTAAACAAAGATGGTTTTGTTGACACTCCATCAGGCAAGTCTTTCGAGCTAATGATTCAATCGCCAAACGGCTGGACTGACTTCAACAACACAGTTCAACTAGCGGTAGAACAGCTGAACGAAATCGGTATTAAAGCGAAAGCTCGTACACCTGACTTCTCTGTTTACAACCAAGCAATGCTTGAAGGTACATACGACGTAGCATACACAAACTACTTCCACGGTGCGGATCCATACACGTACTGGAACAGTGCTTACAACTCATCACTACAATCTGGTGATGGTATGCCTCGTTTCGCAATGCACTTCTACAAAAACGACAAGCTAGATGGTCTTCTAAACAGCTTCTACAAAACAGCTGATAAGAACGAGCAGCTAGACATCGCACACGGTATCCAGCAAATCATCGCTGCAGACCAAGTGACAATCCCTGTGATGTCTGGTGCTTACATGTACCAATACAACACAACTCGCTTCACTGGTTGGTGGAACGAAGAAAATCCAAAAGGCCGTCCAAACATTTGGGCTGGTATTCCAGAGCGTCTACTTCATGTACTGGACCTAAAACCAGTTAAATAAGTAATCGTTCAATCCTTGCGGCGTAACCTCTTACGCCGCTTATAAAAACCCCCACACTCTCAATTGAAAGTATGGCGCTAGTCGTCAGGGGGTTTTTCGTTCCAAATTTCGCTAGGAGCGACCTGAATCCAGAAACAGGGAAACAATCTGGGTGAGTAAGGTGTGAGTTATGGGTTATTTTTTAAGACGTTTGTCATTTTATTTTGTCGCGCTATTAGTTGCTGCGACGTTAAACTTTATTATTCCAAGAGCAATGCCTGGTGACCCAGTTACCATGATGTTTGCGAACGCTTCTGTACAAGTTACTCCAGAGCGTATTGCTGCAATGAAAGAACTATTAGGCTTCGTTGATGGCGGTCTACTGGTTCAATACGTAGCGTACATGAAGAACATTCTTAGCTGGGAACTTGGTACATCAATTCAATTCTACCCACTTTCTGTAAACACACTGTTGGGTGGAGCATTCGGTTGGTCGCTTTTCTTAGCCGGCACCGCAGTTATTCTTTCTTTCTCGATTGGTTCAATCCTAGGTATTTTCGCAGCGTGGAAACGCGGCAGTAAGTACGATGCCTTCGTAACTCCAGGGATGCTGATTCTACAAGCCGTTCCTCAAGTTGTTATCGCAATGATTGCACTATTTACCTTTGCAATTGGCTTGAAGTGGTTCCCAACCGGTTATGCCTACACCGCAGGTACTATGCCTGACTGGACAAGCTGGGCATTCATTAAAGATGTCGCTTACCACGCCTTCTTACCACTGTTCTGTGCTTCTGTTGTTCAAATTGGTGGCTTCCTAGTAAACATGCGTAACAACATGATCAACCTACTAGCCGAAGACTACATCACCATGGCGAAAGGCAAAGGCCTGAGCGAAAACCGAGTGGTATTCAACTACGCAGCTCGTAACGCGATGCTACCAAGTGTGACAGCCCTTTCAATGTCGCTAGGTATGGCAATCGGTGGTCAGTTAATTATCGAAATCATCTTTAACTACCCAGGTCTTGGCAGCGTACTTTTCAACGCAATTAACGCTCGTGACTACCAAGTACTGCAAGGTCAGCTGCTTATCATGACGCTATTCATGCTGTTCTTTAACCTAGTTGCAGACATGCTTTACGTTGTTCTTGACCCTCGTCTTCGTAAGGGTGGTAAATAATCATGAAAGACTTTCTAAAACTCATTTGGCGTAACCCGATGGCCCTAACAGGCGTCATCATCCTAAGTATCTTTATTCTTGGTGCGATTGCAGCTCCATTGATCACTAAACATGTACCAGACAAGCGCACAGGCAACCCACATGAATACCCTGGTTTCGTAGTGAAGTCAGCACAATCTAACCCTGATGGCTGGGTTGCTCAAAACCTAGCAGACGACCGTCGTACATTGATCATGTCTAAAAAGGCAGACCACGTACTAGGTACAACTCGTATGGGTCGTGACGTTTGGTCTCAAGTGGTATACGGCGCACGCGTATCTCTTGCTGTAGGTTTTGGTGCGGGTTTAACCGTATGTTTACTCGCAACTGTTATTGGTGTTTCTGCAGGTTACTTCGGTGGCCGTGTCGATGACGTACTAACAGCCGCAATGAACATCATGCTGGTAATCCCTCAATACCCATTACTGTTCGTAGTAGCAGCCTTTATCGGTGAGGCAGGGCCACTCACCATAACCTTGGTTATCGGCTTTATGTCCTGGGCTTGGGGTGCCCGTGTTGTTCGCTCCCAAACCTTAGCACTGCGTGAAAAAGAGTTTGTAAAAGCCGCTGAAGTTTTGGGTGAATCTTCATTCCGCATCATCTTCGTAGAGATTCTGCCAAACCTTATCTCTATCGTTGGCGCAAGCTTCATCGGTTCGGTGATGTACGCAATCATGATGGAAGCAACCATCTCGTTCCTAGGTCTTGGTGACCCGAACACAATCAGCTGGGGCATCATGCTTTACAACGTTCAAACCTCTTCATCAATGCTGATTGGCGCTTGGTGGGAACTGTTGGCTCCTTGTATCGCATTGACACTACTTGTAACTGGCCTTGCTCTACTTAACTTCGCTGTCGATGAAATTGCTAACCCGCAACTGCGTTCTCACAAAGGCATGAAGCGTTGGAAGAAACTAGCAGCTCAAGACAAAGAAGAACGTGAACCAGAACTACCACCACAAAATGCACTTTGGAGCGGAGATAAATAATCATGTCTGAACCACTAATTTCTATCCGCAACTTATGCGTGGATTACATCACAGAGTCTGGCGATGTTCGTGCGTGTAACAACGTAAGTTTCGACATCGCTCCAGGTGAAGTCTTCGGCCTAGCTGGTGAATCTGGCTGTGGTAAATCAACGGTCGCTTTCTCTCTTATGCGTCTTCATAAGCCGCCCGCTTACATCAGTGGTGGTGAGGTTATCTTCAACGGTGAGAACATCCTGGAATACAGTGATGACCGTATGCAGTCATTCCGTTGGAGCGAGATGTCGATGGTATTCCAGAGTGCGATGAACGCACTCAACCCTGTATTACCAATGGAAGAGCAGTTCTGTGACGTAATCATGCGTCACACCAACATGACTCGTGAGCAAGCTAAGCAACGCGCTGAAGGTCTACTTGAAATCGTCGATATTCACCCGAGCCGATTGAGTGACTACCCTCACCAATTCTCTGGTGGCATGCGTCAGCGCTTAGTTATCGCTATCGCGTTAGCACTGAATCCAAAGCTGATCATTATGGATGAACCGACAACCGCACTTGATGTGGTTGTGCAACGCGAAATCCTACAAAAGATCTATGCACTGAAAGAAGAGTTTGGCTTCTCGATTCTGTTCATCACCCATGACTTGTCATTGATGGTCGAGTTCTCTGACCGCATCGGCATCATGTACTCAGGTGAGCTAATCGAAGTAGCTAACTCTCAAGATATTCTAGAAAACCCTTACCACCCTTACACCAAAGGGCTGGGAAGTTCTTTCCCTCCACTGACAGGGCCAAAGACAAAACTAGCAGGTATTCCGGGCAACCCTCTGAACCTGTTAGAGATCCCTGAAGGGTGTCGTTTCCAAGCTCGTTGTGACCGTGTACATGAAACGTGTACCAAGGTGCCAACCAAGCTGCGTTCTATCGACCCGGGACATTTGTCTAACTGCCACCTGTACGGTGACCCAATAGTACAAAGGAAGCTATAGCTTGCACGCTGACTCAGCGTGAATAACGAACAAGGCGGCTCGACCGCCTAAAAACAAGCAAAGCGAATAAGGATTCTGGAGACAATTATGAGCAAAGATTTCGGTCAATTATTGGTAGAAGGCAAGAATGTCGTAAAGGACTTCCCAATAAGCAGCACCACCATTCAAACCCCAATGATGCGTGCGATTAACGACGTGTCATTCAAGATGTACAAAAGTCGCGGCCTAGCAGTGGTTGGTGAGTCAGGTTCAGGCAAATCAACAACCGCAAAAATGATCGCAAAAATGTACGCGCCTTCGGGCGGTACGATCGAATACAAAGGTCGTGATATCCAAGAGATCTCAAGCAGAAAAGATCTTATGCATTACCGTGAAGGTGTGCAGATGGTATGGCAAGACCCGTTTGGTTCACTGAACCCAACACACAATATTTTCCACCACATTGCTCGACCACTGTTGATCCACAAGAAAGTATCTCCGGGCAACAAGAGAGAACTAGAAGAACGTGTTTACGATCTTTTAGAGCAAGTTGGTCTCATTCCGCCAAAAGAGACGGCGAAGAAATACCCTCACCAACTGTCTGGTGGTCAGCGTCAACGTGTCAACCTAGCGCGCAACATCGCGGTAGGTGCAGAAGTTGTACTAGCCGATGAACCAACATCAATGCTTGATGTATCGATTCGTGCCGGTGTTTTGAACCTGATGGAAGAGATGAAGTTTGAGAAGCAAATGTCTCTGCTTTACATCACTCACGATATCGCAACTGCTCGTTATATCGCCGAAGATCTTTCAGTGATGTACGTAGGACACATGGTGGAATGGGGCGATACCGATGACGTAATTGCTAACCCTCAGCACCCATACACGCAATTGCTTGTTTCTGCTGTTCCAGATCCTAAGAAGTCGATCCACGAGCAACTTGCTGGCAACAAAGGTGAGATTCCTCTGTGGACACCAGTATCAGCAGGCTGCCCATTTGCAGGTCGTTGTACTCATGCAATGGATAAGTGTAAAGAGCAGCTACCAGGGGTTACACAGCTCGCTGATAACCACTTTGTTCGCTGTTACCTACACGAAAGCTAAGCAATAAAACCCAAGTTAGGGTCTGCGGACCCTAACTATTTATATCCAAAACATTCAAGTACCTAGCCAATAGAAACTAGGACTGTCGGAGAATATTGATGCTGTTATTGACCAACCATATTGGCTATGAGTCCACAGGCCCGAAGCAAGCTATCCTACAAACTAAGAAAGCTCGCCTATCTAGCACAACGGCTCTACTCGTCTGTGCTGACAACCATATGACTGTCGGAAGTTTTGATGTGGTTAAACAAGGCCGCGTAGCAAATTGGCATCAAGGGCAATTCTTCACTATCGATTTCAGTTCAGTCACTGAATCTGGTCGCTACTACCTGCGCTTTGACAACCTGCGCTCTGAAGTATTTGAGATTGGTAGCAACCTATTAATGAACCACACATTCTCTGATGTGCTTCATTACTTTAAATCACAACGCTGTGGCGGTATTTTCGACAAAAAAGATCGACAAGCACAAATTCTAGGTACCGACCGATACGTCGATGTCCACGGTGGATGGTATGACGCATCAGGTGATGTCAGTAAGTATTTTAGCCACCTGTCTTATGGTAACTACCTAAACCCACAACAAATTCCAATGGTCGTTTGGAACATGCTAAAAGGCGTACGCTTGACTAGCCATAATCCAGACTTCCCAAAATTCTCCATGACTCGTCTAACGGAAGAGGCTCTGTTCGGTGCCGACTTCTTGGTGCGTATGCAAGACGCTGACGGATACTTCTATATGACGGTATTCGATAAATGGAGCAAAGACATCAACCAACGTGACATCTGCGCTTATGCGACTCAAGAAGGTCATAAGTCAACAGACTTACAAGCGGGCTACCGACAAGGTGCAGGGGTTGCTATCGCAGCATTAGCTGCAGCTTCTGAGCTTGAAATCTCTGGCAGCTACTCGAGCCACACTTACCTTGAAACGGCGGTTAAGGGTTACTGGCACTTAAAAGAGTACAACCTCCAGTATCTAAACGATGGTGAAGAGAACATCATCGATGAATATTGCGCCCTACTCGCAGCCAATGAGCTGTATCGCGTAACACAAGACCAGCAATACCTATTAGAAGCAAGAACTTGGGCGACTCGCTTAATCTCTCGCCAACAGTCAGATAATTCATTTGAGCACTTCTGGTCTGCAAACTCTGATGGCTCTCGTCCATACTTTCACGCAGCAGAAGCCGGCCTTCCGGTGATTACACTATGCGAATACATCAACAACGAAAGCGATGCTGAATTAAAAGAACAGGCGCGCACAGTTGTTGAACAAGCTTGTCAGTTCGAAATCAACATTACCGACAAAGTCACCAACCCATTCGGCTACCCAAGACAGTATGTTAAATCTGTCGATGGTGATAAGCGTGATGCCTTCTTCGTCGCTCAACAGAACGAAACCGGTTACTGGTGGCAAGGCGAGAACGCACGCCTTGGCTCACTCGCAACCATGGCTTACCTAGTTCAACCGCACATTAAAGATAGCGAACTTCAAGAGCGCTTGATCCAGCTTTCACAAAATAGCCTTGATTGGATTTTGGGTCTCAACCCATATCACATGTGCATGCTCGATGGTCATGGCCATAACAATCCAGACTACTTACCTCAGCTTGGTTTCTTCAATGCGAAAGGCGGTATCTGTAATGGCATCACAGCTGGTTTTGATGATGAGCAAGACATTGCGTTCAATCCACCCGCTCAAAAAGATGACATGCTCCAAAACTGGCGCTGGGGTGAACAATGGATCCCTCACGGCGCTTGGTTCCTATTAGCAACCGCTGCACAGTTCAACTTCTTAGCACAGCGTAAGGAGCAATAATCATGACTCTTTACTACGTCGGTATTGATGGTGGCGGCACTTCTTGTCGTGCTCGTATTCGTGATGACCAAGACAAACTGATTGGTGAAGCGAAAAGTGGCAGTGCCAACATCCTTTTGGGTGTGGATGTGGCGATGAATTCTATTGTTGATGCCATCACAAAAGCAGCACAACAAGGACAACTTAACTCTAACGATTTTTCTAATATGCATGTTGGCCTAGCACTGGCTGGCGCTGAGCAAAAATCAGCATGGTTCGACTTCATGTCACAACCGCACCCTTTCGCAAGCATGACACTAAATACCGACGCTTATGGCGCTTGCATTGGTGCTCACAATGGCCAAAACGGCGCAATCATGATTGGTGGTACGGGTTCTTGCGGAATCTACCTAAAAGACGGTGAGCAACATGTGGTTGGTGGTCGTGAATTCCCGATTTCAGATCAAGGCGGAGGCGCGGTTATGGGCTTACGTTTGATTCAACAAGTCTTGCTTGCAGAAGACGGTATTCGCAGCAAAACCCCACTGACTCAGCACGTGATGAATCACTTTGATAATGATGTGGATGCCATCGTCGAATGGTCAAAAGGCGCAATACCAAAAGACTACGGTCAATTCTCGCCAGTGATTTTTCAGCTGGCTAACGAAGGCGATGAACTGGCTATCGAGATGCTCAAGCAAACCGCGGCTGATATCGAAATGTTTGTCTTAGCGCTACATCGCAAAGGTGCGGACAAGGTGTGCTTAATGGGAAGTATCGCAGAGCGTATTCTCAACTGGCTATCACCACCAGTACAACAATGGATCGTTAAACCTCAATTCGACGCTATTGAAGGCGCATTGATGTTTGCCGGAAAACCACAACACAACTTGTATCAACAGGCTTAGCAGGGAAGTTATATGAATTATCGCATCGACTTAGCTGTTCTTTCTGAACAAAAAAATAACTGCCGATTTGGCCTTACGGTACATAACTTAAGTGACCTCGACGTAAAAGATTGGTCTCTGCACTTTGCATTTGATCGATTCATCCTTCCAGAGAGTTTATCGCAAGGAGAGCTGACTCAAGTTGGCAGCTTTTGCTCGTTCACACCAAGTTCGTTAGTGTTAAAGGCCAACAACCATTACTACCTTGAATTCAGTATTCAAAGCGCACCATTCCGCTTCTATTCTGATGGCCTTAACGATGCCTTTATCCAGTCACATCATGATGGAGAAACATCGGTACTGCCTGTCGCGATATCACCCATTGTACTGGCTTCGCCATACCGTGAACGCAATCAAATACCTGAAGTTAACGCTGCTGAGATTGCATTGATTCCTCAACCAAATCATATCGAACTTCAACAAGGTAGCTTCGCACTAAGTAGCGACTGCAGAATTGAAGTTCAATCTCATCTTGCTGATAAGGCAGTATCTTGGTTCCAGCAAGAATTGCTCTCGACCTTTGAGCTGCCTCTTTCGAACGCGCTTTCAGCTGAGCTTTCAAAGGACGAAAGCGGCGACATTCTATTTCGCAGCAACCCGACGTTAGATGAAGCCGAATACAAGCTGACCATCGCTGCACAACAGATTATTGCTGAATCAGGCAGCCAGTCGGGCTTTACACACGCTGTGGCAAGCTTGATTCAACTAGTTCAACAACTGGACGCAGAGAACTTCTCTCTACCATGTTGCAAGATAGCCGACCAACCACGCTTTAAGTACCGCGGCATGATGTTGGATTGCGCTCGTCACTTCCACTCAGTGGATCAAGTGAAGCGTTTAATCAACCAATTGGCGCACTACAAATTCAACGTTTTTCACTGGCACCTAACCGATGATGAAGGCTGGAGAATTGAGATAAAGAGCCTGCCACAACTAACAGAAATTGGCGCTTGGCGTGGCCCTGATCATGCACTAGAGCCGCAATATACCCACATTGCGGACAACTATGGCGGCTTCTACACACAACAACAGATTCGCGAAGTCATTGAATACGCAGAACATCGCAGCATCACGGTAATCCCAGAGATCGACATTCCGGGACACTGCCGTGCCGCGATCAAATCACTGCCTGACATGCTGGTAGAGCAAGCTGATACCACTCAATACAAGAGCATTCAGCACTACAACGACAACGTCCTAAACCCAGGCTTGCCAGGCACTTACCAATTCTTAGACGCGGTTATTGAAGAAGTCGCAGAGCTGTTCCCGAGCGAATTGATTCACATGGGTGCAGACGAAGTGCCACCGGGCGTGTGGACCAACAGCCCTGCTGCTCAAGCATTGATGAAAGAACACCAGTACCAAGACAGCAAAGACCTACAAGGCCACCTATTCCGCTATGCCGAGAACAAGCTTAAGCAACTCGGCAAACGCATGGTCGGCTGGGAAGAAGCACAGCACGGCGACAAAGTGAGTAAAGAGACCATCATCTACTCGTGGCTCAGTGAAGAAGCGGCTGTCAATTGCGCTCGCCAAGGCTTTGATGTGGTGTTGCAACCTGCACAGTTTACCTATCTCGACATGACCCAAGATTATGCACCGGAAGAACCGGGCGTTGATTGGGCTGCCGTTATCCCATTAGAACAAGCTTATACCTACGAAGCACTTGCTGAGATATCCGACACCGACCCAATTCGTAAGCGGATCCGCGGAATTCAGTGTGCTCTATGGTGTGAGATCGTCACCAACCAAAAGCGTATGGATTACATGGTATTCCCAAGAATTAGCGCTTTAGCTGAAGGATGTTGGACACATAAAAACAACCGAAACTGGCTAGATTACCTATCTCGCCTAAAGGGGCATCTGCCATTACTCGACAGACTCAATGTTGATTATCGCAACCCTTGGAAAGCTCAATAAAACAAACCAAAGCGACACTCACATCGAGTGGTTGCTGACTCAAATTAAGGTGCTCAGTTAGATACGACTCAGCATCACTATTTAAAAATTAGCTGCATAGATGCAGTTTGTTAAAAAGGAAATAACAATGAAATACGGCTATTTCGATAACGACAATCGCGAATACGTCATCACTCGCCCTGATGTACCAGCACCTTGGACAAACTACCTAGGTACTGAAAAGTTTTGTACCGTGATTTCGCACAATGCGGGCGGTTACTCGTTCTACAATTCTCCGGAATACAACCGTGTTACTAAGTTCCGTCCAAACGGCACATTCGACCGCCCAGGACACTATGTTTACCTGCGTGATGATGAGACGGGTGATTACTGGTCTATCTCTTGGCAACCAGTGGCAAAGAGCCTAGATGAAGCGAACTACGAAGTTCGTCACGGCCTGTCATACTCAAAATTCAAATGTGAATACAGCGGCATTACCGCAACAAAGACGCTATTCGTACCTAAGGGTGAAGATGCAGAAGTTTGGGACGTTGTATTAAAGAACAACACTGACAAGCCACGTACTATCAGCACTTTCTCGTTTGTTGAGTTCTCTTTCAGCCATATTCAATCGGATAATCAAAACCATCAGATGTCTTTGTACTCTGCGGGCACGTCTTACCAAGAAGGTGTTCTGGAATACGACCTGTACTACAACACTAACGACTTTGAAGGCTTCTACTACCTAGCTTCAACTTTCTCACCAGACAGCTACGATGGCCAACGTGACAACTTCCTTGGTATGTACCGTGATGAAGCAAATCCAATTGCGGTTGAAAACGGTAAGTGTTCTAACAGCGCTCAAACTTGTTACAACCACTGTGGTTCTCTGCACAAGCAATTTACGATTCAGCCGGGTGAAGAAGTTCGCTTTGCTTATGTACTCGGTATCGGTAAAGGCAACGGTGAACGCCTACGCGAGAAGTACCAAGACACAGCAAACGTAGACGCCGCTTTCCAAGGCATCAAAGATCACTGGGACGAGCGTTGCAACAAATTCCAAGTTAAGTCACCAAACGAAGGCTTAGACACAATGATCAACACGTGGACGCTATACCAAGCGGAAACCTGTGTGGTTTGGTCACGCTTTGCATCATTCATCGAAGTTGGCGGTCGTACTGGCCTTGGTTACCGTGATACTGCGCAAGATGCTATTTCAGTACCTCATGCCAACCCACAAATGACCAAGAAGCGTATTATCGACCTGCTTCGCGGCCAAGTGAAAGCGGGCTACGGTCTACACTTGTTCGATCCTGACTGGTTCGATCCAGAGAAAGCCGACGTTGAGCCATCAAAATCACCAACGGTTGTTCCAACACCGTCAGATGATGACAAGATCCACGGTATTGAAGACACATGTTCTGATGATCACCTATGGATCGTTCCGACCATCATCAAATACGTAATGGAAACCGGTGAGCACGACTTCTTTGATGAAGTGATTCCATACGCAGACGGTGGCGACGCGACAGTTTACGAACACATGAAAGCGGCACTGAACTTCTCTGCTGAATACGTGGGTCAAACGGGTATCTGTAAAGGTCTTCGAGCTGACTGGAATGACTGTTTGAACCTAGGTGGCGGTGAATCTTCAATGGTTTCATTCCTACACTTCTGGGCGCTACAAGAATTCCTAGATCTTGCTAAGTTCCGTAATAACGATGCTGACGTTGCGAAATACACTGAAATGGCAGCTAACGTTCGCGAAGCGTGTGAAACGCATCTTTGGGATGACGAGGGTGGTTGGTACATCCGTGGTCTGACTAAAAATGGCGACAAGATCGGTACCGCTCAACAAGCTGAAGGTCGTGTACACCTTGAGTCAAACACGCTCGCGGTTCTATCTGGCGCGGTATCTCAAGAACGTGGTGAGAAAGCGATGGACGCTGTTGATGAGAACCTTTTCTCAGAATACGGCCTACACCTAAACTCTCCTTCATTTGCAACACCAAACGATGATATCGGTTTCGTAACTCGCGTTTACCAAGGCGTAAAAGAGAACGGCGCAATCTTCTCTCACCCTAACCCATGGGCTTGGGTAGCAGAAGCGAAACTAGGTCGTGGTGACCGTGCTATGAAGTTCTACGACGCACTGAACCCGTACAACCAAAACGACATGATTGAAACACGTTACGCAGAACCATACTCGTACGTGCAGTTCATCATGGGTAAAGATCACCAAGACCACGGCCGTGCAAACCACCCTTGGTTAACGGGTACGTCGGGTTGGGCTTACTTCGCGGTAACCAACTTCATTCTTGGTGTTCGTACAGGCTTTGAAGGCTTGACGGTTGATCCTTGTATCCCGACTGATTGGCCAGAGTTCGAGGTTACTCGTCAATGGCGTGGCGCAACTTACAACATCACAGTGCAAAACCCGAATGCCGTAAGCAAAGGCGTTGCCTCTATCACTATCAATGGTGAGTCAGTTGAAGGCGCAATCCCAGTACAAGCAGAAGGCAGCGTGAACGATGTTGTCGTTGTTCTAGGCTAGTCACGCAATTTAACGAACAGCTCTTGTCTCAAGTTTTTACAGGCTTGAGACAATGAGACTAAAAGGATTTTCTAATGATTAAATTTGGTACAGGTGGCTGGCGCGCTTTCATTGGTGAGGAGTTCACTAGAGAAAACGTACGTTTGGTAGCGCAAGCGCTCGCTAACATCATCAACAACGAAGATGCAGCCAAGAATGGATTTGTGATCGGCTATGACCGTCGCTTCCTTTCCGATAAAGCCGCATGTTGGTTTGCAGAAGTACTTGCGGCGAACAACATCAAAGTGAGCTTCATCGATAAGTTCGTTCCAACTCCTATCGTGATGTTCCAAGCGAAAGAGATGGGATGCACCTACTCGGCGTGTATTACCGCTTCTCACAACCCTGCTGATTACAATGGTATTAAGGTGTTCATTGAAGGCGGTCGCGATGCCGATGAGATCATCACAGAGAAGATCGAACAGCAAATCGCAACACTGACCAACGAAGACGTTATCCGAGTCGATTTCGAACAGGCGTTAAACGACAAAGAAATCGAGATCATCAACCCGATGAACGACTTTGTTGATTCGATCATCAACTTCATCGATATCGAGTCGATCAAGAAAGCTAACCTACGTGTACTGATTGATCCAATGTTTGGCGTGGCAAAAAATGCTCTGCAAACAGTGCTGATTAACGGTCGCTGTGATGTCGACGTCATCAACGATGGCAAAAACCCAGATTTTGGTGGCTTGATGCCATCGCCAAATGCCGCAACGCTCTATCGCTTGAAGCACTTAGTTGCAGCAGAAGGCTATGATATTGGTATTGGTACTGATGGCGATGCCGACCGTTTGGGAATCATCGATGAGAAAGGTCACTTCATTCACCCTAACGAAGTACTACTCCTGCTTTACTACTACTTGCTGGAATACAAAGGCTGGAAGGGCTCTGTCGTTCGTAACATCGCAACCACACATCTACTGGATAAAGTGGCGGCAGATCATGGTGAGAAGAGCTTTGAGGTTCCTGTAGGCTTTAAGCACATCAGCTCGCAAATGGAAGCTGATGATTCTCTGATTGGCGGCGAAAGTTCGGGGGGGTTAACCATTCGTGGTCACATCAAAGGTAAGGATGGCGTATTTGCTTCAAGCTTACTGGTTGAGATGATCAGTGTGACAGGCAAGAAGCTGTCTGAGCTGCTTGATGAGATTTACTCTAAGTATGGCTATGCGTATACGGCGGAAGGCGATTGCAAGTTTAAACCTTCAGAGAAGGAAGCTCTCTACACTAAGATCTACGTCGAGAAGCAACTGCCTGAATTTGAATACGAAATTGAAAAAGTCAGCTATGAAGATGGTGCCAAGGTGTACTTCAAGAATGGCGGCTGGGTCATTGCTCGCTTCTCAGGAACAGAGCCGTTACTACGAATCTTCGCAGAAATGGAAGATAAAGACACTGCAGAACGTGTTCTTCAAAAAGTGAAAGACTTCCTCTCTCTATAGGCTTATAGAGTGCAGCAGTTTTGTATGGGACTTAACAAATCACTGCCTTGTTAAAGCCTATAAGTGAAGGACTCTTGCCCAGTACTTTGATTAAAGTGCTGGGCTTTTTTATCACGATTCTTGTAACGATTAGTATCGCGTTATATCTCTTTAAAAAGCCAATACGCCTTTGGTATCGACTTTTACGTTGACCGGCATACCCACTTCAAGTGCTTCTGACGAGGTTGCTAATAACTTCTGACCATGCGCTTCGATTACATAACGACAATGATCACCCATAAATTGCTGTTCTAGCACCGAAATAGCACTATCTTGCTCGTAACTTGCTTGGATATGTTGGGGTCTTAACAGAAGTTCACACGTATTACCGAACTCAATCTCCGTTTGCGGTTTGGCTTCAACCATACCCAAACTGGTTTCAAATTCATGCTCTGAAATACGCTGTGCATTAAGGTAGCTACCGCCGCCCAAAAAGTCTGCAACGAACTTACTCGAAGGATGGAAATACAACTCAGATGCCGAACCATACTGCTCAATCACACCATGGTTCATTACTGCCATTTTATCTGCAAATGCGAACGCTTCTTCACGGCTGTGAGTTACGAAGATAGCTGTAACACCCTGCTTCTTAAAGATCTTACGAATCTGAGAAATCAGCTCATGACGAACCTGAGTATCGATGTTTGAGAATGGTTCATCTAACAGTAGTAAGTCTGGCTTGTACGCCAAAGAACGAGCAATCGCGACACGCTGTTGTTGACCACCTGAAAGTTGGTGCGGGTAGCGGTCACCGTACTCATCTAAGTGAACCAGCTCCAGCATCTCTTGAACCTTGTCTTTCTTTTGCTGCTCAGAAAGGTCTTTCAAGCCAAAGCCGACATTCTGGTTTACCGTCAGGTGCGGAAACAGGGCGTAATCTTGGAAAATCATACCAATGTTACGCTGCTCTGGTGGCAACCAATTCTCGCCATCATCAATGGTTTGACAGTTCAAACTCATCACACCGCTACTTAATGGAAGTAAGCCCGCAATCGCCTTCAGTAAGGTCGTTTTACCGCAGCCACTCGCACCAAGAAGACAAACAATTTCACCATGCTCAACTTCTAACGAGAGCGCTTCCAAAATGGTTTGCGACTCATACTTACAAGTCAGATCTTTAATTGATAATGCACAACTCATTAGTTTTTCTGCTCCAAGGAACGGTTTACGATGATCAGAGGAATTAAACCCACCAACACCAATAATACAGCAGGCATCGCCGCCAATTCTAGGTGCTCATCTGAGGCATAGTTATAAACATAAGTCGCCAATGTCTCGAAGTTGAAAGGACGCAGCAGCAATGCCGCATTCAACTCTTTCATTGATTCGATAAACACCAGTAAACCAGCGATCAATGCGCCACGTTTAATCAAAGGTAAATGAACACGGCGTAACATCTGATTGGTATTGCAACCCATAGTTTTCGAAGCCATATCCAATGAAGGAGATACTTTACTCAAGCTACTTTCAATACTGCCAATTGCCACTGCCGAAAAGCGCACCACCATGGCAAAGATTAGCGCGAACATCGAACCAGAGAAGATCAAACCAGGTCGCCCCCACTCCATCACTTTCGCAATGTCATTGACCAAGTGATCCATGAACAAAACAGGTACCATTACACCAATCGCTAACACGGTGCCTGGGACGGCATAGCCCATCGAAGCGAGGCGCATATAAGCCTGATTTTTCTTACTCGGACTAACGCGTTGGTTAAAGTTAACAATCATCGCGATAATCACGCCAATAATCGCAGCAGCTACCGAAACGTAAAGGCTGTTGATGGCATATTCTCTGAATTCAGGGGTCCAGCTTTGAGCAAAATATTTGTAGGCGTAAATAATGAGCTGGCCAAGAGGGAACAGGAATGCAACGCAAACTAATCCCCAGCACCAGAATAGTGCCAGCCATTTTTTCCAACCAGAAAGGTCGTAACGAAAATCTTCGCGGCTACTGAACTGGTTCTGGAATAGCTTCTGCTTACGGCGACTGTATCGCTCTGAGCTCAACAGTAGGATCACGATAACCAGCATGATTGCCGATATTTTCGCAGCTGCCGTTAAGCTTGAGTAGCCTAGCCAAGTATCATAAACCGCAGTCGTTAAAGTATTTACCGCAAAGTAACTCACGGTACCAAAGTCACCGATGGTTTCCATTGCAACAAGCGATAAACCGACCGCCATTGATGGACGAACAAGTGGTAAGGAGATACGACGGAAGCTTTCCCAAGGTGAGCATTTTAGTAACCGAGCGGATTGCAATAAGGAGACGTTTTGTTCCATAAATGCCGCGCGGCACAGCAAATAAACATAAGGATAGAGAACGAGAGATAGAACAATAATAGCGCCAGATAAGGTTCTAATATCCGGGAACCAATACTCACCGGGTCCCCACCCAGTAAGATCTCGCAGTAAAACCTGAACAGGACCAGCAAAGTCGAACCAATCAGTAAAGATATAGCCAACAATATAGCCTGGCATTGCTAATGGCAGGACGAGTGCCCACTGCAAAACACGCTCTCCCGGAACACGGCACATTGCCATAACCCAAGCCGACGGAATACCAAAAACTAAAGACAGGAACATGGTTCCTATGACTAAAACCACCGTATTGTAGGCATAGGTAGGCATCACTGTGGACATCAGATGAGAGAATAGCTCATCCGTTTCTCCAACAGCCGTCGTAAAAATCGCTAAGATCGGTAAAACCAGTAATACAGCAATAATACTGCTACTGGTGTTCCATAAATAATTCTTTTCTTTCATCGCCTAACTACAACGAGGCTTAATGAAACACAAATGCATTTGCAAATACATCTCATATCCTTTTAATGGTGGGGTTATTTATACCCATATACTCTAATGACTTCAAGGTGAGATGCTAATAACTCAAGGGATCAACGGGGTGCTTTGTATCAAAAAGTGATTTTCCAATGACAAACAACCCCAAGTAGCCAAAATGGCGACTTGAGGTTGTCATTTTACTTAGGCCGAAGCCTACCGTAATAAATTATAGATCGAACTTAACTTCGTCTAATAGCTTGATTGCAGCCGCGTGGTGGTTTGCAATTTCATCTAGAGAAATAGTATCCGCTTTGAACTCGCCCCATGAAGCAACAAGCTCAGAAGGTTTAACGTCTGCTTTCACTGGGTATTCGTAGTTCACTTCTGCGTACATGCTTTGTGCTGTGTTACCAGATAGGAATTCCATCAACTTAACGGCATTCTCTTCATTTGGAGAGTATTTAGCCATTGCCATACCAGAGATGTTTACGTGAGTACCTGTAGTCTCTTGGTTAGGGAAGTTAATGTAAACAGAGTCAGCCCAAGCTTTTTGCTCTTTATCATTAACCATCTTACCTAGGTAGTAGCTGTTACCAAGAGCAACATCACATAGACCTTCTTTAATCGCTTTAACTTGCGCGCGGTCGTTACCTTGAGGCTTACGTGCTAGGTTTGCTTTTACGCCTTCTAGCCATTCTTTCGTTTCAGCTTCACCTTTGTGAGCAATCATCGAAGATACTAGAGAAACATTGTATGGGTGCTTACCGCTACGAGTACAGATTTTACCTTTAAATTCAGGCTTAGTTAGATCTTCGTAAGTGAACTCTTCACCTAGACGACCAACACGGTCACGTGAAGAATAAACGCTACGTGTACGAGTTGTTAGAGCGAACCACTCGTTGTCTGTATCTTGGTATTGAGCAGGAATGTTCTTTTCAAGTACATCGCTCTCTACAGATTGAACTAGACCTTGTTTAGTTAGTTCAGATAGACGGCTGATATCTACAGTTAAGACAACGTCAGCTGGGCTGTATTCACCCTCTTGAGCTAACTTCTCTGCTAAACCTTTTTTAGCAAACTTAACGTTTACTTTAATGCCAGTCTCTTTTGTGAACTCTTTGAACATTGGCTCAACAAGGAAAGGTTGACGGTAAGAGTATACGTTTACTTCTTCCGCAGCCATTGCTGTCGGGGCAATTACACCACACGCTAGAGCTGAAAGTGTTAGCAGTTTCTTCATTGTAAAATCCTTTATATCGAAATGATAATGTCTATCAGTTGCGTTATTATATTCATCATTAACATAATTACAATGACGACCAACAAAAAATCCGTCTACTCAGACCATTTAAACTCTCACTTTTGTAACAAACCATTTCAACTTTGTGTCTTGTCATCCCCCTTAAACAATGAGTCTAACTTCAACGCTCGTGTTTATATATTGTTCAACCGTAAATACAAAAAGCCCCGCAACAAGAGTTACGGGGCTTTCTTTATCCAACCTAACCCATTCAGATTAGGCGACGACTGTTAATTATTTTACTGATACAAACTCAGGGTAAGCGCCGACACCACAATCGTGCATGTCCATACCTTCAAGTTCTTCATCTTCCGTTACTCGGATACCGATTGTTGCTTTAAGCACTGCCCATACCGCTAAGCTAGCACCGAATACCCATGCAAAGATTACTGCTGCACCTAATAGTTGAGCACCAAACGTTGCATCAGCGTTGCTTAGTGGCACAGCCATTAGACCGAAGAAACCACATACACCGTGTACAGAGATAGCACCTACTGGATCATCAATCTTAGCTTTGTCTAGAGCGATGATGCTGAATACAACCAATGCACCAGATACCGAACCAATCGCTACAGCAAATAGAGGTGATGGTGATAGAGGGTCTGCAGTGATTGCTACTAGGCCCGCTAACGCGCCGTTAAGAATCATTGTTAGGTCTGCTTTACCCCAAGTTGTTTTACATACTAGTAGTGCTGCAATTGCGCCCGCTGCTGCTGCTGCGTTGGTGTTTAGGAAGATTTGACCTACTGCTGTTGCGTTCTCAAAATCCGAAACCATCAGTTGAGAACCGCCGTTGAAACCGAACCAACCGAACCAAAGGATAAATGTACCTAGCGTTGCAAGTGGCATGTTTGAACCAGGAATCGGGTAGATTTCACCGTTCTTACCGTATTTACCTTTACGAGCACCGAGTAGTAGAACACCAGCTAACGCTGCTGCTGCACCAGCCATGTGTACGATACCTGAACCTGCGAAGTCGCTGAAACCTGCTTCTGATAGGAAACCGCCGCCCCAAGTCCAGTAACCTTCAACTGGGTAAATGAACGCTGTTAGTACTACAGAGAAGATTAGGAATGACCAAAGCTTCATACGCTCAGCAACCGCACCAGATACTACAGACATTGCTGTTGCAACGAATACTACCTGGAAGAAGAAGTCTGATTCTAGAGAGTGGTCTGCGCCTTCACCTTGTGTACCAATTAGAGTACCAAATGATGGCAACCAACCGCCTTCACCGTTGTCGACATACATGATGTTGTAACCAACCACTAAGAAAGCTGTACAAGCAATTGCGTACAAACAGATGTTCTTAGTTAAAATTTCTGTGGTGTTCTTTGAACGAACTAGGCCAGCTTCTAACATCGCGAAGCCTGCTGCCATCCACATTACCAACGCACCTGAAATGAGGAAGAAAAAAGTGTCTAGTGCGTAACGTAGTTCCGTTACTGTTGTTGTAAGTTCCATATTAAAGTCTCCAGTCCTTGTAATTCTTTAAAGTGCTTCAGCATCCATTTCACCAGTACGAATTCGTACGGCTTGGCTTAGGTCATACACAAAAATTTTACCGTCGCCGATTTTTCCGGTGTGTGCCGCTTGGCTAATCGCTTCAACAACTCGGTCAACATTCTCAGCTTGGGTAGCAATCTCTAGCTTCACCTTTGGTAGGAAATCCACTTGGTACTCTGCACCACGATACAATTCAGTGTGTCCCTTCTGACGACCAAAGCCTTTCACTTCAGAAACAGTCATACCTTCAATACCCACATCAGAGAGCGCTTCGCGTACATCGTCTAATTTGAATGGCTTAACAATGGCATTTATTAATTTCATATTCGTTCCTTAAATTCTTACTTAATCCGTTAATTCTCTTATTACAATCCAAGTAGCGTGCCAAAAAGTTAAGTACTTGATTTTAAATAAGATGAAGATAATAAGGTCGTAATAACGAAAAAGGCCGCACCAATATGGTGCGGCCTTTTCACTATCTTAATGCGTGATGCTCTTATTGCTCCAGTTTTGGGCAACGGCGCCTTCAAAGCTCTGAATGACTAACAAATAGGTGTTAGGAATAGTAACCTAAAAAATCCATCCAGCGTTCGATGAGCAGTTCGAAATCGTCGATTCCGCAGCTTGCTTGGCTTTCACAGTTATAGAAGTCGAATTCACTGCCCTCTTCCATCTCTTGCTCATGCGCTAACACGTTTTCTTGAATCGTTACTTCATCTTCATTGATCGCAAGGCTAATCTCTTTGCCAAGCAGCGTCACTTCATTGCTCAGGTCCTGTCGAGATTGCTCAATCAACGCCATCACATGATCTAATTTCTGCTTATCTTTACCGATCTCTTCTTGAAGCCAACGGCCAACAATCTCATGGCCCATGCTACATTTCACATAGTATTCACCCATTAGAGTGTTTCTAGTAAATTCGAATTCCATAAGGCTCCAAAGCTCTAATAAAAAGAGGTCCAATAAAAGGGTTGTGGCAAAAATGAGGCGAGAGTATATAGCGAAGTCATCAAGAGATCGAGTCGCTCGTCGTCCAGTATTCAGACATAAAAAAACGCCTACCGAAGTAGACGTTCTATCATTTGGGTTCCTCTAAATAGTTGGAGTTGCAGTTAGGCGACAAGTACGTTCATCCCTATGAGCATAGAAGCTCTATGTGATTAGGGTGAACGTACGCAGTCAACAACGCTGCAGCTACAAATATAACGAGGAACTAAGCTGGTTCTTGGAAGATAACCGTGTCTGCTTTTTCCGTGTACTGACCCATTTTATGGAAGTTCAGGTAACGGTATGTATCAGCAGCCGTTGCATTAATCTTCTCAGCGTACTCTAAGTACTCTTCTTTCGTTGGGATGCGACCTAGAATCGCACCAACAGCAGAAAGCTCAGCAGAAGCCAGATAAACGTTCGCACCATTACCTAAGCGGTTCGGGAAGTTACGCGTTGACGTAGACATAACCGTCGAAGCATCAGCAACACGAGCTTGGTTACCCATACATAGTGAACAACCAGGAGTTTCGATACGTACCCCAGCGCGACCGAAGATGCCGTAATAGCCTTCTTCTGTCAGTTGGTCTTTATCCATCTTCGTTGGCGGAGCCACCCATAGGCGAGTATTTAGCGAGCCGTTAAACTCTTCTAGCATCTTACCTGCAGCACGGAAGTGACCGATGTTGGTCATACAAGAACCGATGAACACTTCTTGAATCTCAGTGCCTTGAACATCAGAAAGAAGACGAGCATCATCTGGATCGTTTGGTGCACATAGGATTGGTTGATCGATGTCAGCAAGATCAATCTCGATAACGTGAGCGTATTCCGCATCTGAATCAGCAGATAGCAACTCAGGGTTCGCTAACCACTCTTCCATTGCTGTGATACGACGCTCAATCGTACGAACATCACCGTAACCTTCAGCAATCATCCACTTAAGCATAACGATATTCGAGTTCAGGTACTCATCGATAGACTCTTGAGATAGCTTAACCGTACAACCTGCAGCAGAACGCTCAGCAGATGCATCAGAAAGCTCAAACGCTTGCTCAACAGATAAGTGCTCAACACCTTCAATTTCTAGTACACGACCAGAGAATTCGTTGATCTTACCGGCTTTTTCTACCGTCAGTAGACCTTGCTTGATGCCGTAAAGAGGAATGGCATGTACTAGGTCACGTAACGTGATACCCGGTTGCATTTCACCTTTAAAGCGAACCAAGATAGATTCAGGCATATCAAGAGGCATTACGCCTGTTGCCGCAGCAAATGCTACTAAGCCAGAACCCGCAGGGAATGAAATACCTAGAGGGAAACGAGTATGCGAGTCACCACCTGTACCTACAGTATCAGGAAGAAGCATACGGTTTAGCCATGAGTGGATAACGCCATCACCTGGACGAAGTGAAACACCCGCACGGTTCATGATGAAATCAGGTAGCGTATGGTGAGTGTTTACATCGACCGGTTTAGGGTATGCCGATGTGTGACAGAAAGACTGCATTACAAGGTCTGCAGAGAAACCAAGACACGCCAGATCTTTAAGCTCATCACGAGTCATAGGACCGGTCGTATCTTGAGAACCGACTGTCGTCATTTTAGGTTCACAGTACTGACCAGCACGTACACCTTCAACGCCGCATGCTTTACCAACCATCTTCTGAGCTAGCGTGTAGCCTTTATCAGATGCAGATGGGTCGATTGGTTTAGCAAACAGATCCGTTTCTTCTAGACCTAGAGCGTCACGAGCACGACCCGTTAGACCACGACCGATGATCAGTGGAATACGGCCACCAGCACGCACTTCATCAAGAAGTACTTTGCTTAGCTCAAAGTTTGAAATCACAGAACCGTTCTTGTGAACAACACCTTCGTACGGGTAGATATCAATGATATCGCCCATGTTCATATCTTGTACGTTCAGTTCAATGGGTAGTGCGCCTGAATCTTCCATTGTGTTGTAGAAGATTGGTGCAATTTTACCACCAAGACAAACACCGCCAGTACGCTTGTTTGGTACGAATGGGATATCTTCACCCATGAACCAAAGTACTGAGTTTGTTGCCGATTTACGTGAAGAACCTGTACCAACAACATCACCAACGTAAGCCAGTGGAATGCCATCTTTTTGCATTTCTTCAATTTGATTGATTGGACCAACGCTACCCTGTTCATCAGGAGTAATGCCATCACGTTCCATCTTCAGCATCGCTTTCGCGTGTACTGGGATATCAGGACGTGACCATGCATCAGGCGCTGGAGATAAGTCATCAGTGTTCGTTTCACCGGTAACTTTAAATACTTTAACGGTGATCTTTTCCGCTACTTTGTTTTTCGCTGTAAACCATTCAGCATCAGCCCAAGATTGAAGTACTTGTTGTGCAGATGCATTACCAGCTTTCGCTTTCTCTTCTACGTCATAGAACGCATCGAACATCAGTAGAGTATGAGATAGCGCTTTAACAGCGATTGGAGCAAGCTCAGCATCGTCTAGTAGAGATACTAGAGATTCGATGTTGTAACCGCCTTGCATAGTACCAAGCAGTTCTGCAGCTTTTGCTTTGCTTACTAGTGGAGAAGCTACTTCACCTTTAGTGATAGCCGTAAGAAAGCCAGCTTTTACGTAAGCAGCTTCATCTACACCCGGTGGAATGCGATTTTCTAGTAGGTCAAGAATGATTTCTTCTTCACCTTGAGGTGGATTCTTCAGAAGTTCAACTAGGCCAGCTACCTGCTCAGCATCTAGTGGTTTTGGAACAACTCCTTCGGCAGCACGTTCTTCGACGTGTTTACGGTAGGCTTCAAGCACGACTTTTTTCCTCTCATTGCGGTTCACTTCTTCCCTTCATAATTGTTAGTAAAATAAAGAAGTGAACATCCTTGGAAACTTGGCTCTCCATTGCCATTTTTGTCATTCAATTTGTATTGATGAGCGGCGTCATAGAGGCCAAACTGTGGGCGGTAGAATAGCAAATTTAACGTTAAATTAAAATCTTATCATTTTGACCAACATAGCAAGTTAAGACGAAAGTCCCACTATTTTTGCCTAATTACGCACTTAAATGGCGACTCTGCGCATGATTATTTGTAGGACGTACCTACAATCAGATACACCGAATCGAAATTATCTTCGGTTCGGCCATAAGCTAAAATGATCGGCCCGATTGGTGAATCGACACCCGCGAAAACAGAACCCGCGGTGTACATTGGCGCTTCATCAATACTCAAATCATTGTTCGACCAAACACCACCATGCTCAATGGATGCCCCCACGTAGAATGGTGATTCAAAGAGGCCGAAGTCATTTTCAAACCACTTGTAACGATAGATAAGGCTGGTGTAAGCCAAGTTCTGCCCAATCATACTGTTCCTTGGAATACCTGACAGGTTTAAGAAGCCACCAAGCTCTTTAGGATCAATAGGGAAAATCGAATTTTTGCTCTCTACAATACCGTAATCGAGCTTTGCGACTAAAGTATGCTTTTCGATACTCTTTGCAGCCATTAAATTAGCCGAAAACTCATAAACCGTATCGCTCTCAGACGTCAACTCTGTTTCGTTAATAGAGGTATCATTCTGAAAGTCATCATGAGAAACAAGGTATTCTAAATCAACAAAATAACCTTCCGTTGGCAAGCTGAAGTTATCCAAAGTATCCAATCGATAATTGATAAACCCACCAATACGCGTGTAACCACCATTACCTAACGAAGGTAAAGAAGCCACCTCAACATCCCCATCAGTATAACGAGCACCAAATTTCAGTTCTTGCCACAAAGTAGGTTGATAGCCTAATGCTAATTCACCGACATACTCGCTATAAGTCATTGGAAAGTAGTCTTTCGTTACGTCCAGTGTCGGCTCTTCAATATCGTCAATATCTACCGGTAGGTTTCTGTTTTCCTTGCTATATACAATCGATGCAGAAGTGAACAATTTTTGACTCGAAAAGAATGGCGAATAGAGTTCCGCCTCAATTCGTTTATCCGTTCCCATCTCGATATTGGTTCTTAGCTCTGCACCGTGCGAGTTGATATCGGTAAAGTTGGCTGAAACACCGATCGAGTACTGACTGGTCGTCGAGAAGTCATCTTCAAGAAAGAATCGAAAGTTGAGGTAGTTTGGTCCCCAAGATTTTTCGTTCACATCGACCTGCAATTGCTCCTCACCATCCACGGTGTCAAATTCATACGTCACCAACTCGAATCTATCTAGCGCATAGAGGTCTTGTACTTTAGATTCAATCTCACTGGTCTTCAGAACCTTACCTGAATCAAGGTTTAAACGGTTTTCGATCAGCTTATCGGAATAGTGGGTGTTGTTATTGATCACAACTCGGTCAACGACGGTCTGATCGCCGTGTTTAAGCTGTCTACGTGCTTTTTGTTTGTCCTCGATATAATGCTGATAATCGGCATTTGAGAGCGATAGCTTAGAAAGTTCATCAGTATGCTGCTTAGCGGCTTCATAGCCCGCGAGGAAAGCCGATGGCATTTTATCAAACTCTGTCGTCTCCATTTCCCCAACATCTGGGCGCAGGAAGACATCATCGTCTGTGAGTGTTTCAGCTTGCTCTTGGGTGCTGCGTTGAACAAGATAATTAGAGAGTTGATCAGCTGCCGCTAGAAAATTCGTGAAATCATCTTTGCCTTTGTAGTTGGTACTGATATCCACCGCAATGACGATGTCTGCACCCATCGCTCTGGCAACGTCGACGGGCATGTTATTGGTGACACCACCATCAACCAGCATTCGACCATCGAGTTCATAAGGGGGAAGCGCGCCGGGAACTGACATACTGGCCATCATGGCATCAACAAGGTGACCATGGTCGATGACCACCTCTTCAAGTTCGATAATGTCGGTTGCAACAGAACGGTATGGGATAGCAAGATGGTCGAAAGAATCAAATGAGGATAGATTACCCGTGGTCTCACGCAGAATACGCAACATATTCTGGCCTTGCACCACCCCTTTCCTTGCTTTGATTTCGCCCCAACCTAAGCCGAGATCGGTGTTCAGTTGGTAGCGGTCTTCATATTCTTTGTCACGTACACGGCGATCACTACGGTTAACGCGATCACGATAACCGCGATTCCAATCGACCGTATAAATAAAGCTCTCGATCTCGTCTGCGCTCATCCCTGTCGCATAAAGACCGCCAACGTATGAGCCCATACTGGTACCGGTAATGTAATCAACCGGGATTTGCATCTCTTCTAGGGCTTTAAGCACACCAATGTGAGCTGCACCTTTTGCCCCACCACCAGCAAGAACGACAGCAACAGTTGGCCTTTTATGAGCTTGTTCAGCCTGCTGAGATTGATCAACCTGTGTCGCGGTGGATGCAAACAGCTGAAAACTGATCACGGTACCGACAATGCCTAAGCCACTCACTAACCAACGAGAAATCATTATTTTAACTGTCCTTGTCATTCTTTCCTGTTACGACTTTACCACTGAAAAAGCTTCTTTAGCCACTGTTTTGGTTGACTTTCACAGCCCTTTTTAATGTTTCCATCCTCATCCCAAACTGGCAGTTTAACTGCACCATCACAATCAAACTCTAAAGCCCCTTCAGAAGTTCGAGTAAAGTTAGCGGTGACAATGCCTGTCGGCCAAGGCAGCAATAACTGCTCGGGCGTTCTCTGTTTGAGATAATCGGCATAAACACGTAACGCCCCACTCGAACCAGTAAGTTTAGTCGGCTTATTATCATCACGCCCTAGCCAGATGGTCGTCACTTCACGACCATCAACGCCCACGAACCAACTGTCTCGGCTGTCATTACTAGTGCCCGTTTTGCCAGCTAACCCTGCCCATGCAAACTGACCTTGTAGGAAACGGCCTGTACCTTCCGATACACCACGCTTCATGGCATAGGTTGTTAACCAAGCGGCTTGCTGGTCGACGCTTTGTGATACACGAGGAATCGACTGATACAAAACCTCACCATCGTTATCAACCACAGAGCGAAGCGCAGACAAAGGTGCGATACGGCCAGAGTTAGTAATGGTCTGGTACATCTGCGCGACTTGGAATGGAGTCAGTGAGAACGAACCCAAAAACATCGACGGTACTGGGCGAATTTCATTTTTATCGACCCCCAGTTTTCCAATCGTATCCGAGACACTATCAATGCCTAACTGCATACCTAAACGAACAGTAGGTACGTTGTACGACTTAGAAAGCGCCACATACAAAGGCACATCGCCACGGAACTTACGATCGAAGTTTCTCGGGCTCCATACACTGCCTTTACTGCCTTTCAAGCTCAGTGGCGTATCCTTCAATGTTGTCGCTAACGTGTACTTCTGAGGCTGCTCTAATGCAGTTAAGTAAATTGCAGGCTTGACCAAAGAACCAATAGGACGACTCGCGTTCAAGGCACGGTTAAAGCCATCGTAGCCAGTACGCTTACCACCGACCATCGCTCGGATTTCACCGGTATTTCTATCCACGGCAATAGCCGCAGCTTCCAGTTTGTTGCCTGCGGTTTTCGATAAATCAGGCACCTTGCGTGCAATCGACTTCTCTAACTTGTCTTGGGAGACTGGATCCAGAGAGGTGAAGACTCGAATGCCTTTTTTCGCCTCAAATCGGTCGCCGACATACTTCTTAAGCTCAATGTTTACTTGTTGGAAGTAAGCGGGCTGACGGCTAGCAATGCGTGGGTTGTCTTGAATATCCAAATCACGACTCGCCGCTTCTTCGTATTGTCTCGGAGTTAATATGTCTTGCTGCATCAATAAGCGAAGAACCAGATCGCGTCGAGCCTTAGCACGCTCAGGATAACGAACCGGATTGTAATACGAAGGGCCTTTCACCATACCCACCAGCAGTGCTAGTTGATCGATACGGAGCTCTTGAATTGGCTGACCGAAGTACAAGCGAGACGCTAAGCCGAAGCCATGGATCGCTTGCCCACCATTTTGACCAAGGTAAACCTCATTTAAGTAAGCCTCTAGGATTCGGTCTTTGCTGTAACGATGGTCCAAGATAAGTGCAATGTAGGCTTCACGAACCTTACGCCACAATGTACGTTCACTGGACAGGAACAGGTTTTTTGCCAGCTGTTGTGTCAGCGTACTACCACCTTGTACCGTTCGCCCAGCTTTGACGTTAACGACCATTGCACGAGCGATGGCCAGTGGCGACACACCATCGTGTTGATAGAAATTTCGGTCTTCGGTTGCCAATAAGGCATCAACCATCACTTCTGGGAACTGATTACGTTTTAAGAACAGGCGCTGCTCATCGTTACTTTTCTCAAGCATGCCAAGCATTTTCGGTTCAACACGCAGATAACCCATGTCGCCTTTCTTCTCTAGCGACTGAATACGAGTCAACTCGTTACTATTGAAATGCAGCATCACATGACGATCCGCTTCCGGTCCATCGACAAACTCGAACGGACGACGAATCATTTCAATCTTGGTTGAAGAAGAAGAGTATTCGCCTGGGTGACGAGGCGCATTCACCTTACGATAATTAAGTACATCGAGCTCATTCTTAACCTGCACCAAACTCACAGGAGTTCCCGGAGACAGATTTAGCACTCGCGCATAAACCACGGTTGGCAAATCAAACAGCTGACCTTCAAAGCGCTGTTTGACCACAGAATCGAGATAGATACCGACGAACAACAGCAATGCCGCGAGCGCTAAGCCTGCTTTCCAAGAAATACCCCATAGGATCTTCAACCAACCTCTTTTGCCAGATTTCTTAGCCTTAGGTTTGGTCTTTTTCGCAGCCGCTCTTGGTTTTCTTGGCTTGGCTTTGGTCGCTGGTGACTTCTTTGCTGGCGCTTTTTTAGGTGGTGCCTTTTTTGGCGTTAACATTTTGGTCATCATCGATTCAACTGTCGTTTAGTTTTAGTGGTTGCTACATGGTTAGCAGGATCATCCGGCCAAGGATGTTTTGGGTAACGGCCTTTCATCTCTTTTTGTACTTCTTTGTACGCGCCAGCCCAAAAGCCGGCTAAATCTTGAGTAATTTGTAGTGGTCGCTGTGCTGGAGAAAGGAGCTCAAGCAC
This sequence comes from Vibrio sp. 1CM2L, assembly GCF_023161695.1. Taxonomy (NCBI): domain Bacteria; kingdom Pseudomonadati; phylum Pseudomonadota; class Gammaproteobacteria; order Vibrionales; family Vibrionaceae; genus Vibrio; species Vibrio sp. 1CM2L. The sequence continues at coordinate 1,075,303 of NZ_JALNTT010000002.1, forward strand.
TACTTTTTTACGCCCTTGCGCGATCAATGGCGAGTCTTGTTCACCAAAGACTTCCTGCATCCGCACTGAGATCACTGGTTCAGACTGATATTGATAACGAATGGCCTTCTTGCTGCCTGTTGGCATCAGATAGTGCGTTGGCAGCCATTGGTCTATTTCTTGATTCAAAGGCCAGCCAAGATAAGCCGACAATGCCTGTTCAATCGAAACACTAGCCAGCCCTTTTGCCGACTTAATACCATTCAGATAGGGTGGTAGCCACTCATCAAGGTGTTCAACCAAACTCGTATCGTCCATCGCTGGCCAATCATGCTCAGGCATCCAAAGTGCTGCACAGCGTACACGCTCAACCAACTGCTTAGCCGAAGCTGTCCAATTTAAACGATCCAACCCACATCGAGCGACATAATTGAGCAGCGCTTGGCTCGCCTGATTCGCATCGGGATCGGGTAAAACTTTGGTGCTGATAATCAACTTGCCCAGGGACACTCGCTGCTCAGCAACTAAACGGCCACGTTTCTCATCCCAATCGGCGTAATCGGAACGAACAAACAGTTTTGGAAATTCAGCTTCTAGCTGCGCGATATCAACCGCGGTGGCTAAGAAAATTTGACTGGCTCGCCCTGTGCTACGCATCAAATCAATCACTACGATATAGTCATTGTTTGCCAATGGATCATCATCACGAACCTCAGCACCGTGGCCATTCGCTAGAAGGAAAGCACTGCTGGTCGCGCTTCTCACTTGTGCAATCCGGTCAGGGAAGGCAAAACAAAGCACTAATGGTAGCAATGATTCATTAGCTTGTGACAAATCTAAGTGATGATTGAGTTTGCTCGCGAGACTTTTTGCTCGCTGTATCACAACGCTATTTTTGGAATGTTTTCTTTGCTTAAGTCGATGTAAAGAGTGTTGAATATCCGTCACATTGCGTTCCGGCTCTTCCAGCAAAGCAGCGGCAACAATCGCGACATTCAACAGAGCAGGACTATCTTGCTGCGCTTTAACCAACATGCTGGCAATACGAGGCTCTAAACCTAAACGTTGAGCCTGTTTTCCTAACGCCGTAAATTGACCATTATCGTCTAACAATTCAAGAGTCTGTAAGAGTTGCTTGGCTTGCCCAATAGAAGCTTTGGGCGGAACGTCTAACCATTTCAGTTCATCGGCACTCGCAGCGCCCCATTGCGTCAATTCAGACACCAACGAAGACAAATCAGAATGAAGAATTTCAGGTTCTGGTACAGCCGGTTGCTGAATAAGTTGCGTTTCGCTGTACAAACGGACGCACAAGCCCTCTTCCATTCGTCCCGCACGCCCCGCCCGTTGTTCAGCTGAAGATTGCGAGATTTTCACTTGCTCAAGCTTAGTAATGCCGGTTTTCAGATCGAACTTCGCCACACGTTCAAGCCCGGAATCAACCACCAATCGAATGCCTTCAATCGTCAAAGAAGTCTCAGCAATATTGGTCGCTAACACCACCTTTCGACGCCCTTTCTCTGATGGCGCGATCGCTTTCTGCTGTTGAGGAAAGCTGAGTTGCCCATACAAAGGACACACATCGATATCACTGGCAAGTTGCTCTAGTTGAGATTCCACCTGCTTAATCGCAGAAACGCCCGGCAAAAAGGCCAGAAGTGAGCCTGACTCTTTATCCATCAGAGAGCGAATCACATTAGCCATTTTAGGGGCTAGATATTCATTTGCGCTAAGAGGCTGATAACGGAAATCGACCGGAAAGGTGCGACCTTGTGATTCAACGTATTTGGCATTCGGCAGCAAAGTTTGCAGCGCTTGTTGATCTAAGGTTGCCGACATCACAACCACTTTTAGATCATCACGCAACGCATCTTGGATCTCCAAGCTAAACGCCAATGCGGTATCTGCGTGAATGCTGCGCTCGTGAAATTCATCAAAGATCACCATATCAACCCCAGTTAATTCAGGGTCGGTTTGGATCATTCTCGTCATGATCCCTTCGGTGACGATTTCCAAGCGAGTTGCACTGCTGGTTTTAGATTCACCACGAACTCTAAAGCCAATGCTCTCTCCCACCTTTTCTCCCAATTGGCTCGCTAAGTAAGTGGCAATATTCCTTGCAGCCAAACGCCTCGGTTCAAGCATGATGATTTTGCCTTGAACGGCGTTAGTCTTAACTAACTGTAAAGGGAAGAATGTTGACTTACCCGCACCGGGAGCGGCCTTTAGAATAAGTTGAGTATGTGTTTCTACGCCAGCGAGCAGATCTGGCATCACAGCTTCTATGGGCAGTTGTGGCAATGGGAGAACCTTGTGGTGTAATGTTGGCAACATTGTACATAAAAACCTACCTGTCTAAATAAGTAATATGCACTTCAATCCGCCATTAGAGCCAGCGACTCTTATTAAACGCTATAAACGTTTCCTCACTGACATCCAACTTCCAGACGGTAGCGAGCGTACTATTCACTGCGCTAACACTGGAGCGATGACAGGATGTGCGACTCCTGGCAATACGGTGTGGTACTCAACCTCCGATAATGCAAAAAGAAAGTACCCAAACAGCTGGGAGATCTCAGAAACAGACAAAGGTCATCGTATTTGTGTAAATACTGCGCGGGCAAACCAGCTAGCAGTGGAAGCAATTGAAAATGGGACTATAGTTGAACTCTTAGGTTATAACGCGTTACGAACCGAAGTGAAATATGGCAGTGAGAATAGTCGCATTGATATTCTGCTTGAAGATAACGAAAAGCCGCCTTGCTATATCGAAGTGAAAAGCGTCACATTGCTCGACGAGCTAGAAACGTCAACTAAAGGGCAAGGTTTTTTCCCTGATGCGGTCACAACCAGAGGCCAAAAACATCTGCGTGAACTCACAGAAATGGTCGAATCTGGAAATAGAGCCGTACTTTTATTCACTGTTTTACATTCAGGTATTGAAAAAGTGTCTGCGGCACACCATATAGACGCCAAATATTCGTTATTACTAAAACAAGCACAAGACGCTGGAGTTGAAGTGCTTTGCTATAAAGCAGAGCTCAGCAGTACTCAAATACAACTAAAACAAGCTGTTGAATTTATCAATAGCTAAGCAAAGATGCTGAACTAATCACATTGATTGCAAGTTTGAATAAGAGTATTTGCCACCATTCGTTCTTTCTGCTATAGATACCCGCCTTAAAATTAGCTGCTTTGCAGTTGACTAGGTGTAAATAGGAGATGCTGTATGCCAGAATCTAAGAAAAAAGCGCTAGGCATCCTAGCCATCGCAGGTGTTGAACCGTACCAAGAGAAGCCAGGTGAAGAGTACATGTCACCTGAGCAAACGGAACATTTTACAAAAATTTTAGCAGCTTGGCGCAACCAGCTCAGGGAAGAAGTTGATCGTACTGTGCACCACATGCAGGACGAAGCAGCGAATTTTCCAGACCCAGTTGACCGTGCTTCTCAAGAAGAAGAATTCAGCCTAGAGTTACGTAACCGTGACCGTGAGCGTCGTCTTATCAAAAAAATTGAGAAGACATTAGACAAGATCGAAGAAGACGATTTCGGCTTCTGTGATTCTTGCGGTATCGAGATTGGCATTCGTCGCCTTGAAGCTCGTCCAACTGCTGATCTTTGTATTGACTGTAAAACACTTGCAGAGATCAAAGAGAAACAGATGCAAGGTTAATTCTTGCAGATGTAAAGAAAGGGAGCCTTGGCTCCCTTTTTTGTTTGTTATCCAAGCGAAGTATTTCACACGCTTGATAGTAAATAGCAGCTTTAAGCCTTAGTTCCATACATCAAACCTTGGTTCTAGGCATTAAAGCTCTTGTTAAACGTCTTAAGAATCGGCTACTGCGGTACCATTTAGATTAGGTTGTTCACTCATGAATTATATCGGGCGCTTTGCACCATCACCGTCAGGTCCTCTTCATTTTGGCTCACTTGTTGCTGCTCTTGGTAGCTACTTTCAAGCGAAATCTAACCAAGGAAAATGGTTAGTTCGTATGGAAGACCTCGACCCGCCAAGAGAAATGGCCGGCGCTGCAGACCTCATTCTTAAGACGCTTGAGGCTTACCATCTATTTTGGGATGGTGAAGTCGTTTATCAAAGCCAGCGTCATGGCTTGTATCAAGCTCAAATCGACCAATGGGTCGCTGACAATCAAGCCTACTACTGCCAATGCACCCGCAAGCAGATAAAGGCTTTGGGTGGCTTTTACAATGGTCACTGTCGAGATGCAGGCTTAGTCGATTCAGGCCAACAGGCGGTGCGCTTGTGCATGGACTTTCCAGTGGAGTCCTTTGATGATGTTCGCCACGGCACCATTAAAATCCCTAAAGCATTAGCTGCAGAAGATTTTATTATTAAACGCAGAGATGGATTGTTTGCCTATAACTTGGCCGTTGTCCTTGATGACATCGAACAAGGAGTAACAGAGGTCGTAAGAGGCGCAGACCTGATAGAACCAACAGGTCGACAAATCAGTTTGTATAAGACGCTCAAACAAAAAACAGTGAGCTACTTGCACTTACCATTGGCAACCGATGGCTTGGGGAATAAACTGTCAAAACAGAACCATGCCACCGCGATAGATCTCGATAACCCAAAACCAACGTTACTCAACGCGATGCGATTCTTAGGTTTTGATATCCCGACGGCCCTTTATGAGGCTTCAATGGATGAGATTTTATTGTGGGGCTGCCAACAATGGAACGTCAGTCAGTTACCTGATAGTTTACAAAAAGAGCACTGTAATTAACTCGAAACTCACGGCAAATAGCAAAAACGACACATAAAAATGCCATAACCAACCACTGTGGTTAAGCAGACGATGTTCTCAAATGGCTCGCGCTAAGCTATTATTAGCCGCAATCAAACTCTGCACTACCACTTTGGACTAAGAGAAAAACAAAGTTGGCGATACCTACTTTGTTCTAAACTAATGAATACAAACGACAATACCCCAAGCGAACAACGCGGATTCCACGAATTAGCTCTGAATATTTATACTCGTCAAGAGCACAATATTTCACGCAAGCAGATCAGCGACAACGCACTAAAAGTGCTATATCGCCTGAATGGTGCGGGTTTTGACGCATTTCTAGTCGGTGGTGGTGTGCGCGATATCTTATTAGGCTCTCAGCCAAAAGATTTTGATATTGCGACCAACGCAACGCCAGAGCAAATCAAACACCTCTTCAGAAACTGTCGTCTTATCGGTCGCCGTTTCCGCTTAGCACATATCATGTTTGGTCGTGACATCATTGAAGTGGCAACTTTCCGTGGTCACCACCAAGAACCATCGAAAAACGTTTCTGCACAATCGAAAGAAGGCATGCTGCTGCGCGATAACGTGTACGGCAGTGTTGATGAAGATGCAGAGCGTCGTGATTTCACAATCAACGCGATGTACTACAACATTGCAGACTACAGCATCCACGATTACGCGGGTGGTGTAGAAGATTTAGAAGATAAACTGATCCGCCTGATTGGCGATCCAGAAACGCGTTACCGCGAAGACCCAGTGCGTATGCTACGTGCAATGCGCTTCGCCGCTAAACTGGATTTCGACATCGAAGAAGACACGGCTGACCCGATTGAAGAGTTAGCTCACCTTCTAAGAGACATCCCAGCAGCGCGCCTTTACGAAGAGTCTCTAAAATTACTGCAATCAGGCCACGGTTTAGAAACCTACCACCTGATGCGCGAGTACAACCTGTTCCAACAGATGTTCCCAGCGGTAGCTGAGCACTTCACAGAAGATTACGACTCTCACACAGAGCAGATGCTTGATTTGGTTCTCGATTCAACCGACCTTCGCATCGAAGATGGTAAGCGAGTAAACCCAGCATTCATGTTCGCAGCAATGCTTTGGTACCCGATGAACAAGCTGGCAGACAAACTTGTCGCTGAACAGGGTATGGCACACTACGATGCGATCATGGAAGCGAGTAACATCATTCTTGATCAGCAAGTAAAGTCTATTGCGATTCCTCGTCGTCACACCGCAACCATTCGCGAAGTTTGGCAACTGCAACTTCGACTACCTCGCCGTAACGGTAAACGCGCTGTTCGTCTAATGGAGCTCAATAAGTTCCGTGCAGGCTACGATTTCCTAGAAATGCGTGGGGAGATTGAAGGTGGTGAAACCAAAGAGTTAGCAAAATGGTGGGAGCGTTATCAGACTGCAGGTCGCAACATGCGTCAAGCAATGGCTAACGACGTTGCTGCACCATCAAAGTCAGGCCATCGTCGCCGTAAGACTTACCGAAACAAAAAGAGTAAGCAATCCGAATGATAACTGCTTACATTGCGGTCGGCAGTAACCTCGCCGACCCAGTTAGCCAAGCAAATTTGGCTATCGAAACGCTAAAAAGCCTACCGCGATCAACGTTTATTGCGACCTCTCAGCTATATAGTAGCACTCCAATGGGGCCGCAAAATCAACCCGACTACATCAACGCGGTAGTCGCTATCCAAACCGAATTAACGCCAATTGAACTACTTGATTGCACTCAAAAGATCGAACTAGAGCAAGGGCGCGTCCGTAAAGACGAACGTTGGGGGCCAAGAACCTTGGATCTCGACATTGTGCTATACGGCAATGAGGTGATCGATTCAGAGCGCTTAATCGTTCCTCATTATGGAATGAAAGAACGAGAGTTTGTACTCTACCCGCTTGCTGAAATCGCACCAAGTTTACAACTCCCTGATGGGACTGAGCTGACAGAACTGCTGAAAATAGTAGATAAGAACGGGCTCAATGTTTGGCAACAATAGCCAAGCGCATTAAGGAAAACCAATGAAAAAAGTAACCATTAACGACCTGATCAAATGCAAACGTGAAGGCCGTAAATTCGCGACTTCGACAGCTTATGATGCGAGCTTTGCTCAATTATTCGAAAGCCAAGAAATGCCAGTTCTGCTTGTCGGTGATTCACTGGGTATGGTTCTACAAGGCCATAACGATACATTACCAGTAACCGTTGAAGACATTGCTTACCATACTCGCTCAGTGCGTGCTGGTAGCCCAAATTGTCTTCTTATGGCTGACTTGCCTTTCATGAGCTACGCAACGCCAGAACAAGCTTGTGAGAGCTCAGCGACTTTGATGCGTGCTGGTGCGAACATGGTAAAAATCGAAGGCGGAAGCTGGTTGGTTGATACTGTGAAGATGCTAACAGAACGTGCAGTACCAGTATGTGCACACTTAGGCTTAACGCCTCAATCTGTGAACATTTTTGGTGGTTACAAGATTCAAGGTCGTGACGACGAGCAAGCCGACAAAATGGTTGCTGACGCGTTAGCACTGCAAAACGCAGGCGCTCAAATCGTTCTACTTGAATGTGTGCCAGCTTCATTGGCAAAACGAATTACAGAAGCTTGTGACGTACCGGTTATCGGTATCGGTGCAGGTAATGTTACCGATGGTCAGATCTTGGTTATGCATGACATGTTCGGTATTTCTGCGAACTACATGCCGAAATTCTCTAAGAATTTCCTAGCAGAAACAGGTGATATGCGTAAGGCTGTAGCTCTATACAAAGAAGAAGTAGAGAGCGCGCGCTTCCCTGATGAAGCTCATACAATCGCTTAGGAGTAAGTATGCAAACTTTTGCTGAAATAGCGGCTCTTCGTGAGCAGATTAAACAGTTTAAGCGTGATGGACGTACGGTTGCTTTTGTACCGACAATGGGAAACCTGCATGAAGGCCACCTGACTCTAGTAAAGAAAGCTCGTGAACTGGCCGACATCGTTGTGGTAAGCATCTTTGTAAACCCAATGCAGTTTGACCGTGCCGACGACCTAAACAACTACCCTCGCACGTTAGAAGCAGATTTAAGCAAACTAACAGGTGAAGGTGTTGAGCTAGTATTTACACCAACGCCAGAGGTGATGTACCCAGATGGATTAGACAAGCAGACGTTTGTTGAAGTCCCTGGCATATCTCACATGCTTGAAGGTGCCTCTCGTCCAGGTCACTTCCGTGGTGTATCAACCATTGTCACTAAACTGTTTAATATCGTTCAGCCAGACTTTGCATGCTTCGGCGAGAAAGATTTCCAGCAACTTGCTGTTATTCGCCAGATGACCACTGACCTAGCGTTAGACATTGAAGTTGTCGGCGTTGCAACCGTTCGTGAAATGGATGGTTTAGCAATGAGCTCTCGCAATAGCAACCTAACGATTGACGAGCGCCAACGAGCTCCCGTTCTAGCGCGCACTATGCGCTGGATCAGCAGCGCTATTCGTGGTGGTCGCGATGATTACGCATCAGTGATTGAAGATGCAACTGACCAGCTACGCGCTGCAGATCTTCAACCTGATGAGATCTTCATCTGCGATGCGAAAACACTGCAAGCAATCACTTCAGAATCAACTCAAGCAGTGATTCTAATGTCAGCATTCCTAGGTAAGACGCGTCTTATCGATAACCAAGTTCTCGATTTGGTAACGGAAACCAAAGAAGAAGTGAAAGAAGAAGCGACTGAATAGTCGGCTTCTGCTCTTAACGCAAAACATAAAAAAGGTCGATGTTATATCGACCTTTTTCTTTACCTGTTACTTAGATTAACCAAAGGTTAGCTGCGTAAGCCGATACCCTTTGTCACTAGATAGTGTGCAATGCCATACAACAGCACGATAAACACGCCTAGTACGCCAAACGACGTCACGATACCCACATCAGACACACCCAAGAAGCCATATCTGAACGCGTTAACCATGTACACGATAGGGTTCAACTTCGATACACCTTGCCAGAATTCAGGCAATAAACTGATCGAGTAGAACACACCACCAAGGTACGTCAGCGGTGTTAAGATAAAGGTTGGGATAATAGAGATATCATCAAACGTGCGTGCGAATACCGCATTAATCAAGCCACCCAGAGCGAACACTACCGACGTTAAAAATACCGTCGCAATGATCACGCCCCAATGGTCAACTTGCAGGTCGACAAAGAACAACGACACGAACGTTACTATGGTGCCCACTAACAAGCCACGAACCACACCACCCATTACGAAGCCGGCGATAATCACGTAGTTAGGAACAGGTGCTACAAGCAGCTCTTCAATGTTTTTTTGGAATTTGGCACTAAAGAACGACGAAGCAACGTTGGAGTATGAGTTGGTGATCACCGACATCATGATCAGACCGGGAACAATGTATTCCATGTAGCTAAAGCCGTTCATTTCACCAATACGCGCACCAATCAGGTTACCGAAGATGATGAAGTAAAGCGTCATGGTAATCGCTGGCGGCACCAGAGTCTGCACCCAGATACGAGTAAAGCGATTGATCTCTTTGGTCAACAAACTGCAGAAAGCGGTCCAATATAGGCTGTACATATTATTTACTCCCCTCACGGACGATACTCACAAATAGCTCTTCTAGACGGTTTGCTTTGTTACGCATAGAGAGGACTTTAACCTGTTGCTCGCTCAATTGAGCAAAGATGGTATTCAAACCTAGGTTCTTGTCGATTTCAATTTCTAGCGAGCCATTGACCATCACTTGGCTATTCACGCCTTCAAGCTTAGGTTCAGTGGTGCCCTCTTCCAGATCCAGAATAAAGGTCTCAGCACTCAATTTACCCAACAGCGCTTTCATTGTTGTGTTCTCAATCAGCTCACCGCGATTGATGATACCAATGTTGCGACACAGCATTTCTGCTTCTTCTAGGTAGTGCGTGGTCAAGATAATGGTAATGCCCTGTTTCTCATTGATCTCTTTTAGGAATTCCCACATTGAACGACGCAGTTCAATATCAACGCCTGCCGTTGGTTCATCAAGGATCAACAAATGAGGTTCATGCATCAATGCACGCGCGATCATCAAACGACGCTTCATACCACCAGACAAGTTACGCGCACGTTCGCCACGCTTTTCCCACAGATCGAGTTGAGATAGGTACTTTTTCGCTCGCTCTTTCGCTAATGCTTTTGGCACGCCGTAATAACCCGCTTGTTGCAGCACGATCTGTTCAACGGTTTCAAACGGGTTAAAGTTAAACTCTTGAGGCACAAGGCCTAAGTTCTGCTTCGCAAGTTCCAGATCGGTATCAATGTCGCAGCCGAACACTTTAACCTTGCCTGACGTTTTATTTACCAGTGAAGAGATAACACCAATGGTGGTTGATTTACCCGCACCATTGGGACCAAGTAGTGCGTAAAAGTCGCCTTTTTCTACTTGTAAACTAACGCCCTTAAGAGCCTCGAAGCCCCCAGCATAAGTTTTTCTTAATTGCTCAATTTCTAATGCATACATAGAGATAGACTGCCATTTGCTATAGATAAGATGTAGACGACCGAGCTTGAGGAAGAGAGTAATGCTTAAAACGAGCTAGCAGAAAACTAACCCAAACTTGTTTACTCGGCCATTTTGCAAACAAGTTTATCGTTGATTGACGATTAATACAAATATCGTGTGAGAGTTTCTTTCGAAAACAAATAAGCCTCTTGGCTACGTGAAGACTAAATCAACGTTCAATAAATATAAAAATGCCGCTAAGTTATTCACTTAACGGCATTAATGATCAGTCTTGAAGTGAGCGTCTATAGCTTATTCATATTAGATTATTCATATCAGCTCATTCATGTTCGCTTATTACTGAATAATTAAACTGACTCAAATTGATGCTCATCTCTGTCGACATAGCTTGTTGCTGCCGTCAGGGCTTCATATCTGAATCGATAAGTGTTGGATTCAGGTACTAGGTCAATCACGTGGAACTTCTCCAGTTGCTGACGAGTATTCTCATTAGGACACAGTAGATACACCTCACACTGCGCATCCAATGCATCTTTAATCGCATTCTCTAGCGCAAGACCAACAGTGACATCAATCATAGGGACATCTGTCAGGTCTAGAATCATCGCTTCATAGTCAGAGATACTTGAGTGCTGACGTGAAATCGCCTTTGAAACGCTGAATATCATCGGCCCTGAAAGATAGAAGAAGAGCACCTTACCATTGGCACTATCGAGTAACTGACGTTCGCTATCGGTCAATGGGATATCGTCTTCATCATCACCATCACTGATCGCCTTAACTTGTCTGGCTTGCTCTCGGCTCAATCTTTCAATAATCAGAATGTTCGAGATAAACACGCCCAGTCCAACGGCAATAATCAAGTCGACAAACACAGTCAGTAACATCACGCCGTACATCACGCCCATGCCCGCATAGCTGACCTTGTGCGCGCGCTGGATAAAACTCCAATCTAGGATATTGAAACCAACATACATCGCGATACCAGCCAGCACTGCCATAGGAATCGGTTCTGTTAAGCCACCTGCAACCAATACCACGAGCGCAAGTACTAAAGCTCGAATAACACCGGAAAGCGGAGAACGCGCTCCCACCTGAATATTCGTTACGGTACCCATAGTGGCGCCCGCGCCAGGTAGCGCACCAAACAGGCCAGAGATCATATTGGCAATGCCTTGGCCGCGAAGTTCTTTGTCTGAGTCATGCTCTTTACGAGTCAGTGAGTCTCCGATAACCGCGGTCAGAAGCGTATCAATGCAGCCAAGCGTACCCAGTACCAAGGCATCAATAACCATGGTCGTGAACTGTTCAGCGCTGATCGTAGGAATAACGAGAGAGGGTAAACCCGCTGGGATTTCACCAATACGGCGAATAGAGTCGGTATCAAAAATAATGACGGACAAGAGTGTCACAGCAACCAAAGCGACCAGTTGAGCAGGTACATACTTACGATACTTAGCGGGGAAGCCAAAAAGAATACCGAGCGTCAAAGCACCCAAAAACAGTTCACTCACTTTTAAGTTTGCTAGCGTACCAGGAAGTGCAGAGAGCGTGCCCATCACCCCACCAGAAGGTGCGGCATGTCCTAATAAAGGAGACAACTGAAGAATAATTAGAATAACGCCGATACCCGACATAAATCCGGAGATCACGCTATATGGCATCAAAGTAACGTATTTTCCGAGCTTTAACGTGCCAAGCAATATCTGAAATGCACCTGCCATCATCACGACTGTGAAGGTCATTGCCATGCCAGTTTCAGGGTATTTCGCGACCATACTGGTCATTACGGCTGTCATGATCACCGTCATCGGGCCGGTCGGTTCAGAGATCAGGCTGCTCGAGCCACCAAACAATGCAGCAAATAGGCCAACCATGATGGCGCCCCAAAGGCCAGCTTCCGCGCCCGCACCAGAAGCAACACCAAATGCCAATGCTAAAGGTAATGAAATGATGGCTGTAGTAACACCACCAAACATGTCCCCTTTGAGATTGATATCCGTAAAACGACTTCCAAACAAAACACACCTTCCTGATGATGAAATGACAAACCTTATCACTTTAACAAATGTATCAAGTGTTCAGAAAGTGTTAATTCAATCACATTATTAATGTCTTATAACCAGATCATAGCTTCTACGCTAAGTTAATGATTTTAACGACGAGTACACGTCAGATGAGTACTATTTGACACAGTTTTTACGAGATTGAATTTGTAACATTGTGTATAGTTGAGATTCTTAATTAAGGGATGTAAGACGCAAAATGCCAGAGATTAAACAGCTTTTTGAAAACAACTCTAAATGGTCAGAAGAAATTCGATCTCAACGACCTGAGTATTTTACAACGCTTGAAGAGGGCCAAAGCCCTGGTTTTCTATGGATTGGCTGCTCAGATAGCCGTGTTCCGGCCGAGCGTCTCACTGGTTTGTATTCTGGCGAACTGTTTGTTCACCGAAATGTGGCGAACCAAGTGGTTCATACCGACCTAAACTGCCTCTCAGTGGTACAGTACGCCGTCGATGTACTCAAAGTTAAACACATCATTGTCTGTGGCCACTACGGCTGTGGCGGTGTTAATGCGGCGATTGATAACCCTAAACTTGGTCTTATCAACAACTGGTTACTTCACATCCGTGACAATTACCTAAAATACCGTAAGCAAATCGAGGGGCTTCCTCGTGAGCAATGGGGTGACAAGTTGTGCGAAATTAACGTCGCAGAACAGGTTTATAACCTAGGCAACTCAACCATTATGCAAAATGCGTGGGAGCGCGGCCAAGACGTTGAAATCCATGGTGTGGTTTATGGTATTGGCGATGGCAAGCTGCAGGACCTTGGCGTACGTTGCTCAAGTAACGATACTTTAGAGAACAGTCACTTAGATGCATTAAACAAGATCTTAACGACGCCTCTTCTTAGCCAACAAAGCTAACTCCTTCCGGAATAAATACAAAAAGCCCGCATCAAGCGGGCTTTTTAATGACTTCTAAACCACAAGCGTAATGATTACTCTTGAGGTACTACCTTACCGATGTACGGTAGGTGACGATATTTTTGTGCGTAGTCGATACCAACACCAACAACAAACTCGTCTGGGATTTCAAAACCAATCCATTTTGTATCGACTGTCACTTCACGACGAGAAGGCTTGTCTAGTAGCGTACAAATTTCGATAGACTTAGGACCACGTAGGCTCAGAATCTCTTTTACTTTAGTCAGCGTGTTACCTGTATCGATAATATCTTCTACAAGTAGAACGTCTTTACCTTGGATATCATCATCAAGGTCTTTCAAAATACGAACATCACGTGAGCTTTCCATGCCGTTGCCGTAGCTAGACGCGGTCATGAAATCAACTTGGTGAGTTAAATCGATAGCACGAGCAAGATCTGCCATAAAGACAAAAGATCCACGCAATAAGCCAACTAAAACTAGATCTTCACTACCGTTGTAGTGTTCCGTGATCTGTTTGCCTAGTTCGTTCACTCGATCCTGAACTTCTTGCTCAGAGATCATGACTTCAACTGTATGCTTCATACTGCTCTCATTCTATTTGGTGATTGCGACGAATGTTGACAGTTTCGTCAGTTGTGTCGCTCAATTTTGTGCGTAAGTCTAGCACTGCTCAAATACCCACACCACCTTATGGTTCGAATTTACTGTCAGATTCTCAACGAAATGTGCGCTGGTGCCTTATCCAATACTCGTCTCCTTTCACATCAATGCTGATCACGCTTTATGTATCAAGTTTGATGTAACTGTCTATAAAACAAGCTGAAAGGATTGACCATTCGCATATGCACCATTACACTCATCTTGGCTTAAATAATAATAAAATCATTAATATAAAAATTTCGTTGGCAAGGAAAATAAAATGGACTCAATATCTAAGAGACCTAGAACTAGGCTTTCACCTTTAAAAAGAAAACTTCAATTGATGGAAATCGCTCTTGAGGTATTCTCTCGCCGCGGTATCGGTCGTGGTGGACACGCTGATATTGCAGACATCGCTCAGGTGTCTGTCGCAACTGTATTTAACTACTTCCCAACCCGTGAAGATCTGGTTGATGAAGTGCTTAATCATGTTGTACGCCAATTCTCTAACTTCCTTTCAGACAATATCGATCTGGATATTCACGCAAAACAAAACCTACATAATATTGCGACTGAAATGGTGACGTTAGTGGCTCACGATAGCCATTGGTTAAATGTATGGTTCGAATGGAGCGCTTCGACTCGTGATGAAGTATGGCCGCTATTCGTAACAACCAACCGCACTAACCAAATGTTAGTACAAAACATGTTTAGCAAAGCGATTGAACGTGGCGAAGTTTGCGACGATCACGACCCTAAACATCTAGCGAACCTATTCCACGGCATTTGCTACTCGCTATTCATCCAAGCGAAACGTGTAGAAACGCCAGAAGAGCTTTCAAGCTTAACGGATAGCTACTTGAACATGCTGTGTATTTATAAGTAGATTGGGGCTTCGAACAAAACTAAAGGGTTGGCTTTTACGCTAGCCCTTTTTTATTTCCTCTCACCTAATCAGATTCCCTATTCCCTCCTTCGTCAGTCTAGGGAATGACGGGAATATAGAGTTAAAGTTCTCACCTTCACACTAAAAAATCACCACAGCATAAACTTCAACACCTCACTTCGTCATCCTCAAGAGCGAGGGACGAGCGAGTTGGGGATCTCTACAAGTATGACGACCAACTTTTCTTCAGACATAAAAAAACCGCTGACGAATCAGCGGTTTTTCAAACATTAGCGAGTGGCTAAAGGAGAATTACTTCTTCTTTTTCACTGCTTTCTTGTTTGGAAGGTCAGTGATTGAACCTTCGAATACTTCCGCAGCTAGACCAACAGACTCGTGTAGAGTTGGGTGAGCGTGGATAGTAAGAGCGATATCTTCTGCATCACAACCCATTTCGATTGCTAGGCCGATTTCACCAAGAAGTTCACCACCGTTAGTACCAACAACAGCACCACCGATTACGCGATGAGTATCTTTATCGAAGATCATCTTAGTAACGCCGTCTGCACAGTCAGAAGCGATTGCACGACCAGAAGCAGCCCAAGGGAAAGTAGCAACTTCGTAGTTGATGCCTTCCGCTTTCGCTTCTTTCTCAGTCTTACCTACCCAAGCAACTTCTGGCTCAGTGTACGCAATTGATGGGATTACTTTAGGGTCGAAGTAGTGCTTCTTACCAGAGATAACTTCAGCAGCTACGTGACCTTCATGCACACCTTTGTGAGCAAGCATTGGTTGACCAACAACGTCACCGATCGCGTGGATGTGAGGAACGTTAGTACGCATTTGCTTATCAACATTGATGAAACCACGCTCATCAACTTCGATACCCGCTTTTTCAGCGTCGATAAGTGCACCGTTTGGAACACGACCGATAGCAACAAGAACAGCATCGTAGCGCTCAGCTTCAGCTGGTGCTTTTTTGCCTTCCATTGAAACGTAGATACCGTCTTCTTTCGCTTCAACAGCAGTCACTTTAGTTTCAAGCATTAGCTTGAACTTATTCTTAATGCGCTTAGTGAAAACTTTAACGATGTCTTTATCCGCAGCAGGGATAACTTGATCGAACATCTCTACAACTTCAACTTTAGAACCTAGAGAGTGGTAAACCGTACCCATCTCAAGACCGATGATACCGCCGCCCATGATAAGCAGTTTTTCAGGTACTTCGTTTAGTTCTAGTGCATCCGTAGAATCCCAAATACGTGGGTCTTCATGTGGGATGAAAGGAAGTTTGATTGGGCGAGAACCCGCAGCAATGATTGCGTTGTCGAAGTTAACAGTTGTTGCTTCGCCTTCGCCTTCAACAAGAATGCTGTTAGGACCTGTGAACTTACCGAAACCGTTAACAACAGTAACGTTACGCATCTTAGCCATACCGCCAAGACCGCCAGTTAGTTGATCAACTACTTTTTCTTTCCAAATACGGATCTTGTTGATGTCCGTTTGTGGCTCGCCGAATACAACGCCGTGCTCTGCCATCGCTTTAGCTTCTTCAATTACTTTAGAAACGTGAAGAAGTGCTTTTGATGGAATACAACCAACGTTTAGACATACACCACCAAGAGTGCTGTAACGTTCAACTAGTACTGTTTCTAGACCTAAATCCGCACAACGGAATGCCGCTGAGTAACCAGCAGGACCTGAACCAAGTACAACAACTTGGGCTTTAATTTCTTTGCTCATTGTGACCTCTTGTAGTCATTATCCCTAACAGGCTGAGTAGATGTTCTTAAAATTATTGGGCTTTCAAACAGGAAACATTTTACAGAGATGTTAACAGTGTGAAAGTAGCTTTAAGTTAGCCTGTGAGCTAGACAACAATTCCCCATCAGATTATGAGAAATGCAGGAAACTGTTCTCTAAAAATAGTCTTTATATAAAGAATTAAGGTGACCCGAAAGTCACCTTAATAATTACTTTCTCAATTACAGTACTAGACGACGAATGTCAGATAGTGCGCTGTTTAGGAAAGTAATGAAGCGTGCACCTTCAGCACCATCGATCACACGGTGGTCGTATGATAGAGACAGTGGAAGCTGTAGACGTGGTTGGAACTCTTTACCATTCCAAACTGGCTTAATTTCAGACTTAGATACACCTAGGATACCTACTTCTGGAGCATTTACGATTGGAGTAAATGCAGTACCGCCAATACCACCAAGGCTAGAGATTGTGAAACAACCACCTTGCATGTCTGCCGCTGTTAGCTTACCAGAACGTGCTTTCTTAGAAACAGCCATTAGCTCTTCAGATAGCTCGTAAATGCCTTTCTTGTTCACGTCTTTGAAGACAGGAACAACTAGACCGTTTGGTGTATCAACAGCGATACCCACGTTTACGTACTTCTTAAGAATGATGCTTTCGCCATCTTCAGAAAGAGAAGAGTTAAACGCTGGGAATGCTTCTAGCGCTTTAGCAACAGCTTTCATGATGAACACAAGTGGAGTGATCTTCATGCCAGTATCTTTCTTCGCTTCGATTGCGTTCTGTTCTTTACGGAATGCTTCTAGCTCAGTGATGTCTGCGTTGTCCCACTGTGTAACGTGAGGGATCATTACCCAGTTACGGTGCAGGTTAGCGCCAGAGATCTTCTTAATCTTAGAAAGCTTCTGAACTTCAGTTTCGCCGAACTTGCTGAAGTCAACTTTTGGCCATGGTAGTAGACCAAGAGCAGAACCGTCGCCGCCTTTGCCAGATGCCGCTGCACCAGACTCTAGACGCTTAAGTGCATCTTTAACGTAAGACTGAACGTCTTCTTTAAGGATACGGCTCTTACGACCAGTACCTTTAACCTTAGAAAGGTTAACGCCAAATTCACGAGCTAGACGACGAACAACTGGAGAAGCGTGCGCGTAGTCACCGTTCTCTTGGAAGTCGCCAGCTGCTGCTGGAGCCGCTGCAGGTGCTTCTGCTTTAGGAGCAGGTGCCGCCGCTGGAGCTGCTGCTTGTGCAGGTGCTGCAACAGGAGCAGGCGCTGCGCCTTCAACTACGAACGTCATGATTAGAGAGCCAGTTGACACTTTGTCGCCAGCTGCAATCTTGATCTCTTTTACTGTACCAGCGAATGGTGCAGGCACTTCCATTGAAGCTTTGTCGCCTTCAACAGTAATTAGAGATTGCTCTTCTTCTACTGTATCGCCAACCGCTACCATGATTTCAGTAACTTCTACTTCGTCACCACCGATATCAGGAACGTTTACTTCTTTTTCAGCTGATGCTGCTGGAGCCGCTGCAACTGGTGCCGCCGCTGGAGCAGGAGCTGCTGCAACTGGAGCGCCAGAGCCCGCTACTTCAAATACCATTACTAGAGAACCAGTCGATACTGAATCACCAGAAGCGATCTTGATTTCTTTAACGATACCAGCGAATGGTGCAGGAACTTCCATTGAAGCCTTGTCACCTTCAACAGTAAGAAGAGATTGCTCTTCTTCTACTGCGTCACCGATAGCAACCATAATTTCAGTTACTTCAACTTCATCACCGCCGATGTCAGGAACGTGAACTTCTTTAAGCTCAGCTGCCGCTGCAGGAGCAGCTGCAACTGGTGCCGCCGCTTCAACTGCTGGAGCAGCCGGTGCTGCTGCAGCACCTTCCGCTTCGAAGATCATGATAAGAGAACCAGTAGAAACAGAATCGCCTTCCGCTACTTTGATTTCTTTAACGATACCCGCTTGAGACGCAGGAACTTCCATTGAAGCTTTGTCGCCTTCAACAGTGATCAGTGACTGCTCTTCTTCAACCTTGTCGCCAACGTTTACAAGAATCTCAGTTACTTCAACCTCGTCAGCACCGATGTCTGGTACATTAATTTCGATTGTCATTGTATTTACCTACCTTAATGCCAGTCTTATGCGTATTGCGGGTTAGTTTTTTCAGTGTCGATATCGAATTTAGCAATTGCTTCAACAACTACAGATTTCTCGATGTCACCACGTTTAGCCAGTTCAGTTAGAGCTGCAACTACGATGTAGCCAGCGTTAACTTCGAAGTGACGACGTAGGTTTGCACGGCTGTCAGAACGGCCGAAACCATCTGTACCAAGTACTTTGTAAGACTCAGTTGGCATGTACGCACGTACTTGCTCAGCGTAGTTCTTCATGTAGTCAGTCACTGCGATTGCAGGTTCTTTACCAAGAACAGTCGTGATGTACGGTACTTTCTCTTCAGCTTCTGGGTGAAGCATGTTGTCACGCTCTACCGCTTGGCCGTCACGAGTTAGTTCGTTGAACGACGTTACAGAGAATACGTCAGATGCTACGCCGTACTCTTCGCTTAGAATTTCAGCTGCTTTACGCGCTTCGTTCATGATAGTACCAGAGCTCATTAGTTGAACTTTGCCCTTAGCACCAGCGTGAGATTCAAGCTTGTAGATACCTTTACGGATGCCTTCTTCAGCGCCTTCTGGCATTGCTGGCATTGCGTAGTTCTCGTTCATTACTGTTAGGTAGTAGTAAACGTTCTCTTGCTCAGGACCGTACATGCGACGGATACCGTCTTGCATGATTACCGCTAGCTCGTAAGCAAACGTTGGGTCGTAAGAGATACAGTTCGGGATAGTGTTCGCTTGGATGTGCGAGTGACCATCTTCGTGCTGTAGACCTTCACCGTTCAGTGTTGTACGACCTGCAGTAGCACCTAGTAGGAAGCCACGAGCTTGTTGGTCGCCTGCTAGCCATGCCATGTCACCAATACGTTGGAAACCGAACATTGAGTAGTAGATGTAGAACGGGATCATCGGTAGATCGTTTGTGCTGTATGAAGTTGCAGCAGCAACCCATGAAGCCATAGAACCTAGTTCGTTGATACCTTCTTGAAGAACTTGACCAGACGTTGCTTCTTTGTAGTAAGAAACGATGCCTTTATCTTCAGGTGTGTATTCTTGACCGTGTGGGTTGTAGATACCAACCTGACGGAATAGACCTTCCATACCGAATGTACGAGCTTCATCACAGATGATAGGAACGATGTTCTTACCAATGTTCTTATCTTTAAGAAGGATGTTTAGCGTACGTACATAAGCCATAGTTGTAGAGATATCACGCTTCTGTTCACCTAGTAGAGGTGCGAATGCGTCTAGCTCAGGAACCTTGAACTCTTGAGTAAACTTAGGAAGACGTGCAGGTGTGTAACCGTGTAGAGCGTTACGACGAGCGTGCATGTATTCGTACTCAGGCGTACCTTCTTCCAATTTCAGGTAAGGAAGTTCAGCGATCTTCTCATCTGAAAGGATGTCTTCTAGGCCTAGGCGATCACGTAGGTGTTGAACATGAGTCATGTCCATTTTCTTAACACCGTGTGCAATGTTCTTACCTTCAGCTGCATCACCCATGCCGTAACCTTTAACAGTCTTAGCTAGGATTACAGTTGGCTTACCGTTTGTCTCTTTAGCATTGTTGAATGCAGCAAACAGTTTAGAAGAATCGTGACCACCACGCTTAAGAGCGAAGATTTCGTCATCAGTCATGTCTGCAACTAGTGCAGCTGTTTCTGGGTACTTACCAAAGAAGTGCTCACGTACGTATGCGCCATCTTTAGATTTGAATGTTTGGTAGTCACCATCGATAGTTTCGTTCATTAGTTGAAGAAGCTTACCAGTAGTGTCTTTAGCTAGTAGAGAGTCCCAGTTGCTACCCCAGATAACTTTAACAACGTTCCAACCTGCGCCTTTGAATAGGCCTTCAAGTTCTTGAATGATGCTACCGTTACCCATTACAGGGCCGTCTAGACGCTGTAGGTTACAGTTGATTAGGAAACATAGGTTGTCTAGCTTCTCACGCGCAGCGAAAGAAATAGCACCACGTGATTCTGGCTCATCCATCTCACCGTCACCTAGGAACGCGTATACGCGTTGCGCTGAAGTTTCTTTCAGACCACGGCCGTCAAGGTACTTAAGGAAGCGCGCTTGGTAGATAGCAGAGATAGGGCCAAGACCCATAGATACTGTCGGGAACTGCCAGAACTCAGGCATCAGTTTCGGGTGCGGGTAAGAAGGGATACCTTTACCATCAACTTCTTGACGGAAGTTATCTAGCTGTTCTTCAGTTAGACGACCTTCAACGAATGCACGAGAGTAGATACCAGGAGAGATGTGACCTTGGTAGTAAACTAGATCGCCACCGTCTGTCTCGTTTGGAGCACGGAAGAAGTGGTTGAAACATACTTCGTAGAACGCTGCTGCTGACTGGTAAGAAGCCATGTGACCACCAAGGTCTAGGTCTTTCTTAGAAGCACGCAATACGATCATGATTGCGTTCCAGCGAATAATCGAACGAATACGACGCTCAAGAGTTACGTCACCAGGGTAAGCTGGCTCTTGTGCTGCTGGAATTGTGTTGATGTAGTTTGTGTTGATGCCTGTAGCCATATCAACACCATCTAAACGCGCTTTATCTAGAACTTGTTCTAGTAAAAACTGTGCACGTTCTACACCTTCTTCACGTACTACTGACTCAAGAGCTTCTAACCAATCTTGAGTTTCCAGAGCATCAACGTCATGCTTCATGTCAGACATGGCGATCTATCCTTTTTGTTAGTT
The DNA here is from genome assembly GCF_023161695.1 of Vibrio sp. 1CM2L. Lineage (NCBI taxonomy): Bacteria > Pseudomonadati > Pseudomonadota > Gammaproteobacteria > Vibrionales > Vibrionaceae > Vibrio > Vibrio sp. 1CM2L. The sequence goes on from NZ_JALNTT010000002.1 coordinate 1,096,626, forward strand.
GGATTCTACTAAACACGTAAATAGCCGAAGTATTACGGCTATTTACCCTGTTGAATTCGACGTAAAGAACGTTCGCGGCGCGACTCTTCTTTGGTCAAATCCATCAATGTTTCTTCGATGTAAGCTAAATGAGAGTGTGACATTTCACGTGCCTGTTCTGGCTGTCCTGAAACGATCGCATCCACAATGTTAGCTCGATGTATACTCACTTTCTCCACAACGTCTTTACGACGATGCAACAGCTTTAAATTTTCTAAGACGTTTTGTTCGAGTAACGGAGCCAAGCTACGAACAATGTGCAATAACACCACATTGTGCGCTGCCTCTGTTAAAGCAATAAGAAAAGCCATCACTGCTGCAGATTCGGCTTCAATATCACCCTTATCTTGCGCACCGCGAATTTTTTCTTGGCATGCTTGAATTCGAGCAAAGTCTTCATCAGTTCCACGCAATGCCGCGAAGTAAGCCGAAATCCCTTCCATCGCATGACGCGATTCCAACAAGTCTAGTTGGGTTTCAGAATGGGACGACAACAAATTAAGCAAAGGATCTGAAAAGCTTTTCCAGATATTTTCGCTAACAAACGTACCTCCACCTTGACGGCGAGTAAGCAAGCGTTTTGCTTCTAAACGTTGTATCGCTTCTCGGATTGAAGGACGAGACACATCGAACTGTTTCGCCAGTTCGCGCTCAGGCGGCAGCTGCTGCCCTGGAGCCAGTGTTCCTTCCACTATCAACCTTTCTAACTCTTGTTCGATAACATCGGAGAGTTTTGGCTGACGAATCCTTTGATAAGCCATAGTTTGTTGTTCTTCTTTTTCTTCGCTGACAATTGGTAATACCAATTTTAAGTTGGGCAGAAATTAACATAATTAAAACGCCACTGTCCAGCCTAAAATTGACCTGCATCATAGAATACAGCGTGAATTAACCATGATTTAACAAATGAAATTTAAAACAGCAACCAAATTGGTCTTACCATTTACAGGGGTAATACTTTTGGGGAGTGTTCGTGCTAGAAAGTTTCAGGATAAAAATGAATTGTTTCAGAAAGATTAGCGTCACTTGTCTAAAAATCGAACCAAGCGCACATTTAGGGTGGAAATTCTGTTCATAAGTTTTAATAAATGAGTGTTTGATAAGCTCGTCACACTCTCAATTTATTGATGCGCTTCTCTTCACCACTTTCTTTACATCGCAACAACAAAAATTCACAAGTCATTATGATAGGCGTTGACTATTCAACGCCCACCAGCGGTAAGGCCATCGTCAAAAACAGAGGCCTAAGCTTGGAGCTTTCCTTTAAATTTTTGCCAATCGAACACCAAGCCAGGGTCAGTTTTGCGCAGGGGTGCTATGTATTGATGGCCAGTGATACGTTCGCTGGTGATTTGAGGGAACGTCGATACTATCGTTTCTGTTAATTTGGCAAGCGCTTGATACTGCTGCTCGCTATAAGCCACAAAGTCACTGCCTTCCAGTTCAATACCAATCGAATAATCATTACACCTTTCACGCCCTGCAAAGCTCGACTGGCCAGCATGCCAAGCTCGGTCTAAGAAAGAAACGAACTGCACCACTTCCCCATCGCGACGAATCAAACAGTGCGCCGATACGCCCATTTGGTGAATCACCTTAAAAAACGGGTGTTCCTTCGGGTCGAGTTTGCCCGTAAAAAACTGTTCTATGTAAGGCCCACCAAATTGACCCGGAGGCAAGCTAATGTTGTGAAACACCAGCAAAGAGATATCGTCGGCACTCGGTCGAGCATCAAAATACGGAGAAGGAACATGCCGAGCGTTGTCGTACCATCCGTTGGAGCTGATCGTCATCTTGGTCTCACTTTCTTTTCTGCTAGCACAATAAGATGTGACCTTGCCCATAGAGCAGTCGCGCTAGCCTCTTTAATTTGAAGTTAAGCAAGAGTATCATTCCATTCCCACTCCCTTTCAAGATTAGATTTGCGATGAAAAACACACATAACAGCCACCAACGCCTTGACTACTTAAAAGAGCAACTGCCTCTAGAGATCACTCGTGCAGTAGCCGAGACTATCAAAGAAGATCTAGGTGGTACGTTAGATCCAGCGGCTGATATTACGGCAAGTCTAATCCCTGCTGACGCAATCAACAGTGCAAGCATTATTACCCGTGAGCACGGCGTGTTCTGCGGTAAAGCTTGGGCTGACGAAGTGTTCAAGCAACTGGGCGGTGAAGTGACTATCGAGTGGAATGTAGAAGATGGCGACAAGGTTGAACCAAACCAAACGCTTTGCACGCTAACTGGCCCAGCTCGCGCGCTATTGACCGGTGAGCGTAACGCAATGAACTTCATTCAAACGCTATCTGGTTGTGCGACTACTACGGCTATCTACGCAGACAAAATCAAGCATACTGAATGCCGCCTGTTGGATACGCGTAAAACCATCCCAGGCCTACGCAGCGCACTGAAATACGCGGTGGCTTGTGGTGGCGGTTTCAATCACCGTATTGGTGTGTTCGATGCTTACTTAATCAAAGAAAACCACATCATCGCTTGTGGTGGCATTGAGAAGGCTATCTCTACAGCAAAAGAGCTGAACCCAGGTAAGCCAGTTGAAGTGGAAACCGAAAGCCTAGAAGAGCTAGAGCAAGCGATCAGTGCTGGCGCAGACATCATCATGCTAGACAACTTCACCACAGACATGATGCGTGAAGCTGTGAAAATCAACGCTGGACGTGCTGCGCTAGAAAACTCTGGCAACGTAACTCTAGATACGATTGCTGAGTTCGCTGAAACAGGCGTTGATTACATCTCTGTAGGTGCACTGACTAAGCACCTTAAAGCAATGGACCTATCAATGAGATTCAAAGCGTAATTGACTGAATAATAAATAATTTATGTAAAGGCACTGTTGATAACAGTGCCTTTTTTATTACCTGAATTATCAGTGTTTCAATCACTTATTTAAGTTGATCGCATAAATTTGCGCGCTATATGAAACACTACACCAATAAATACCAAACCACTCGCGACCACACCTGAACACCATTCCACTTCCTCATCTCGACTTCTATTCTTTCCATCAACCAGTGTCTGCACTGAAACAAACTAAAGAATGGAATTAAACAATGAATAACAAGAACAAAAGAACGAACCAGAAAGGCTTTACGCTGATTGAATTGATGATTGTAGTAGCGATTATTGGTGCTTTATCAGCTATAGCTGTTCCTGCATATAAAGACTATGTGTCCAAAAGCCAAGCATCTTCTGCATTAGCAACACTAAAAACAGCAATAACTCAAGCTGAACTTTACATACAAGAAGAGGGAGTCCCGACATCCTTAGCCGATATAGGAACTAAGGGAGATATCAACTCTTTAGGTGTGTTAGAGCTTGATACTGCCGTTTCTACTGGCTTAAAATTTACCTTTGATGACGGTGCATTATCTGGCGCTTCTATCTCAATAGCTAGAGAGTCAACAGGCTGGGAATGCACACGCACTGGCGCATCACTAATTTCTATAGATTTAGAAGGTTGTGACTAATTTAGTGCTAACCAACCTCCCAACCGTTCTTCGTCAGGCTGACTTACTTAGCCTGACTCAAGAACAAGCCGTTACGGAACACGTACAAGCTTCAGGTATTTCGACACCTGAAGCTTTGCTCGTTCTGGAGTTCTTCAGCGGCGATTCCTTAGCAAACAACATTAAAACCATCTTCGGCTTACCGTTAGTACAACTTGCCAATACGGACTATGAAACCTTATGTGACCAATTAGGGCTTCGCGAGCTGATTACCAAGTATCGTGCTATACCGATTGCAGTCTCTAGCTCTACTCTCACACTAGCCTCCGCCGACCCGACCGATTTACAAGCGGAAGACGACTTTAGATTCGCGACAGGGTTGCAGATCGAATTGGTTGTCGCCAACTACTCCGAATTAGAAGGCGCTATACGCAAGCTGTATGGCCGCTCTATTTCAGGGCAAGACTCTAAACGCAAAGAGATCACTCAAGACGAACTCGCCAATCTTGTTGAAGTGTCTGACGACGAGATAGCGTCGATTGAAGATCTTAGCCAAGACGATTCCCCAGTCAGCCGATTTATCAATCAGATACTGGTTGATGCGGTACGTAAGGGCGCATCAGATATCCACTTCGAACCTTATGAAGAACACTACCGAGTACGCCTGCGTTGTGATGGCATCCTTGTTGAAATACAGCAACCCGCCTCTCACTTAAGTCGTCGTCTATCAGCTCGCTTAAAGATCCTCGCGAAGCTTGATATCGCTGAACGCCGTTTGCCTCAAGACGGTCGTATTAAACTGCGTCTAAATGACGACTTGGCGATTGATATGCGTGTATCAACGCTGCCGACCTTATGGGGTGAAAAGATCGTTCTTCGGCTGCTTGATAGCAGCTCGGCCAATCTAGATATCGATAAATTAGGTTACACCGAAGATCAAAAAGCACTCTACCTCAATGCGCTAAAACGCCCGCAAGGGATGATCTTAATGACAGGGCCTACTGGCAGCGGAAAAACCGTCTCCCTATATACTGGTCTGAGAGTGCTTAACACTACGGAACGCAACATCTCAACTGCTGAAGACCCAGTGGAGATTAACCTGTGTGGTATCAATCAGGTACAAGTGACACCTAAGATCGGCTTTGGGTTTGCTGAAGCACTTCGATCATTTTTGCGACAAGATCCTGATGTTGTAATGGTTGGAGAGATCCGCGACTTAGAAACCGCAGAGATCGCGATCAAAGCATCGCAAACCGGTCACCTAGTGCTTTCGACACTGCACACTAATTCCGCTGCAGAAACCGTCACTCGACTCGCTCATATGGGGATAGAACCCTTTAACCTCGCTTCATCATTGAGTTTGATTATCGCCCAACGACTGGCAAGGCGGTTGTGTAACCATTGTAAAGAAAGTGACGACTCGCCAGACATATTTCTGCGTCACTCGATTCCTAACAGCCAAACCATCTACAAAGCGAGTCCTCAAGGTTGCAATGAGTGTAACCAGGGTTATTCGGGGCGAGTGGGTATCTATGAAGTGATGCCGTTTAGCGATCAACTGAAAAGCAGCCTGATCGACAAACCGAACGCGTTAGCCATTGAAAACTTGGCACGTCGAGAAGGCATGAGAACTCTGCAAGAGTCAGGATTAGATAAATTGCTTGAAGGCACCACCAGCTATCAAGAGCTGCAACGTGTTCTGTACATATAAACCAATGGAGCACCAATGAGTAGCAAGTCCAAGCAATCACAATTAAAAAGCTATCACTGGAAAGGTATTAACAGCTCAGGTAAGAAAGTGTCTGGGCAAACGTTAGCGCTCACCGAATTGGAAGTACGAGAAAAGCTCAAAGAACAGCATATTCAGATTAAGAAAATCAAAAAGAAAAGTATTTCAGCCGTCACTCGTTTAACTCATAGAGTCAAAGCCAAAGACATCACTATTTTGACTAGGCAGCTTGCTACTATGCTTGCCACTGGTGTGCCCATCGTGCAAGCCATCAAGTTGGTGTCAGACAATCACCGCAAAGCTGAAATGAAATCAATCTTATCGCATATATGCAAAGGTGTAGAAGCCGGTACGCCTATATCAAAAGCGATGCGAACTGCAAGCCGCCACTTTGATGACCTCTATACCGATTTGGTTGCCACAGGCGAGCTCTCCGGTAACCTCGCACAAGTGTTCGAACGCTTAGCGACCTATAGAGAAAAGAGCGAGCAGCTAAAATCCAAAGTCGTCAAAGCACTGATCTACCCCGCCATGGTGGTCACCGTTGCACTGACCGTTTCTTATTTAATGCTGACCATGGTGATTCCGGAATTTGAGTCGATGTTTTCAGGCTTTGGCGCCGACCTGCCTTGGTTCACCCAACAAGTACTCTACCTTTCCCATTGGATGCAGGCTTATAGCTTCTATACGGCGCTAAGCATCGGGCTTGTTGTCCTGATTATTTACCAACTGTGTCAGCGTTCCCACTCGATCAAACTGTCTGTTAGTCGGCTAGGATTACGCTTTCCTGTTCTTGGTGGCGTATTAGCCAAAGCCTCTATTGCCAAATTCAGCCGAACCTTATCAACAAGCTTTAGTTCTGGCATTCCGATTTTGATGAGCCTAAAAACCACCGCCAAAACCGCAGGCAACCTGCATTATGAATCGGCCATCATTGAGGTTCACCGAGAAACGGCTGCTGGCATGCCAATGTATATCGCAATGCGCAATACCAATGCCTTCCCTGAAATGGTGTTACAGATGGTGATGATCGGCGAAGAGTCAGGCAACCTTGATGATATGCTTAATAAAGTCGCTTCCATTTACGAGTTTGAAGTCGACAATACAGTCGACAATTTGGGCAAAATTCTAGAGCCGCTGATCATAGTGTTTTTAGGTACTGTCGTTGGTGGGCTTGTGGTTGCGATGTACTTACCGATCTTTAATCTTATGAGTGTGTTAGGATAGTAAAAAGCAACTAAACACCCATGAGCAGCAATCTCTGCTCACCTTGATTAAGTGGTAAAGGACACTATGGAAGTATTTCACTACTATCCTTGGCTATTCCCCGTATTAGCTTTCATTTTTAGCCTTCTTATCGGCAGCTTCCTCAACGTAGTCATACACCGTTTGCCGATTATGATGGAACGCGAATGGCAACAAGAGTGCTCGGAATATTTCTCTCAATATAAAATTCCAGCGCCAGAGGGAAAGTTTAATCTCAGCATTCCTCGCTCTACCTGCCCGAAATGCAAAACCCAATTAAGAATCGTCGATAATATTCCAGTGTTAAGCTGGTTGTTCTTAAAGGGTAAGTGTCACAGCTGTGCTAATCCAATCAGTGCTCGCTACCCTTTGGTCGAACTGCTTACCGCAATACTTTGCACAATGGTTGCTAGCCACTTTGGTTTCAGTTACTACGCCATTGCTTTGATTTTTTTCACCTTCGCACTGATTACCGCGACCTTTATCGATCTCGATACTATGTTGTTGCCTGATCAAATCACCTTGCCTTTGGTATGGTCCGGTATCGCTTTAGCACTGTTTAATATCAGCCCAGTATCGCTGCAAGATTCTGTGGTTGGCGCAATGGCTGGCTACCTAGCTCTGTGGTCGGTGTATTGGTTATTCAAACTACTCACAGGTAAAGAAGGCATGGGTTACGGTGACTTCAAACTCCTGGCTGCACTTGGTGCATGGCTTGGTTGGCAACACCTACCGATGATCATCCTTTTATCTTCGCTGGTTGGCCTTGTGTTTGGTGTAATTCAACTTCGCTTGAAACAGCAAGGTATAGATAAAGCCTTTCCATTTGGCCCTTACCTTGCAATTGCAGGATGGGTCAGCTTGATGTGGGGTAACGACATCATGGGTTGGTATTTCACTTCTGTACTAGGAATTTAACCATGGCAATCATTATCGGATTAAGCGGCGGTATCGCCAGTGGTAAAACCACCATCGCTAACCTATTCAATGAACATTTTAATATTGATATTGTTGATGCTGATATCGTGGCACGTGAAGTGGTTGCGCTGGGCAGTGACGGCTTAAAACAAATTACAGAACACTTTGGTAAATCTATCTTGCTTGACGATGGAACACTCAACCGAAGTAGGCTGCGTGAGCTAATCTTCTCTGATCCTAAAGAGAAGCAGTGGCTCAATGATCTTCTTCATCCCATGATCCGTGACAAAATTGACAGTGACCTGTCTAAAATCACATCCCCGTATGGTTTATTAGTTGCACCTCTATTGGTGGAAAACCAAATGCAAGGCATGGCCGATCGCGTATTAATTGTTGATGTGCCAGCAGAAGTGCAAATAGAACGAACGATGAGTCGTGATAATGTTTCTAGGGAACAAGTTGCATCAATTTTAAAATCACAGGCTTCAAGAGAACAACGCTTAGCAGTTGCAGATGACGTGATTAAAAACCATACTAAAAACCAAGAACTTTTGCCTCAAATCACAGATTTACATCAAAAGTATCTGGCAATCAGTGCTGTAGATGGGTCAGAATAGAACAATGTTGAATGAAGGTTTGCTCGATGATCACCCATAAATTTGAACATCCTCTAAATGAGAAAACACGCATCTACTTAAGAGTCGAATCACTCTTGAGGCAGCTACACTTGTCTTCTACATTTTCCGATGCTCAACAGTATCAACTCTTTTTCCGTTCCATCTTTGATCTGATTGAAATCTTCGAACAGATCCAACTCAAGAGCGAACTGGCAAAAGATATTGAGAAGCAACGTGTAACCTACAAAAGTTGGTTGGATGTTGAAGGTGTCGATCAAGAGATGCTGACATCACTGCTTAATGACATTGGTAACATCTATCGTGATCTGATGCAGGCAGAGCGTTTTGGCCAGTCACTAAAGGAAGACCGCTTTCTGAGTGCGATTCGCCAACGCTTTAATCTTCCAGGTGGCTCATGCTGCTTTGATTTGCCCGCACTGCATTATTGGCTGCACCTCCCTCTTGATAAGAGAATGAGAGATGCTAAAGCTTGGATGGATAGCTTACAGCCTCTGTATGAAGCGCTAACACTATGGTTAAAGCTCACCAGAGAAACGGGTCACTTTAAAGAGCAAATCGCTCGTGCTGGCTTCTTCCAGAGCGATGCCGATGAAGCGAATATCCTTCGTCTTTCTATTCCAATGCAATACGGTGCCTACCCGATGATTTCAGGTCACAAGAACCGCTTTGCTGTTAAGTTCATGAGCTTTGAAACTGGGCAAGCCTGTACTCAAGACATCGAATTTGAATTGGCTATCTGCACCTAATTAATTTCCTTTTATAGTTTGGCTTGAGTCTCAACTCGAGCCTAAACTCACTATTATTACATCCTCAAATTAAGAATCACTATGTCGAAGAAAATCACCATCGTTAAATGCCCTCAATGTAATGCCGATGTTGAATGGGGTGAACAAAGCCCGCACCGCCCGTTTTGCAGCAAGCAATGTCAGATGATTGATTTCGGTGAATGGGCAGACGAAGAGAACAGCATCGCTGGCGCACCAGACATGTCTGATAGCGATGGTTGGTCGGAAGATCCGTACTAAACGAGTAGCGAGTAGCGAGTAGCGAGTAGCGAGTAGCGAGTAGCGAGTAGCGAGTAGCGAGTAGCGAGTAGCGAGTAGCGAGTAAATTTTGGAGGGTTGGCGTTTAACGTCAATCCTTTTTTATTGCCGATAGTTTGGTATTTACTGAAAGAGATTCCCTACTCCTTCCTTCGTCAGTCTAGGGAATGACGGTTGCATTTAAGCCTGTACTACTGTCGTCATCCCCAAGAGTGAGGTACGAGCCGAATTGGGGATCTCTTACCTGCGCAACTCTAAATAGCAGGCACAAAAAAGCGGAGCCAAATGGCTCCGCTTTTATCGATAGAATGCAAAAAGAATTACTTCTTAGTAAGCTTCTCTTTAATACGAGCTGACTTACCAGAACGCTCACGTAGGTAGTACAACTTGGCACGACGTACTGCACCACGGCGTTTAACTTCGATGCTATCAACCATTGGAGAGTGAGTTTGGAACGCACGCTCTACGCCTTCACCGTTCGAGATCTTACGAACTGTGAATGCAGAGTGTAGACCACGGTTACGAATAGCGATTACAACGCCTTCGAAAGCCTGTAGACGCTCACGGTCACCTTCTTTTACCTTAACCTGAACTACAACAGTGTCACCTGGTGCGAATTTAGGAAGGTCTGATTTTAGTTGCTCTTCTTCAAGAGCCTTGATGATGTTGCTCATTTGTATAAATTCCTAGAATAAACTGATACTAAATTTAATAGGTTACTGCTTGCTTTTCGTTAAGAGCGTTGCTCTTTAATGAATTCAGCCAGTAATTGTTCCTGTTCGTCAGTCAGAGCTAGGTTTTCCAGGAGTTCTGGTCTTCTTAGCCAAGTTCGGCCCAACGATTGTTTTAATCGCCAGCGACGAATGTCCTTATGGTTTCCAGACTTGAGTACCGATGGCACATCTTTATCGTCTAGCACCTCAGGGCGCGTATAATGGGGACAATCTAGCAAACCATTTGCAAAAGAATCTTCTTCTGCTGAAGCGAAATCTCCAAGTACACCCGGAACAAACCGAGATACTGAATCAATCAGCGTCATGGCTGGCAGTTCGCCACCCGTCATCACAAAATCTCCAATCGACCATTCTTCGTCAACTTCAGATTGAATGATGCGCTCATCTACCCCTTCGTAGCGACCACAAATAAGAAGTAAATTCTCGTTTGTTGCCAGCTCTTCAACACCTTTCTGGTCGAGTTTACGACCTTGAGGTGAAAGATAGATAACTTTCGTCTTTCCCGGTGCTGCTTGCTTGGCCGTTTTGATAGCGTCGCGCAAAGGCTGAACCATCATTAACATGCCAGGACCACCACCGTAAGGTCTGTCATCAACAGTGCGATGTTTATCATGAGTGAAATCACGAGGATTCCATGTCTCAATAGATAAAAGACCTTTTTTAACCGCTTGACCTGTTACTCCAAAATCAGTAACAGAACGGAACATTTCAGGAAAAAGGCTAATAATGCCAACCCACATGTGTTCTCTCGCTCTGTAATTTGGAGTTAGAATCCAGGATCCCAGTCAACTTCGATCCGGCGAGCTTCGCGATCAACTTTCTTGATCACTTGCTCTTCAAGGTACGGTACTAACCGTTCCTTTTGGCCAAAAGCATCTTTAAGATTTGCTTTGATTACTAGAACATCGTTCGAGCCAGTTTCTAATAGGTCAGTGACCTCACCAAGGTCGTAACCTTTAGTGGTAAAAACTTGCATACCGAACAATTCGCGCCAGTAGAATTCATCTTCTGACAATTCAGGTAACGAAGCAGGGTCAATAGCAATTTCAAAGTTAGTCATCAGTTGCGCGTCTTCACGAACATCTAATCCCGCTAGCTTACATACATAACCTTGGCCATGACGTTTCCAGCTCTCAACTTTGTACTCAACCCACTTACCCTTTAGGTTTAAATACCAAGGGCTGTAATCAAATATGCTTTCAGCATTGTCTGTGTAGGAGAACACTTTAAGCCAGCCACGAATACCATAGGTAGACCCAAGTTTACCCATGACAATTCTATTGTTTTGCTCGCTCATAGTTTCTTTACCCTTCATCGACATAAGCTATTTCTCTTTAAAAAAGAATTAAGCCGCTTTTTGAGCGTCTTTAACTAGCTTAGCTACACGATCAGATAGAGATGCGCCTTGACCAACCCAGTGGTTAACACGATCTAGGTCTAGACGTAGACCTTCTTCTTGACCTTGAGCAGTAGGGTTAAAGAAACCTACTTTCTCGATGAAACGGCCAGTTGCAGCGTTACGGCTATCCGCAACTACGATTTGATAAAATGGGCGCTTCTTTGCACCGTGACGTGCCAAACGAATGGTTACCATGTCGTCCTCTTTGCTTTCTTAATAAAATAATTAACCCCAAGTATAAGTAAATAGCTTGGGGTCTCGTGCCAAATTAAAGCCCCGGAATTTTACTCTTATTCCGGTGCAATGCAAGGGCTTTAGCTATTTTTTCACCAACATAGCTGCCGTACACTTTCTGTGACACGGCTAACACTATGAAAAGTAACGTAGCTAAAGCTTACATTTGTAGATTATCGGCCAAACGGGTTAAAGCCACCACCCATTCCGCCCATACCTCCACCGCCGCCCATCATGCCTTGCATGTTGCGCATCATGCCTTTCATGCCACCTTTCTGCATCTTCTTCATCATCTTCTGCATTTGGGTGAACTGCTTAAGCATACGGTTTACATCTTGTACCTGTGTACCAGAACCAGCGGCAATACGCTTTTTGCGAGAACCTTTGATTAGGTCAGGGCGTTGACGCTCTTTCATGGTCATAGAGTTGATGATCGCTTCCATTTGCTTGAACATCTTGTCATCAACTTTATCTTTAACGTTATCTGGTAGCTGAGACATGCCTGGAAGCTTATCCATCATGCCCATCATGCCGCCCATATTTTGCATCTGACCTAGCTGTTCACGGAAGTCTTCAAGGTCAAAGCCTTTCTTCTCTTTGAACTTCTTAGCCAGTTTCTCTGCTTTCTCGGTATCAACGTTTTTCTGTAGGTCTTCAATAAGAGACAGTACGTCGCCCATACCTAAGATACGAGAAGCAACACGATCTGGGTGGAACGGTTCTAGTGCGTCAGTCTTTTCACCAACACCCAAGAATTTAATCGGCTTGCCTGTGATATGACGAACAGACAGAGCAGCACCACCACGCGCATCACCATCAACTTTCGTCAAGATAACACCGGTTAGTGGTAGCGCATCACCAAAGGCTTTTGCAGTATTCGCAGCATCTTGACCTGTCATTGCATCAACAACGAACAGTGTCTCTACTGGTTTAATTGCAGTATGAAGCTCTTTGATCTCGCCCATCATCTCTTCATCGATAGCCAAACGACCCGCAGTATCGACAAGTAGCACGTCGTAGAATTTCTTCTTCGCGTGGTCGATTGCAGCGTTTGCAATATCAAGAGGTTTTTGATCAGCTGAAGATGGGAAGAAGTCTACGCCAACATCGCTTGCTAACGTTTCAAGCTGTTTGATCGCCGCTGGACGGTAAACGTCGGCAGATACAACCAAGACTTTCTTCTTATCACGCTCAGTTAGAAGCTTAGATAGCTTACCTACCGATGTGGTTTTACCCGCACCTTGTAGACCCGCCATTAAGATAACGGCTGGCGGCTGCGCTGCTAGGTTAAGAGCCTCGTTAGACTCACCCATCACCGCTTCAAGTTCAGCTTGAACGATCTTAATGAATTCTTGACCAGGCGTTAGAGATTTAGAAACCTCAACACCCACAGCGCCTTCTTTTACGCGCTTAACAAAATCGCGGACAACGGGCAGTGCAACGTCGGCTTCAAGTAGCGCCATACGTACTTCACGCAGCGTCTCTTTAATATTGTCTTCGGTCAGACGACCTTTACCGCTGATGTTCTTCAGCGTTTTGGATAGACGATCCGTTAAATTATCAAACATAGTTTTCTCTTCGCTCAAAACTGCGACTATTACTGTGAGTATACATTAGCGCGGATTAGAGTCATACCCGTTGTAGAGCGTTAATCATCCGTGCTTGTGATGTGAGACATTATTCACTTGGAATTGAATGAGGTTCGCCATAGCCCCAAAGAGCGATGCGAGGTATAATTCGCCAATTAGTAATCATTAAAATGGATACCATGGACAGTCTTATTGCGATCGCAGCAGCCTTTCTTTATACAATGGCGATTTCCACGATCATTCCAGGTCTCGTGCACCAAACAGGAATCCGTGTAAAAACGGTGTTTATCAGCGCATTACTTGCTCTCGCTTTCCATGCTTGGTTGCTTGGCGATTTGATTTTTAATGCCAGTGGCCAAAACCTCAGTATCTTGAACGTTGCTTCATTAATCAGTTTAATCATATCTGTGGTAATGAGTGGTGCGATGCTCAAAACCCGTCTGTGGTTCATCTTACCCGTCGTTTATAGCTTCGCGGCACTGAACTTAATGGCTGCCACTTTTCTTCCAAGCACCTTCATCAAACATCTAGAGAATGACCCAAAACTGCTCGTGCACATCTCTTTGGCTCTATTCTCATACGCAACGTTAACTATCGGCGCACTATACGCCCTGCAACTTGCGTGGCTAGATCACAAACTTAAAAAGAAAAAAGCCTTAGTGATAAACCCTAACCTACCTCCTTTAATGATGGTGGAAAGACAGCTTTTCAAGATCATTCTGATTGGTAATGGCTTATTAACGGGTACTTTGTTGACGGGTCTCATCTTCGTACAAGATATGTTTGCTCAAGGAAAAGCACACAAGGCTGTGTTGTCTTTTATCGCTTGGGTTATCTACTCCATCCTTCTGTGGGGTCACTATCAGAAAGGTTGGCGTGGACAGAAAGTCACTTGGTTCGCACTGGCCGGCGCCAGCATGCTCACATTAGCCTACTTCGGTAGCCGCTTCGTCCAGGAAATCATCCTGAACTAGTCTGTAAAATAAAGGCAAGGTCTCACATACCTTGCCTTTAAAATATTGAGTGCAATACATTCAATTGACATCTCGACCATGTTCGGTCATAAATTAATCAAGATACACAAATAGGAAAAGAATAGTTTTGGACGACATATCAACGGGTATCTTATTTGCGCTACTCGCGTGTCTCATTGTAATTTCTGGTTATTTCTCTGGTTCCGAAACGGGCATGATGTCCCTGAACCGCTACCGTTTAAAGCACTTGGCCAATACGGGTCATAAAGGTGCCAAACGCGTAGAAAAACTTCTGAACCGCCCAGACAGATTGATTGGCCTCATTCTCATCGGCAACAATCTCGTCAACATTCTTGCATCTGCGATCGCGACTATTCTTGGTATGCGCATCTACGGGGATATCGGTGTGGCTATCGCTACTGGTACCCTGACTCTCGTGATCCTCGTATTCGCTGAGGTAACACCAAAAACCATCGCTTCTCTATTTCCTGAACGTGTCTCTTACGCGAGTAGTATCCTTTTGATGATACTGATGAAGGTGCTGTCACCATTGGTGATCTTAGTGAACTTCATTACCAACGGCTTCATTCGTATCTTAGGCGTTAAAGCCAGCCATGATGCAACCGACCACTTGAGCTCAGAAGAGCTTAGAACCGTGGTAAATGAAGCAGGTAGCCTGATCCCTCAGCGTCACCAAGATATGTTGGTGTCTATTCTGGATTTAGAGCACGTCACCGTGAACGACATCATGGTGCCACGTAATGAGATTACTGGCATCGACATCAATGACGACTGGAAATCTATCGTTCGTCAACTGACTCACTCGCCTCATGGCCGTGTGGTGCTGTACCGTGACCAGATAGATGAAGTGGTTGGTATGCTTAGGCTGCGTGAAGCTTACCGCCTGATGCTTGAAAAGAACGAATTCAATAAAGAGACCCTGTTGCGTGCAGCGGATGAGATCTACTTTATTCCTGAAGCGACACCACTCAATATTCAACTGCTTAAGTTTCAACGCAATAAGCAGCGCATCGGCTTGATTGTTGATGAGTATGGCGATATCAACGGCTTGGTTACATTAGAAGATATTCTTGAAGAGATCGTAGGTGAGTTTACCACCTCAATCGCCCCAAGCTTATCTGAAGAAATTACTCCGCAAAGCGATGGCAGCTTCTTGATTGAAGGCAGCGCCAATATCCGAGACATCAACAAAGGCTTACAGTGGGCACTGCCTACCGATGGCCCAAGAACTCTGAATGGTTTGATACTGGAACACCTTGAAGATATTCCAGAGAGTCACCTCAGTGTTCAGGTAGCCAGGCACCCAATGGAAATTGTTGAACTCGAAGAGAACCGTATCAAACTAGTGCGCGTGTTCCCACAGATCGTGAACGGCTAACTGAGTTATCATTGAAGCTCACATAAACAAAAGACCCGGTTCATTGAACCGGGTCTTTTAGTATCTAACTCGCCCTATCTAGGGTGGCGATCAATGACTAGTCGATTTTAAGCTCTTGCAGCATAGACTCAGGCAGTGCCAGTTCATCATTCTTGTTTACAGAAATACCTGCAGCGATGATCGCATTCGCAATCTCTTTCGCTTCATCCAAAGAGTGCATTGCCGCGGTACCACATTGGTATTCGTTCAGCTCAGGGATCTTATTCTGGTTCTCAACTTTCAGTACGTCTTGCATCGCTGCCAACCAACCGTCAGCCACTTGTTGCTCTGTAGGCGTACCAATCAGGCTCATGTAGAAACCCGTACGGCAACCCATCGGTGAGATATCGATGATCTCTACATCTGAACCGTTCAATTGATTTCGCATGAAACCAGCGTATAGGTGCTCTAGAGTATGGATACCTTTCTCAGATAGGATGTCTTTGTTTGGCGCAGTAAAACGCAGGTCAAACACAGTGATGGTATCCCCTTTTGGGGTTTGCATTGTTTTAGCAACACGAACTGCTGGTGCGTTCATGCGTGTGTGATCAACAGTGAAACTATCTAATAAAGGCATTGCTCTTCTCCATGACGGCTGGCTTTAGAAAAACCAGCTTCGATTGTCTTCTAGTTCTTTGCGGCACTGTTTCAGCTGCCATCCATAATCTTTTGCTTGCTGTTCGACTTTGCGCGCCACCTTAATCAACGATGGCTTGCTGTTGTACGACTTGCGCTTATAACCACCACGGCCTTCATGATAAGCCAGATATTGGTTATATGGGTCCCATAGTGAGATGCCCAATTGACGACGCGTCTCGCTGGTATACCAACCGATGAACATCAATGCATCATCAAAGTTGGTTCTTGAGCCACCGTTATTGGTCGCCTTTTGGAAATCTTCCCAAGCAGGGTCTTGAGCTTGTGCATAACCGTAGGCACTGCTTACACGCCCCCACGGTATAAAGCCAAGAATATAATCTTTAGGTGGGCGCGCATCATGACGATAGCTACTCTCTTGTTTCACAAAAGCCATCGCGACGTTAATCGGCGTGCCCCACTCTTCTTGCATATCCAAGGCATCTTCATACCATGAAGGGTGCTCTCGAAAGATGCTACACAAATTATCTTGCTGCTTTGGCGGTGGCGTTGCACATCCAACCAATAGGCTAGAGACAACACCAACAGTTGCTACAGGTAACCATTTACTACTCACACGAGTAGGCTGACCTAATAAGGCTTGCTTCCTTTCCACCAAAGTCTCGCTATGCTTTTAAATACGAAAAATAATCCGCTAAGAAGCTATCAAAATCTTGAGTGCTTGCTTCTTCACTTTGTTGCTGAGCAATCACAGAGCGTTGAACTTCTGCTTCCATCAGCTCAGCTGAATATACCTTGTATTGGTGCGCTTTGTGTTGCTGAGCGTACGTTTTACCTAACGCGCAACCCACTTTACCTAAGCCACCTAACTTCTTAGTCTCTTCTAGCAACTGGCCAGAAATGGTCAGCTCTGGGTTATCAATCCAAGCTTCAAGCGTATCGCACGTTTCTTGGTATGCACGACCACCTTGTTCAGCGTCCATCATCTCGGCAATAGAGCGCAGATCTTTGAAGACACGCTTCGCCCAATCTTGCAGAGACAATCGCTCGCCATGACAACCGATTTGCAGCTCTAGACCAACCTGACGACCTTCTAGGATCACCTTGTTCCAGTTATCACGCCAGCATTCAAGCTCGCAGTTATCCATCTCTGCAGAATCCGTTAGCACACTCCACGTTAGGAATAAGTCTAAGAAGCGAACTTGCTGCTCATTGATACCAATTGAGCTGAATGGGTTTACATCTAAAGAGCGAACCTCAATGTACTCAACACCACCACGTGCCAATGCTTCAGATGGCTTCTCACCACTCTTCGCTACACGCTTAGGACGGATTGGAGCGTAAAGCTCATTCTCAATTTGCAGTACGTTGCTATTCAATTGACGGTATTCACCATCAACCTTAGTGCCAATCTCGGCGAATTCTTCCGATGGTGTACGAATCGCTTGATTCAAACCTTCAAGGTATTGGTCTAGGCCGTTGAAACCAATCTTCAATACACTTTGCGCACTGTTGGTGTAGCCAAGATCGCTCAGGCGCAATGCCGTTGCTTTTGGTAAGTACAGTGTCTCGCCAATCTTTTCAAAAGGTAGGCTTGTCTCTCTTCCTTTGATGAAAGAAGAACATAGTGCAGGTGAAGCACCGAAGAAGTATGGGATTAACCAACCAAAGCGGTAGTAGTTACGAATCAAACCGAAGTAAGCATCTGACTTAGATTCACAACGCGCTTCTTCTGTTTGCTCTCCAAACAGGCTATCCCAAAAGCTTTCTGGGAAAGAGAAGTTGAAGTGAACACCAGAGATAATCTGCATCAGGCTACCGTAACGACGTTTTAGGCCTTCACGATATAGGGTCTTCATCTTACCGTTATTCGAGGTGCCGTATTGCGCTAGCTGAATGTAATCTTCACTGCCAACGTAACAAGGCATAGAAAGCGGCCATAGTTTTTCGCCGTCTAACTTGGTTTGCGTGAAGTGATGGATATCAGACAACTGATTCAAAAGCGTCGGAACGTCGTTAGAAACAGGCGTGATAAATTCCAGTAGCGACTCAGAGAAATCGGTCGTTACCCATTCGTTCATCAACGCAGATCCCAAAGCCTCAGGGTGCGGCCCAGTAGCAAGGTGCCCATCTTCCGTGTAGCGTAATGTTTCCCTTTCAACACCACGACCAAATTGAGAGAAGGTCTTAGGGTTGGTTGCAACTTGCTTTAGTCGCGCAGCAAAATCAGTCAAAATTCAGTTCACTTATCTTATATTGTTCTGATTAGAACTATCATAAATTAGGTTGGAGGAGAAAAGTAGAGTCTCTTCCCTCCCCCTTTAATGTGTACTCTAACGAATGATTTCAAGCTCTTCTATTGGAATATCTAACTTTTCTAATTGCGGGCGAAGCGAAGTCGCGTCACCAACAACGATTATTTGATAATCATTCGGGTCAAACCATTTCTTAGATAGCTCGTTTAAGGTCTCTTTTGAAACCGTTTCAACTATCTGATTACGCTGTTGTAGGTAATCTTCATCAAGGCTCAATGCGACAATATTACTCAACAACCCAGCCTTTTGACTTGGCGTTTCGTATTTGAGCGCATCTTGTTGACCGACGGCAAGGCGCATAAATTTCACCTCTTCGTCAGTTAATCCACTCTGACTAAACTCGTTCAGCTCATTAATAAACTCTTGAATCGATGGAACCGTCGCATTCGCTCTTACCTGCGCGCTAAATACCACAGCACCAGTTTCTCGAGTACTTGCGAAGTAGCCGCTTGCACCGTAAGTGTAAGCTTTGTCTTCACGTAGGTTCTGGTTGATACGGCTATTGAAGTTACCCGCTAAGTTAAAGTTAGCTAGCTGACTCAAATACAATTCACCCGTTGCATCAAACGGCAGGCCTTTACGAACCAAGCGAACAATGCTTTGCGGCGCACCCGGTTTGTCTACCAAATACAGGTGTTGACCTGAAAGCTCTTTGACGATCTGTGGACGCGTTAATGGAGCTGCATCGCCTTGCCACTCTTCAAAGAATTGTAGCTGTTTTCCAATCTCTTTCTTCGAGATGTCTCCCACAACAACAATATTGGCACCTTCAGGTGTGTAGTGTTGATCGTAGAATTTTTTCACATCGTCTAGAGTGAGTTTCGATAGAGAAGCTTTAGTACCATCGCTCGCTCGAGCAAAAATACTGTCGCCAAACAGCACCTCACGTGTTGCTTGAGACGCCATCCAGCTTGGTTGTTGGTGCTGATACACAACACCTTCTAGCATCTGTTTCTTAACGCGCTCAAAATCTTGCTCATCGAACTTAGGCTCGAATAGAACCTCTTGCACAATCGCTAAGGTTTGAGGCAAGTTTTTCTCTAGCGTCGAGACTGAAATATCTGTGGTGTAGCTGCCTGCACTAATGCTCACGCTGCTACCAAGTTTATCTAAGGTCGCTTGTAACTCTTCAACGGTTCGTTTGGTTGAGCCTTCTTCCATCATCGAAGCCGTTAGGTTCGCTAGGCCTTCTTGCCCTTTGCGAACATAACGTTCGCCAGCTGGAAGTTGAATTTGTAGCTGTACTGTCGGTGTTTCGCTGGTCACAGTACCAATCAAGTCCGTGCCATTTGCAAAGTGCATGCGGTACAACTCAGGCATGGTCGCCTCAACACCAAAGTTCACTTCTGGCATTACGCTGCGATCAAATGTGTTCGGTGCCTTTCTGAAATCCAGTTGGTCTTCCGTCACCTTGCTGTATTCCGGCAACGTACGTGGTGGCGTGGTAAAGGTCGCCTCACGAACCGCTAAATCGAGCTTTTTCTTAGGAACCACACTCAAGGTAACCTTGTGCTTACCTTCGATGAAATCTTGGTATGCCTTACTTACGCTCTCAGGCGTCACCGCTCGGATTTGATCGAGTTGTGATTCAATCCGATCAGGCTGACCATAGAAGGTTTGGTTCGACGCGAGTTGCGACACCTTACCTTTAACACTTTGCAATGCAAAAACAGCATTCGCTTCTGCCATGCCAGTGATCTGGTCTAAACGCTCTTGCTCAACGCCCTCTTTCGAGAATTGCTCTAGGGTATCCATCAGCTCTTTATTAAGAACCGTCAAATCGCCTTTTTCACCTGAGTTGCCCATTGCATACACGTACATGGTACAAGCAAGCTCAGCACAATCATGGAAAGAACCAGCGCTGACGGCCTTCTGCGTTTTTACGAGGTTTTGATATAGGTAACTGTTGGTACCTGAACCTAACACGTTAGACAATGCATTCAGGGAAGCTTGCGTCTCTTCACCGCGATACGTTGTTGGCCAACCCACAAGCACCATCGGCTGACGAATATTGTCTTCTAAGGTGATGTACTTATCTTCAGTCAGAACAGCAGGTTGCTTCTCTGCTGCCTTCACTTCAGGACCTTGAGGGATTGGGCCAAAGTACTTGTTCACCCACTCTAGCGTGTCATCAACGTCGATATCACCACCAATCGTTAACACGGCATTGTTTGGGCCATACCAACGCAGGAAGAACGCTTTAAGATCATTCACGTCAACACGATCAAGATCTTCAACATAGCCGATTGGTTGCCAAGAGTAAGGGTGACCTTCTGGGTAAAGCGCTTCGCCCATGCGTTCCCACATTAAGCCGTAAGGACGATTTTCGTAGCTCTGCGCTCGCTCGTTCTTGACCGTGCCTCTTTGCACCTCAAATTTCTTCTGAGAAACTGCATCCAACAAGAAGCCCATTCGGTCTGATTCTAACCACAACATTTTCTCAAGTTGGTTAGAAGGAACAGTTTCAAAATAGTTGGTGCGGTCACGGTTGGTCGTGCCGTTTAACGAACCACCCGCTTCGGTAATGATCTTAAAGTGCTGTTGGTCACCAACGTTCTCAGAACCCTGGAACATCATGTGCTCAAAGAAGTGAGCAAAGCCCGACTTACCAATCTCTTCACGTGCTGAACCGACGTGATAAGTGACATCAACATGCACCAACGGATCGGAATCATCAGGGGAAAGAATAACGGTCAGGCCGTTTTCAAGCTGATACTTGGTGTAAGGAATCACCACTTTATCTTTAGAAGGCTTAACCTCTTCTAACAGAGAGACACCTTCAGGTAACGAGGAAAAGAAGGGCGTTGAGCTAGGTACATTGTAAGAACAGCCAGCAATGGCGATAAGAGAAAATGTACCAAGTAAAACCTTTTTCATAGGTTCTCCTTAGAAAAAACCGAAGTAGATAGCAGCAAGTAAGCTATAGCGAGCGGCTTTGCCAATCGCTATCAAAATAACGCTAGGGATGAATTTCATTCTGAGCCAACCCGCCGCTAGACACAAAGGGTCACCAATGATCGGTAACCAACTAAATAACAGTGTCCAGTAGCCATAACGACTCAGCCAAGCCATAGCCTTATGACCATACTTTTCAGATTGAGTTCGATTAGGCAACCACAAACCAATCCAATAGTTAGTGAGGCCGCCTAAGGTATTGCCTAATGTCGCCACTAGAATGATCGATGAGGTTGAAAACTGATCTAAGCTCAATGCAGCCACAAGGCTAGCTTCTGAACCACCGGGTAGTAACGTGGCACTCAAGAAGCCACTAATGAACAGTACCCACAGCGCCGAGTCCGAGAACCACAGCGCGATATTTTCAAAAAGGGAGTTAAAAAATTCTAACACTGCCTATCAACTTTCTTGCATTTTAAGTAGCACCTTGCCTCTGGTGTGTCCGGTTTCAACCTGCAGATGAGCCGACTGCGCCTCACCTAACTGGTAGATACCTTGAATTTCTGTTTTGAGCAATCCGACACTGACCATGTAAAGCATGGTGTCCATTTGCTCAGGGTTTGGTTCAACCAGCATGCCTGATGCAGTAAAACCTAATAGTGTTGCTTTCTCACAGATAAGTTCTGCAGATAGAGTCGGTACTGTCACTACTCGCGCGCCATCTTTTAGGCACTTCAATGCATCAAGCGCGGTATCGCCACCGACCAAATCAATCAACACATCGACATCAGATACTCTTTCTGATGCTGGCGCAAACTTATAGTTAATCGCGTGAGCACCTAGCGTCGCAAGGTAATCAAGATTGGCTTCGCTGCAGGTTGTGTAAACCTCAGCTTTTGCTGCCACTGCAATTTGAACCGCAAGGTGACCAACGCCGCCCGCGCCCGCTAAAATAAGCACGCGGTCGCCTTCTTTCACTTCGGCTTTGTTGAGCGCTTGTGCCGCTGTTTGACTCGCGAGTGGTAATGCAGCTGCCGCTTCTAGAGTGACAGAATCAGGAACCATACTTAATGCAGCTTCTGGAACACACACATATTGGCTGTAACCGCCACCTTGCAGTGGAAAACCAATAAAGCCAGCCACGTTATCACCAACAGTAAAGCGTTCAGCCTGTTCACCTAGCGAGACAATTTGCCCTGAAATATCGTAGCCAGGCACCCAAGGCAGGTTATCTTTGTTTTGTGCTGCCGCCCAACCAAGGCCCGCTCGGGTTTTGACATCAATCGGATTAATGCCTGAAAAGGAAACTTTAACCACCACTTCTCCAGCCTTAGGCTCAGGGATCGCACTGGTTTGAATACTTAGGTTTTCGACGCCGCCGAATTGAGTAATCGCAATCTGTTTATTTTCCATTTCCACATTTCCTTGATTGATAAAAGCCCTAGTGAGCAAGCACCCTAAATAATAAAAAGAAAGGGATGCGAAAGCATCCCTTTGACTATAAACCATTTAATAAGGCGAAGTTAACCGCTCATTCGTAAATTGACGACCAATTAACGTAACGATACATGACCCAGCAAAACCACTAGCCTACGAGAGCTAATAGAATACCCGCCGCAACCGCACTACCAAGTACACCGGCTACGTTCGGGCCCATTGCATGCATCAACAAGAAGTTCTGAGGGTTTGCCTCAAGACCAACCTTGTTCACAACACGTGCCGCCATTGGAACCGCCGATACGCCAGCTGCGCCAATCAGCGGGTTGATGTCCTCTTTCGAGAATCGATTCAACACCTTCGCCATCAATACACCACCTGCCGTACCGATACTGAACGCGACCGCACCTAAGCCTAGAATACCCAGTGTTTCTAAGTTCAAGAACGTATCCGCTTGAAGCTTAGAACCAACCCCTAGACCTAGGAAAATAGTTACAACGTTAATCAGTTCGTTTTGAGCGGTTTTTGAAAGGCGATCAACCACACCCGCTTCACGCATTAAGTTACCCAAACAGAACATACCAACTAGAGGTGTTGCTGAAGGTAGGAACAAAATCGTCATCAGTAGTACAGCAAGCGGGAAAAGAATCTTCTCTGCTTTGCTAACGTGACGAAGTTGAGCCATCTTAATTTTGCGCTCTTCAGGAGACGTTAACGCTTTCATGATTGGTGGCTGAATGATCGGAACCAAAGCCATGTAGCTATATGCCGCTACTGCAATAGCACCTAGAAGATCCGGAGATAGCTTACTCGCCAAGAAGATCGCAGTTGGGCCATCGGCACCGCCAATGATCGCAATTGACGAAGCATCGGCCATCGAGAACTCCATTCCTGGAACGTAGTTCAGCAAGATCGCGCCAAATAGCGTTGCAAAGATACCAAACTGAGCCGCAGCCCCTAGCCACAATGTTTTAGGGTTCGCAATCAACGCACCGAAGTCCGTCATCGCACCAACACCCATAAAGATCAGCAGTGGGAAAATACCCGTTTCAATACCAATGTAGTAAACGTAGTAAAGCAAACCGCCAGGATCAGTAAACCCAGCATTTGGAATGTTTGCTAATACAGCACCAAAACCAATAGGCAGTAGAAGTAACGGTTCAAATCCTTTACGAATTGCCAAAAACAACAGTAAGCAACCAACCAGCATCATGCAGATCTGGCCGAACTCAAAGTTCGCAATCCCTGTTTCAGACCATAAGGTCATCAATCCTTCCATGATACTCCCTTACGCTAAGCTTAGTAGTGGAGCGCCTACAGTAACTGCATCGCCTTCTTTAACATTCAATTCTTGAACGATACCACCACGAGCAGCACGAACTTCCGTTTCCATCTTCATCGCTTCTAGGATTAGCAGAACGTCGCCTTCAGCAACCTCAGCACCCGCCTGAACGTTTACTTTAAAGATGTTACCCGCCAATGGAGCTGGAACCGCTTCAGCGTCAGACGCTGCTATTGGTGCAGCCTGAGCCGCTTGAGCAGGTTTTGCAGATGGCGCCACGGATGTCAGTTCACCTTGTGGGCCAACTTCAACATCGTAAACTTGACCATCAACCTTCACGCTGTAGCTTTCAATACCACCAGAAGCTTGTACAGGAGCTGCTGCAACTGGAGCCGTAACTTCTAGCGTTGGTGCAGGTTCAAATGCTTCAGGGTTACGACGGTTCTTAAGGAACTTAAGACCGACTTGTGGGAAGAGCGCGTAAGTCAGTACATCATCAACCGTATCTTCAGCTAGAGAGATACCCTCTGATTTCGCTTTCTCTAACAGATCCGTCGTTAACGTATCCATTTCAGACTTAAGTAAATCAGCAGGACGACAAGTAATCGGCTCTGCACCGTCTAGAACTTTCGCTTGCAGTTCAGCATCAACCTCAGCAGGAGCTTGACCGTATTCACCTTTCAGCAGGCCAGCAGTCTCTTTCGTGATGCTCTTATAGCGTTCACCCGTTAAGACGTTAATAACCGCTTGAGTACCGACAATCTGAGAAGTTGGTGTTACTAAAGGAATGTAACCAAGCTCTTTACGTACGCGTGGGATCTCTTCTAGTACTTCATCCATGCGATCGGCTGCGCCTTGCTCTTTAAGTTGGCCTTCCATGTTAGTTAACATGCCGCCAGGAACTTGAGCGATCAGAATACGAGAATCGACACCTTTCAGCTGACCTTCCCATTTCGCGTACTTTTTACGTACATCACGGAAGTAAGCCGCGATGGGTTCGATTTGGTCTAGTTTGAGATTCGTGTCGCGCTCTGTACCTTCTAACATCGCAACAACTGTTTCGGTTGGCGTATGACCGTAAGTACAGCTCATTGAAGAGATAGCGGTATCTAAAATGTCGATACCCGCTTCAACGGCTTTAACCGCTGTTGCAGTCGATAGACCAGTTGTCGCGTGGCTATGCAGTGCTAGAGGAACGTCACACGATGCTTTGATACGTGTAATCAGCTCTTCTGCTTCATACGGCTTTAATAAACCTGACATATCTTTAATACATAGTGAGTGACAACCTAGGTCCTCTAGGCGCTTAGCCAAATCAACCCAAGTATCTGAGTTGTGAACCGGACTGGTTGTGTAAGACAACGTACCTTGAGCGTGGCCACCAACGTCGATCGTTGCTTTCACTGCTTTTTCAAAGTTACGTACGTCATTCATCGCATCAAAGATACGGAATACGTCCATGCCGTTTTTATGGGCACGTTCAACAAATTTTTCTACTACATCATCCGCGTAGTGACGGTAGCCCAATAGGTTTTGACCACGCAGTAGCATCTGCATTGGTGTGTTTGGCATCGCTTTTTTCAGCTCACGCAAACGCTCCCATGGATCCTCGCCAAGAAAACGGATACACGAATCAAACGTCGCGCCGCCCCAAGTCTCAAGTGACCAGTAACCGACTTTATCCAGTTCTGCCGCAATTGGCAGCATATCTTCGATACGCATACGAGTAGCAAATAGTGACTGGTGCGCGTCACGAAGTACCACATCTGTGATAGCTAGTGGTTTAGACATGCTCATAAACTCCTTTTTAATCCTTTAAATGCTACTTAGCAGTAGACGCACGGTATTGATGAACCGCGGCCGAAATTGCTGCCACTACCTGTGGACTAACAGCTGAAGGGTTTGATTGTGATTTTTGAATTTTTTTAGGTGCTGCGATCGGCTCTGGTACTTCTTCTGGTACCAGTTTTGACATCAACCGAACGAGGTAAACTAGAATAGTTAGGAAAATAAAGACAACGGACATCCCCGTTATCATTAGAGTCGCCGCATCTCCTAGCAGGCTTCCAATATTAGTCATGTTGCTTCCTTTCTTCGTCATCCTGACATACGTACAGGATTTCAGCGAATAGTGATCCCGACCCATGGATTATCTCGATTGGTAAAAGTTTGTCAATTTTGTTTAAGGTTCTGTTACGGATAACGCACACATAAGGTTAATTATTCGGCTATCAGATCACATAAATCTGTCAAATACGTCATTTTTAGATATTTAAACTGTGACTTAAACGGGGCTTTTCTGGGAATTGATATGAGAAAGGTGGAATAACAAAGAAGTAATCAAGAACTACTTTAAATACAACAAGTTAAACAATTAGCAAATTTAACATTGTCGCAACAAATTTACAGCGGACATAAAAAAAGCCTCGTATAAACGAGGCTTTTTCTAATAATGTGGCGCGCTCTGGAGGATTCGAACCTCCGACCGCCTGGTTCGTAGCCAGGTACTCTATCCAGCTGAGCTAAGAGCG
>NZ_JALNTT010000029.1:0-415 GCF_023161695.1 Vibrio sp. 1CM2L
GGTAGCCCTAGGGGAACCTGGGGCTGGATCACCTCCTTATACGAAGATATCTTTGATGAGTACCCACACAGATTGATGGTTTAATAAGTTAAGAGTAGGAAATACTTTTCCAGATGGGGCTATAGCTCAGCTGGGAGAGCGCCTCGCTGGCAGCGAGGAGGTCTGCGGTTCGATCCCGCATAGCTCCACCATCTTTAAGTGTTCTTCCTTAAGAATCTTTAAAAATGGTTATTTCTTTTGAAATATCTAGCTCTTTAACAATTTGGAAAGCTGACTGATTGATTTACTTACGAGTAATTCAATCAAATTTAAAAGTTCTCAATGTTTATCTTTCATTAGATAAACACAACAAACACATTCAAGTGTCTTGTATTCGATTCAAACTTGTTTGAATCACAATTGAGTCCGGCAAACA
>NZ_JALNTT010000003.1:0-196675 GCF_023161695.1 Vibrio sp. 1CM2L
TCGGAGAGACTTGAACTCTCACACCTCTCGGCGCCAGAACCTAAATCTGGTGCGTCTACCAATTCCGCCACGACCGCTTTACTTTCCTAAAAACTCTTGTCGTTAATAAACATGTGTTTAATAACAAATAGAGTGCTTAGGAAATGGTGGCTACTGCGGGATTTGAACCTGCGACCCCATCATTATGAGTGATGTGCTCTAACCAACTGAGCTAAGTAGCCATTTCCAAATTGTCGTTCATTTCTAGACGTTGCCGCTTCGTTGTGAACGGGGCGCATTATGCGTAGTTGAGCGAAACCCGTCAACTTTTTTTTTGAATAAATCGCGAATAAACATCTGTTCGGTTTCTTTTTAGGCAAAGAGGCGTATTTGTCGACAAAAAACAGGTCTAAAAGGCGATATATATAGGAAGTTAAGTTTCTGGTGAGGGGCAATTTAGAAAGGGGAAAAACAAAAAGGCCAGTGAATTCACTGGCCTTTTTTCTAGATGTTTAATCAGAATTATACGTTGAAGCGGAAGTGAACTACGTCACCATCTTTAACGATGTATTCTTTACCTTCAAGGCGCCATTTACCTGCGTCTTTCGCACCGCTCTCACCGTTAAATTCGATGAAGTGATCGAATCCAACAACTTCAGCACGGATGAAACCTTTCTCGAAGTCTGTGTGGATCTTGCCTGCTGCTTGTGGCGCAGTTGCACCTACAGGGATTGTCCAAGCGCGAACTTCTTTAACGCCAGCTGTGAAGTAAGTTTGAAGAGTCAGTAGTTCGTAACCAGAGCGGATCACTCGGTTAAGACCTGGTTCTTCGATACCCATATCCGCAAGGAACTCTTCGCGATCTTCGTCATCAAGCTCAGAAAGCTCAGATTCGATTGCTGCACAAACAGCAACAACAACGTTGTTTTCGTTTTCTGCGTATTCGCGAACAGCGTCTAGGTATGGGTTATTTTCAAAACCATCTTCTGCAACGTTTGCGATGTACATGGTTGGCTTAAGTGTTAGGAAGTTTAGGTAGCCGATTGCTGCCGCTTCTTCTTTGCCAAGTTCAACAGTACGCGCCATACCACCTTCAGTTAGAACTGGAAGTAGCTTTTCTAGTACAGTGATTTCGAATTTAGCGTCTTTGTCGCCGCCTTTTGCTTTCTTCGCGTTACGTTGAATTGCACGCTCACAGCTATCTAAGTCAGCCAGTGCAAGTTCAAGATTGATCACTTCGATATCTTCGATTGGAGATACTTTGCCAGCAACGTGAACAATGTTTTCATTTTCAAAGCAGCGTACAACGTGACCGATAGCGTCAGTTTCACGGATGTTAGCTAGGAATTTGTTACCAAGACCTTCACCTTTAGATGCGCCAGCAACTAGGCCCGCGATATCTACGAATTCCATTGTCGTTGGAAGGATCTTCTGTGGATTAACAATTTTTGCTAATGCATCTAAGCGTAGATCTGGAACCGGAACGATACCTGTGTTTGGTTCGATCGTACAAAATGGAAAGTTTGCTGCTTCGATGCCTGCTTTAGTCAGTGCGTTAAACAGAGTTGACTTACCAACGTTTGGTAGACCAACGATGCCACATTTAAAACCCATGATATAAACCTTATTCTGCTTTGAACGTATGTAAGCGATTTTGTGCTTTTGGTAGGCCATCTTTTAATAAGATGTCTAGGCTGCGAACCGATTCGTCAACGACGGCCTCGATACACTCTTGCTCTTTTTGAGGAGCTTTGCCTAATACATAACCTGCAACTTTATCTTTGTGTCCTGGATGGCCAATGCCTAATCTAAGACGATAGAATTCTTTATTGTTACCCTGTTTGCTGATGATGTCTTTCAGACCATTATGTCCACCATGACCACCACCTTTTTTAAACTTTCCAATACCAGGAGGCAGATCTAACTCATCGTGAGCGACCATGATCTCTTCTGGTTTAATTTGGTAGAACTTTGCTAAGGCTGCAACTGCTTTGCCTGACAAGTTCATAAAAGTCGTTGGGATCAGCAAACGAAGATCTTCACCGTGAACCATGATACGACCCGTTAGGCCAAAGAACTTTGGTTCGTTCTTTAGTGTCACGTTATGTACACGCGCTAATTCTTCAACTACCCAAGCGCCCGCATTGTGGCGAGTTTTGGCGTATTCTGGACCTGGATTAGCCAGTCCAACGAGAAGTTTTATTTGTTGGCTCAAGGTATGGATCTCTCTTGGGATTTCAAAAAGCGCCGTATGATATCACAGTTTATGAAAAAGGTGCGAGCTAGCTGATAGCTGCGCGATTATTCCTGTTTGTGATAACCAGCAGTGCAATATTACTCAGACATAAAAAAAGCACTTCATTGAATGAAGTGCTTAATGTTTTTCTCTCATGTGTTCCTAAAGCAAAGCTATTGGGCTTTGATTAGTTGAACATCGCTGAGATTGATTCTTCGTTGCTGATACGACGAATCGCTTCAGCAAGCATGCGAGAAAGGCTAAGTGTTGTCACTTTACCCGTCGCAGCCATCTCTGGAGATAGAGAGATAGAATCCGTTACGATAACTTGGTCTAGAACAGAGTTCTTGATGTTGTTCGCAGCAGTACCAGAGAAAACAGCGTGAGTTGCGTAAGCGAATACACGCTTAGCACCGCGCTCTTTAAGCGCTTCAGCTGCTTTACATAGTGTGCCACCCGTATCGATCATGTCATCAACGATAACACAGTCACGGCCTTCAACATCACCGATTAGGTTCATTACTTCAGAAACGTTAGCGCGTGGACGACGCTTATCAACGATAGCGATGTCAACATCACCTAGCGCTTTAGCCGTTGCACGAGCACGTACAACACCACCAAGGTCTGGAGAAACCACTACTGGGTTTTCTAGGCCACGGTTAGCCATGTCTTCTAGAAGAACTGGAGTGCCGAAGATGTTATCAACAGGTACATCGAAGAAGCCTTGGATTTGCTCTGCGTGTAGGTCGATAGTAAGAACGCGGTCAACGCCAACGTTAGAAAGGAAGTCTGCAACAACTTTTGCAGTAATTGGCACACGAGCAGAACGTACACGACGATCTTGACGGGCATAACCGAAGTAAGGGATTACAGCAGTAATACGGCCAGCAGAAGCACGGCGCATTGCGTCAATCATTACCACCAATTCCATAAGGTTGTCATTGGTTGGTGCACAAGTTGATTGAATCAGGAATACATCGCTACCACGAACGTTTTCATTGATTTGAACAGCGACTTCGCCATCAGAAAAACGGTCTACAGTAGCATCGCCAAGAGAGATGTATAGACGATCAGCAATACGTTGGGCTAGTTCAGGTGTTGCGTTACCAGCAAATAGCTTCATATCAGGCACGGTGGAAACCTCGGGTTGCGTCCAGTTTTAAATAGATTGTGGGTGGGCTGATTGGTATTCAGCCAGAGTTTCTTTTAAAGGAGAAATATTTCTTCCTTTCGCTACGAAAGCGGAAACTGTGTCAGGCAGTTGTTCTCGCACCAATTCGGCTTCTTTTTTGCTGTTAAATTCAGCAAAAACGCACGAACCTGTGCCAGTCAATCTCGACGGCGCGTATTGTAGCAGCCATGAAAGTTGCTTATCAACCTCTGGGTACAGCATTCGCACAATTTTTTCGCAATCGTTTACGTATTCTTGCTCTAGAAGCGTTGATAGCGCTCGCTTTGGCGTGTTTCGAGTTAATTCTGAATGTGTGAATATGTCTACAGTTGCTATGCTTACTTGAGGCTTAACCACAAGATACCATTTTTCATCCGGATTAGCGGGCTGTAGCTGTTCTCCAACCCCTTCAGCAAAGGCGGCGTGGCCTCGAACGAAGACAGGAACGTCAGCACCAAGCTTCAAACCGATCTCGGCGAGTTGATCATCGGAGAGGTTGAGTTGCCATAAATAATTCAGAGCGACTAATACGGTTGCTGCATTTGAAGAGCCTCCGCCAATACCGCCACCCATAGGCAGTACTTTCTTGAGTTCAATATCGGCACCGAAAGAGGTTGAGGTATATTGCTGTAGCGCAGTAGCGGCTTTCCAGATCAGGTTGTCTTCAAGTGCTACCCCAGGAATTTCTGGTGTGATTGTTATCGAGTTAGTTTCTGAGTTTGCGGTAACCGTCAGTTCATCACCAAAATCGACAAACTGAAATAAAGTTTGAAGTTCGTGATAGCCATTGTCACGTCGACCAGTGATATAGAGAAATAAATTCAGTTTAGCCGGAGAAGGCCAATGGGTTGGCGTTGTTATCATTTTTTCAGTGTCCACTTCGAAACTACAATGTTGATTTTGTTATTGTCTTGCTTGAATGACAATCGAGTAGGGAGTGGGATTGTCTCTACCTTAGTGTTGTCTTCATCCGATAGTTGCTTATTCGGCACCTCTGTATTGCGATAGTTAGCAAAACTCAGTGTCCATAGTTGGTTGCTGACTTGTTTGGTGAGAGATTCAAGCGTATTGGTGGTGTTCAATTGGTAGCTATCGGCTTGGTCTGGAATGCCAAGAAACCATTGTGGTAGATGATCAATAGGGATCTGTAAGCCTGTCAGTTGCTCAACCAAGACTGAAGCACTCGCATGAGTAAATACTTGATCATCATAGGTCACGACTTTTGCACCTGATGGGTCAATGGTTAGGTTCAATGCCGTTTGACCGAGAAAAGTCGTAAGCCTTAATTTACTTTGATCTGGTGAATGCTTCCAAATGAAATTTAGGCTTTGGCGTTGCTCTGGAGAAATGTAAGCGAGCTTGCCTGAGGCTTGATAGTTGTCTATCTGTAAAAGCCGATCTTGATGACTTTGCCATTCAACGCTGGTTGGTTGTTCTGGGATAGACGAGCAACCCACCATAATTATGGCCATAAAAATAAGATACGTGATTTTGAGAAGCTTGCTCATATTTGCTCACAACTTGTTCAAATTTATCTAAAAAACGCTTCAACTATAGCATTGAATTCACGAAGTCAGGAAAACAAATCCCGCTTGCTCTTTAAATAGAGCCATGCATCAAGTAAAATTCGCCCCTTGTTTCCATTCCCTGATCGAGAACTTCTGATACATGTCTTTGCTTGCCGTAGGTATCAATCACAATACAGCGTCGGTTGAATTGCGAGAAAAAGTCGCTTTTGGTCCAGATAAATTATCTGAGGCACTCAAGCAACTTAACGCAAATGCACACGTAAATGGAAGTGTCATACTTTCTACCTGTAATCGAACTGAATTGTATTGTGACGTCAAAGGCGTGGCAAAAAATAAGCTCATCGATTGGTTGTCAGTTTTCCATCAAGTGAGCCCTGAAGAGCTAAAACCGAGCATTTATATCCATGAAGAGCAGGCGGCGATTAAACATTTAATGCGCGTAGCTTGTGGTTTGGACTCTTTGGTATTGGGTGAACCACAGATCTTGGGTCAGGTGAAGCAAGCTTATACAGACTCGCGAGAGAACAAATCTGTTGATGCTTCAATGGAAAAGCTGTTCCAGAAATCATTCTCTGTCGCGAAGCGTGTTCGAACTGAAACTGAGATCGGCGGAAGCGCGGTTTCGGTTGCTTACGCAGCTTGTACGTTAGCCAAGCACATCTTTGAGTCGATTGCCGATTCAACTGTGTTATTGGTGGGTGCGGGTGAAACCATTGAGTTGGTGGCTAAGCATCTTTCAGCGAATGGCTGTACCAAGATGATTGTGGCTAACCGAACTCGTGAGCGTGCTTTAGGGTTGGCTGAAGAGTTTGGTGCTGAAGTGATCAGCCTCAATGAGATCCCTGATCATCTGCATCGAGCGGATATCGTGATCAGCTCAACCGCAAGTCCGTTACCTATCATTGGTAAAGGCATGGTTGAAACTGCACTGAAAACAAGAAAACATCAACCTATGTTGCTGGTTGATATTGCGGTTCCGCGTGATGTGGAATCTCAGGTTGGTGAATTGAATGACGCCTACCTTTATTCAGTGGATGATCTGCAGTCGATTGTTGATGGCAACATTGAACAACGCAAAGTGGAAGCGATTCAAGCGGAAGCAATAGTTAGCGAAGAAAGTGCAGCATTCATGAGTTGGATGCGTTCACTGCAAGCTGTAGACAGTATTCGTGACTACCGTAAATCGGCCAACGAAATCCGAGAAGAATTATTAAGTAAGAGTTTACAATCACTTGCCGCTGGCGGTGACCCTGAGAAAGTCTTACTTGAGCTAAGTAACAAGCTCACAAACAAATTGATCCATGCTCCAACGCGCGCACTTCAAAGTGCAGCTGAGCAAGGAGAACCTGCAAAATTAATGGTCATTAGACAGAGTTTGGGCTTAGAAAACCCTCAATAATATTAGACCTCCAACAGAATAAGACATTATGAAAGCCTCGATTCTAGTAAAGCTTGAAACACTTGTTGAACGCTATGAAGAAGTTCAACATCTACTTGGTGATCCAGATGTAATCGGGAATCAAGACAAATTCCGTGCACTTTCTAAAGAGTACTCTCAACTAGAAGAAGTGACGGCTTGCTTCCAGTCATACCAGCAAGCTCAAGAAGATCTAGAAGCTGCTGAAGAGATGGCAAACGAAGATGACGCTGAAATGCGTGAAATGGCTCAAGACGAAATCAAAGACGCAAAAGCGGCGATTGAGCGTTTGACTGATGAGCTACAGATTCTTCTGATTCCAAAAGATCCAAACGATGAGCGTAACTGTTTCCTTGAAATCCGTGCAGGCGCGGGTGGTGATGAAGCGGGTATCTTCGCGGGCAACCTGTTCCGTATGTACTCTAAGTTTGCTGAGAAGAAAGGTTGGCGCGTTGAAATCATGAGCAGCAATGCTTCTGAACAAGGCGGCTACAAAGAGATGATCGCTAAGGTTAGTGGCGACGCTGTTTACGGCACCATGAAGTTTGAGTCAGGCGGTCACCGTGTACAACGTGTACCTGAAACCGAATCTCAAGGCCGTGTTCACACGTCAGCATGTACGGTTGCGGTTATGCCGGAAATCCCAGAAGCGGATCTTCCAGAAATCAAAGCGGGCGACCTTAAAATTGATACTTTCCGTGCATCAGGCGCGGGTGGTCAGCACGTTAACACCACGGATTCAGCAATCCGTATTACTCACTTACCAACGGGTACAGTAGTCGAGTGTCAGGACGAGCGTTCTCAGCATAAAAACAAAGCGAAAGCGATGGCTGTTCTTGCTGCTCGTATTGTTCAAGCAGAAGAAGAGCGCCGCGCGGCAGCGGTTTCTGATACACGTCGTAACCTACTAGGTTCGGGTGATCGTAGTGACCGTATTCGTA
Organism: Vibrio sp. 1CM2L; assembly: GCF_023161695.1. Lineage (NCBI taxonomy): Bacteria > Pseudomonadati > Pseudomonadota > Gammaproteobacteria > Vibrionales > Vibrionaceae > Vibrio > Vibrio sp. 1CM2L. The sequence goes on from NZ_JALNTT010000003.1 coordinate 7,274, forward strand.
CGTACAACTACCCACAAGGTCGTGTTTCGGATCACCGTATCAACCTTACTATCTACCGTCTTAACGAAGTACTTGAAGGTGACATGCAAAGCTTGCTTGATCCTGTACTTCAAGAGCACCAAGCCGATCAGCTTGCTGCACTTGCAGAGAACAACTAACCAGTATGCAGTCAGCATATACGGTTGAAAGTGCTTTAAAAGCAGCAATCGTAAAGCTTCAAGAGGGTGATAACACATCACCCTCTATTGATGCCGCGGTACTGCTTTGTCACGCCTTAGATAAACCAAGATCTTACCTACTGACTTGGCCTGAGAAGCATCTCACCTCAGAGCAAGAGTCTGAATTCAATGCCCTTCTAAAACGTCGCTTAACCGGTGAGCCTGTGGCTTACATAATTGGTGAGCGTGAGTTTTGGTCACTGCCGTTAAAAGTTTCCCCTTCTACATTAATCCCACGCCCAGATACTGAGCGTTTGGTTGAGGTAGCTTTAGATAAAACCTATGGCAAGCAAGGCGCGATTCTAGATTTAGGGACAGGTACAGGTGCTATCGCGTTAGCACTGGCGTCTGAGATGCCGAATCGACAGGTAACGGGTATTGATCTTCGCCCTGAAGCACAGCAGCTTGCTACAGAGAATGCACAACGTCTCAATATCACCAATGCGACTTTTTTGCACGGTAGTTGGTTTGAGCCTTTGAGCTCTGAAGAAACTGTGAAGTTCTCTCTGATTGTTTCTAACCCGCCATACATTGAGAAGAATGATCCTCATTTGTCTCAAGGCGATGTGCGTTTTGAGCCGATCACAGCACTGGTTGCTGAAGAGAAAGGGCTTGCAGATATCCGATACATTTCTGAAAACGCTCGCGGCTTTTTGGAAAATGAAGGTTGGTTAGCATTTGAACACGGCTATGACCAAGGTTTGGCAGTTCGTGAGATTATGCAGGCGCTCGGTTATCTCGATGTTGTCACAGAGAAAGATTACGGTGGTAATGACCGAGTGACATTGGGTCGTTACTGTTCATAGTTAGTGATTGTTAATCGTCTTGTGAGCAATGGATGATGAACTTGCTAAATTGATACCTTTAACTCGACAATACATTTAACTCGGTAATGCATTTAACGAAGAAATACAGGGCATTAACGGGTATTGTGAGGCTCGTGTTAACGAAAGCACATATAAAAATATAAAGGAATACCATGTACGAAGGTCTAAAACATTTTCACCTATTAACGATTGCGATAAGCGCGCTACTTCTTTCGATTCGTTTCGCTCTTATGATGGCTAACTCACCTAAGCTTAAGCACCCTTTCTTGCAGCGTTTCCCTCATATCAATGACTCGTTGCTATTGCTATCGGGTATTGGCTTGATTTTCATCACTGGTTTTATTCCATTTACACCAGCAGCACCATGGTTAACCGAAAAACTAACTTGTGTTATGGCTTACATCGCATTAGGTTTCTTTGCGCTTAAGCTAGGTAAAAACAAGCTACTGAGAGTATTCTCTTTCTTTGGTGCGCTTGGCTGGTTAGCGATGGCAGGTAAAATCGCAATGACCAAGACACCAACATTTTTCGGTTAATTATCTCCTTATTTCGGTTAACTATCTATGTACGAATTTTTTGATGAAGACTTTGACCAGCTAGAGTTAGCTGAAGGTGCATTGATCTTAAATAAAGCGATTAACCCAGAAACTCAAGACAGTTGGGCAGAGCAAGAGCTGGCGAGATTGTTAAAAGACGCCGAGTTTGCTTTGGTTAATGAAATCGATGAACAGCAGAAGTTTGAATCTTTTATTCGACTATTCTTTTATGAATGGGGCTTTGCTGGCGATAAAGATGCGTATTTTTCTTCGGAAAACGCGTTCATCGATAAAGTGCTTGAGAGAAAGAAAGGCATTCCAGTGAGTCTGGGGGCGATCTTTCTTTTTCTAAGTCGCAAGCTAGGCTTTCCTGTAGAGGGCGTCTCTTTTCCGACTCAATTCTTACTTAAAGTAAGCTGGTACGGGCAAGCTGCAGCCTATATTAATCCTTATAACGGTGAGTACGTTGGCGAACAAACGTTGCGAGCATGGTTAATTGGACATGATGGCCCATTAGCTAAGGTGAAACCTGAGCACCTAGAAGTCGCCGACCACCCAACAATTATTGGTAAGTGGTTAGCCCTGCTCAAGAGTGCACTGCTGCGAGAAGAGCGTTATACACTTGCATTGAAGTGTACTGACCTTGCTTTGACGTTTGTACCTGATGACCCATATGAAATCCGTGACCGTGGTTTTATCTATCAGCAGCTAGACTGTCACCAAGTAGCCGCAACCGATTATCAATATTTTATCGACCAATGCCCAGATGACCCTGCATCTGAGTTACTGAAATCTCAAGTGAACGTCATGAACGAAAAGACAGTGGTTGTTCACTAATTAATAATTATTTAGAGAGAATATGATGGAACAGAAAACAGTTCACATTGGCGATATGCCAATTGCTAACGACAAGCCATTTACGCTATTTGCAGGCATGAACGTTCTTGAATCTCGCGATCTTGCTATGCAGATCTGTGAGCACTATGTAAAAGTAACCGAGAAGCTGGGCATCCCTTACGTATTTAAGGCGTCTTTTGATAAAGCGAACCGCAGCTCAGTTCATTCATACCGTGGTCCAGGTATGGAAGAAGGTCTTAAAATCTTCCAAGAGCTGAAAGACACTTTCGGCGTGAAGATCATTACTGATATCCACACAGAAGCTCAAGCTCAGCCTGTTGCGGATGTGGTTGATGTAATCCAACTACCTGCATTCCTAGCTCGTCAAACAGATCTTGTTGAAGCAATGGCTAAGACTGGCGCAGTAATCAACGTGAAGAAGCCTCAGTTCATGAGCCCGAACCAAGTTGGCAACATCGTTGATAAGTTCGCTGAGTGCGGTAACGACAACATCATCCTTTGTGAGCGTGGCGCTTGCATGGGTTACGATAACCTAGTAGTTGATATGCTTGGCTTTGGCGTAATGAAGAAGTCTTCAAACGGTAGTCCAATTATCTTTGACGTGACGCACTCTCTACAAATGCGTGACCCATCAGGTGCAGCATCTGGCGGTCGCCGTGAGCAAACGGTTGAACTTGCTAAAGCTGGCCTGGCGACAGGTATTGCGGGTCTGTTCATTGAAGCTCACCCGAACCCAGACCAAGCTCGTTGTGATGGCCCATCTGCGCTACCTCTAGACAAACTAGAGCCGTTCTTGAAGCAGATGAAAGCACTTGATGACCTTATCAAAGGCTTTGAGCACATCGATATTAAATAATTGAACTGCATATAATTAACAGCCGGCGCAAACGCCGGCTTTTTTGTACCTATCGGTCAGCGAGTTGCGGTTTAGTTGATACTTTCAAACCAGTTAGCCTACCAATTGCTATGTTATAACGTATCAATTAAAGCTTTGATAAATAGAATAAATTTAACGAAGGTCACTTTTCGGGGATGTTGAATTGAGCCAATCACAAATAATCTAAAAAATTATGAAAACGTTTGCCTGTGATCACTTATTTGCTCAAATGCAACTTTGCCGCTTTGTTACACACTCGATAGGAGATTAAGGTGATCTATCCTACATAAATATGAAATCACTCTGTTAGGTTTACCGTCTTAATTTAAACTACTTCATGTTTTACTAACTTATAACGATGTTTCCTTAGCGGACATTTGTTGAGTTTGAGTGATAAAAAAGCAGTGGATTTCCCTAAAAAGTTCAAAGGTATGACAATGAAGCAACGCCTTATTCTAAAGACAGCACTAAGTGCTGCAATTCTAGCTACTCTAGCTGGGTGTGCGTCTCAATCAGCTCATGATTGGAACCAAGACGAAACTTACAAGCTAACGATTCTTCACACAAACGATAACCATGGTCGTTTCTGGCAGAATAAATACGGCGAATACGGCATGTCTGCACGTAAAACGCTAGTTGACCAACTTCGTTCAGAAGTTGAAGCAGAAGGCGGTAGCGTGTTGCTTCTATCTGGCGGTGACATCAACACGGGTGTTCCAGAGTCAGACCTTCAGGACGCAGAACCTGATTTTAAAGGTATGAACAAAATTGGTTACGATGCAATGGCATTGGGTAACCACGAGTTTGATAACTCTTTAGACGTACTAGAAAAGCAGATCGATTGGGCTAATTTCCCGATGCTATCTGCGAACATCTACGATAAAGCGACAGGCGAACGTAAGTTCCAAGCTTACGAGATGTTCGAAAAGCAAGGCATCAAGATTGCGGTTATTGGTTTAACAACGGAAGATACCCAAAAGATTGGTAACCCTGAATTTATCGCAGGCATCGACTTCCGTGATCCTAAAGAAGAAGCGAAGAAGCTAATCGCTGAACTTAAAGAAACAGAAAAACCGGATCTAATTTTTGCTGTGACTCATATGGGTCACTACGAAAATGGCCAACGTGGTGTTAACGCACCGGGTGATGTCGCACTTGCTCGTTACCTAAATGAAGGCGATCTAGACATGATCGTTGGTGGTCACTCTCAAGAGCCTGTATGTATGGAAGGCCCTAACGTTGCGAAGAAAAACTTCAAGCCGGGTGATGAGTGTAAGCCTGACGTACAGAACGGTACCTACATCGTTCAAGCTCATGAGTGGGGCAAGTACGTAGGTCGTGCTGACTACGAATTCCGTAATGGCGAGCTAGAGATGGTGAGCTACGATCTGATTCCAGTTAACCTTAAGAAGAAAGTTAAGATTGACGGTAAGAAGCAACGTGTTCTTATTCAAGATGAAATCGCACAAGACCCAGAGCTACTTGAATTCCTACGTCCTTTCCAAGAGCAAGGTCAAGCACAGCTAGAAGTTCAAATCGCAGAGACAAATGGCAAGCTTGAAGGCGATCGTAACGTCGTTCGCTTCCAACAGACCAACCTAGGTCGCTTAATTGCGACTTCTCACATGGAGCGTGCAAAAGCAGACTTCGCTGTGATGAACTCTGGTGGCGTTCGTGACTCAATTGAAGCTGGTAATGTTACTTACAAAGACGTACTAACAGTACAACCTTTTGCAAACATCCTGACTTACACAGACATGACGGGTAAAGAAGTTCTAGATTACCTAAATGTAGTGGCGACTAAACCAATCGATTCTGGTGCTTACGCTCAGTTTGCTGGTATCTCAATGACAGTAGCAAACGGTGAAGTATCGAATGTATTCATCGGTGGCAAACAGCTTCGTCTAGACGAAACATACCGTTTCACAGTACCAAGCTTTAACGCTGCTGGTGGTGACGGTTACCCTAAACTATCTGACCACCCAGGTTACGTAAATACTGGTTTTGTTGATGCTGAAGTATTGAAAGAGTACCTAGAAGCAAACAGCCCGGTTGACGTGAACAAGTACGCGCCTTCAGATCAAATGGTTTACAAGTAATTGAATCCAAGCAATTGTATCAATAGGTGCTAAATTAGATTGACTCTAGCACCATGATAAATTTAACTAAAGCGACGCTTCGGCGTCGCTTTTTGTTTATCTATCGTTTGGATTTGTTATGACCCCTGCAATCAATCTCGCCAAGAAAAAGAAAATCGCTCATAGCGTGCATCAGTATCATCATGATGCGAATAATACGAACTATGGTTTAGAAGCCGTTGAAGCGCTTGGTCAAGATCCCAAACGTGTATTCAAAACGCTGTTGTTCTGCTTGAATGGTGTGGCGAAAGATTTGGCTGTTGCCGTTATTCCTGTCGACCAGAAGCTAAACCTAAAACTGGCAGCAAAAGCGGCGAAAGGCAAAAAAGCAGAGATGGCTGATCCTGAGATTGCTCAGAAAACCACGGGTTATGTCGTGGGGGGAATTAGTCCGCTTGGACAGAAGAAAGCACTGCCTACCTTCGTTCATTCTACTGCGACAGATTTTGAAACGATATGTGTGAGTGCAGGTAAGCGTGGGCTAGAGATTGAATTAGACCCAAAAGACTTAACACTGCTGACTCGCGGCCAGTTTGCCGATCTATGTTTATAGATTGTCGTCGTCATGACGATAAAACTATCGAATGACCAACAAAAACGCCCTCTAGACTAATCTAGCGGGCGTTTTTATATCGAGTGTCTCGTCTTATTGACTCTGACTACTTCTTCAGACCTAAAGTACCACCAACACGCTTTGGTGCAGGTTTGTTCGGTCTGTTTGAATCTTGGCTGCGATTTGCCGGTTTACCACTTCTACGATCGGTATTATCGCGATCTGTGCGATTGCGATCCGAACGGTTTCTATCTGAATTAGAACGCTCTGAACGAGAGTTCGATTTCCAGTTCTCGGTATTACCACCGCTTTCACTGTTCGATGAATTGCGGCCACGCTTTGAGTTAGGAGCATGACGGAATTCATCCGCATTGTTACCGCGGTAAGTGCGAGTACGGTTCTCGTTTTGATTACGGCGCGCTGTTGAAGCTTGGTTCTCTTCACGGCTATCAAAAAGTTTCGCGTCAGTCGCTTTACGAATGCGTTGACCTTTCGCGTTCATTTTTGACGCATCTTCCGTACTTACTGAGCCTTCACACATCGCTAAAATTTCAGTGATCTCTTCGTCGCTCAGGTAGCGCCATTTGCCGTTAGGAATACCGTCTAGTGAGATATTCATAATACGAACACGACGCAGTTTAAAAACTTCATAACCGAGCGCTTCACACATACGGCGAATTTGGCGGTTAAGGCCTTGTGTTAGCGTAATTCGGAATGAGAATTTGGTCTCTTTCTCTACTTTACATGGCAAAGTGACTGTATCGAGAATGTGAACGCCAGCGCCCATTTGCTTCAAGAATTCCGTCGTAATCGGCTTATCTACACGCACCACGTATTCTTTCTCGTGGTTGTTACCTGCACGTAGGATCTTGTTTACGATGTCGCCGTCATTGGTTAAGAAGATAAGGCCATCAGAAGGCTTATCTAGACGACCAATCGGGAAAATACGTTTGTGGTGGCCGATAAAGTCGACGATGTTGCCAGGAATATCACGCTCAGTCGTACAGGTGATACCTGTTGGTTTATTAAGAGCAATGTAAATAGGCTTCTCTTTTGAGCGAACAGGCTTATTGTCGATCTCAACATCATCACCTGGCAAGACTTTAGTACCCATTTCAGGGATCTTACCGTTAATAGTAACTCGGCCTGCATCAATGAGCTTATCGGCTTCGCGGCGTGAGCAAAAACCAGTTTCACTGATGTATTTATTAAGGCGTTTAGCTTGGGATTCTTGTGACATGATATTCTCTTAGCGTTTCACAACGGAAATATAGATAAACAAAAAGCAACCTTTGGATAGTTGCTTTGAGTTGGAATTCGTTAACTGAGGCAATTTTAGCACTTGGCGTGAGTCTAGGCACGAAATATCGATCTTGATGCAAAATCGTTACTAGTCCATTTATCTATCTCAACTTATTAACTGGTGCGTTTTTGATGGCGCTCTCTGTTCTCTAGCTTTTTCTCATTACTCTTTCTGAGCATTACGTAGACTGCGCCAGTACCACCATGAAATTGCTGTGCAGAATGAACACATTGAACGTCGTTGATTTGCGTGAGCCAATTTGCCACGTAACTTTTCATCATTGCTGGTGGATTCGAACGCTCACCCTTACCGTGAACAATGATGACAGTACGAACATCCATTCTTAAACACTGACGCAAAAATGAAAGCACTTCGTTACGTGCGTCTTTCAGTGTTTTCCTATGAAGGTCGAGCTTGGCTTGAATAGGGTATTTGCCTAGGCGCAGCTTTTTGTATACGCCTTCTTGTACACCGTCTTTTTTATAAGCAACGACATCGTCTGGCTTGATCATTGGCGAGTAATCTAACGATAAGTAGTCTTTCTCGTCGTCAGACAGCCACATAGCGGCTTCACGCTTAGCAAGGTGAGATTCGGTGACTCGGTGTACTTTCTGGTGTTCAGCGGTGTCATGGTCGATACGTTTAACATCGCCCATCATTTCTTGGAATAGATCTAAGTCGTCATCATGAGACATAGTGTGTATCTCAAGTTGGGGAAGGATAGGGTAAGTATACCTAAGTTGAGGCTGGGTTTAAAAATGAAAAAACCGGAGAAGACAATAAGTCTGCTCCGGTGCAAAGCGTTTTGACACTTACTTATAAAGTAAAAGAATACTTAAAAGTAAATGATTTAGGCTGAGCGATTCTAGTGAGGAGATTTTTCAGTCATAACTTTGTAGATGAAGAAGCCTCCATAAAACATCATGAGACCCAGAGCCCCGAAGATTACTATCATTGAAGATAGTCCCACCGCATTACCAAATAGGAGATCTAGCCAAAAGTCCATGTGTATACCTCAAAGTTATATGACACGGGTTAGTGTATTAACTGGTGTTATCAATTCACTGATCTGGATCAATCCTGTTTCATAAGTTAAATACTTGTTGGTAACTGTGTGTTTTTCGTCACATCAAGCCTGTTGTTGTATGTCTTTTGTTCGAACGATTCGAATTCACAATAAATATGAGAAAAAGCGCTTGCGGATAAATTTAGAATCCGTATTATACGCTCCATCGACAGGCAATCAGTCAGTTAGATATCTCGGTGAATAGCGCAGCTTGGTAGCGCATCTGGTTTGGGACCAGAGGGTCGGGGGTTCGAATCCCTCTTCACCGACCATATTAAAGAAAGCCGTAGCACTCTCTGTAATAGAAGGGGCTACGGCTTTTTTGCATTTTAACCCTTTTGTTTCGATTTGGATTGGAACCAGAGGGTGGGGGCTGGTGCGCCAGTCCGATGGAAGCCCAGCCGCGTCGAATCCCTGCTTCACCGACCACATTAAGAAAGCCTGCTCATTGAGCAGGCTTTCGTCGTTTCAGGGCATGGGAAATGGGATTAGAACCTAGGTGGGGTTCGCCTGATGTTCAAAATAAGCTCTTCACCGGCCATATTAAAGAAAGCCGTAGTACTCTTTGTAATAGAAGGGGCTACGTTTTTTTTGCGTTCTGGTATATGTGTCACTCACTAGAGTGGCGAATGAGTGAGTAGAAAATCTATTGTTGTTCTAAACACCTTGTTTAGAGACAAGGATTGACCCAATAAGCCCGTCCCAAAATTATTTACTTAACATCGCACGTAATATCTTTTATTGGTGTTTCCGAGGTAACAAAACAAACATACGCTTCCGCTGGCTTGTTAGGGCCTATTCGAATGTAACCTGCCTTTACTTCATCTTCATCAAACGTCACCGAGTGAGAGCTTCCCGTTTGGTTGTCGTAAAAGTTAGCTTCAAAATTGCTGTTCATTTGGCTTGCGATACGGTTTCGTGTTGTCGATGTTGTGAACGTAATATTGGCGCAGCGCATCGGTGGTTTCTCAGTAATCAAAAACTGCCCGCTTTCTTTATCTAATACACCGCCTTTGGTATCCGGTTGTATGTCTATCGCCTGAAACTGTTCGATGGTGCATGTTTCTTTGGCTGAGGCTATTGAGGGCATCAGCATCGTGAGGGCTAAAGGGAAAGCAAAAAGTACTGGTTTCATTAGAACAACGCCATAGGTAAAAAGAGCGAAAGATAATAGCACTGCAATGGTGCTATTAAATGTAAAGATTCTGTTATTAAGGAAATGCTTTTATAACGAAAACAAAATGAGGTGAGTATTGTTAGCCTTTTGGGCTAGCCTCAAATTGACATTGGGCTGGTTGGCTTTGTGATTGCTGGATGACACTGAAGCCTTTCTTTTTTAATAACTGTATAAGGTTACCTTCTCCAATTAGGTGCAAGGTGCCAACTACTATCAAGTAGTTCCCTTTAGACTTAAGTTTCCAATTATTGGCGGATAGCTTGTTTGCCCAGTCTATGTTGCGATCGGTTAAGAATGCTTTCTCAAGTTCAGGAGACATCTCTGATAGCTCTGCGAAGGCTTCCAGCTTCGCTAAATCGCCCGCTTTCCAGCTTTCAATCAGGCAATGAACCACACGATCAGTTTGGTCAAATTCTTCTAGGCTACTGACTAACCATTCCTTACCGTCATCCTTTTGTTTTGTCATCAGGTCTATTTGGAATTGTAGTGGCTCTAAACTGATAACCGGAACATCTTGGATAGTCGCTTTGTAAGCTAGCATCGCATCAACGCCGCCGGCGGAGCCATAACCAAGGTTTTTTAGCTGCTGCATCTGTATCGAAAGAGAAGTCGCCCAAGGCGGTGAGCTAAGCAGTTGTTGCGTCGGCATGTCCAATGATTTTGAGATGTCGGTTAATAATTGCAGCTGTTCTTCATTGAGTACATCGGCAGTTGTGAGTTTGTTGTGGGGATATACAACGCCATCAGACTTTCTGATATCCGTTTCGATAACTAACCCATCACTGTTTTTTAGCGCGTCGGTGATCGCCGAAGGAAGTGGGTACATACTCTCGTCCCCAACGTGCACAGAACCTAAGATAGTGAGTGTCAGATCATCCTTTTTTGTTTGCCAATAAAGGGGCTCTGCGACCGCTTGCCTAGCTGAAAAAGCGAGAACGAATAAAACCATGTACCAGAGTGGACGCAAAGGGAGCTCCTTAAGGAAGTATTAAACTCGTTAAAATCGATTTTGACGGTGTTTTTTAACGGTTTTTTTTGAGAACGATGTCACGTTGTTTGTACGAAAAGTATAACAACCCGAACACACTCTTAAACCTTTCTCTGTATCAACGACACGATTTTATGAAATCCTTTAAAAAGATTGTGATTCAATTCTCAATTTTTACGTCAAAATAAAACTGACGGAAGTGCCGTTAATTCTAACTTGATGATTTTTATATAATTAATTTTATCGTTGTTTTTGAGATTTGAAGCTGATCACTTTATTCGCTTGATTTAATTCACGGTAAAAAATAAGCCCATATAGTTTAGCTAACTTTCGAAGCGCTCCAATTTGCTTCTTACTCAATTTTTAAATTTATGGGTGAATACGATGTTGAAGAGAAACTTACTATCTGTAGCGGTACTGGCTGGTTTGGCGGGTTGTGCTGTAACACAAGCACCAGAGCAAAAGGTGGTTAATGCACTGGCTGATAACCTTGATGTGCAATACGAAATCTTGACGAACCACGGTGCAAACGAAGGCATGGCTTGCCAGGACTTAGGCGCAGAGTGGGCGTCATGTAATAAAGTGAACATGACGCTAACTAACGATGGTGAAGCGATTGATTCAAAAGATTGGACCATCTACTTCCACAGTATTCGCCTTATCTTAGATGTTGATAATGAGCAGTTTAAAATCACTCGCGTAACCGGCGACTTACACAAGCTAGAACCAACAGAAAAGTTCGATGGTTTTGCAGCGGGTGAAGAAGTGATTCTTCCATTAACCAGTGAATACTGGCAACTGTTTGAAACCGACTTTATGCCAGGTGCATTTGTAACGGCACCAAACGCAGAACCTAAGATGATTGCTTCATTGAATACGGAAGATGTCGCGTCGTTCGTAACAGGTTTAGAAGGAAACAACCTAAAGCGTACGCCTGATGACAACAACGTAATGGCGACTGCTGTTACGCGTTTCGAAAAGAATGCGGATCTAGCAACGCAAGACGTATCAACCACTTTACTACCAACGCCTTTGTCGGTAGAAGCCGGTGAAGGTTCAGTTAGCATTGCTGGTGGTATTGCCCTGCCTAAAGACGCATTCGACGCTGAGCAATTCGCAGCAATTGAAGAACGTGCAGATGTGGTAAACGTAGATGTGAGTGGCGACCTACCTGTGAGTGTCGCTGTTGTTCCTACTCAGTTTACGGGTGATTTAGCGAAATCTGGCGCTTATGAACTAAGCATCTCGGAAGAGGGGATTGCAATTAAAGCGTTTGATAAAACAGGCGCTTTCTACGCAGTTCAGTCTATTTTTGGCCTAATAGACAGTCAGAATGCTGAATCATTACCACAACTGTCGATCCAAGATGCGCCACGCTTTGATTACCGTGGTGTGATGGTGGATGTTGCTCGAAACTTCCATTCAAAAGATGCCATCCTAGCAACACTAGATCAAATGGCAGCCTACAAGATGAACAAACTGCACCTTCACTTAACGGATGATGAAGGTTGGCGTTTAGAAATCCCAGGTTTACCAGAGTTAACGGATGTAGGGTCTAATCGTTGTTTCGATTTGGAAGAGCAAAGCTGTTTACTGCCTCAGCTAGGTTCAGGTCCAACAACAGATAACTTTGGCTCTGGTTTCTTTAGTAAAGCGGATTACGTCGAGATCTTAAGCTACGCAAAAGCGCGCAGCATCGAAGTTATCCCAGAGATTGATATGCCAGCACACGCTCGTTCTGCTGTGGTATCAATGGAAGCTCGTTACACTCGCCTAATGGCGGAAGGTAAAGAAGCGGAAGCAAATGAATACCGCTTGATGGATCCACAAGATACATCGAACGTAACCACGGTTCAGTTCTACGATAAGCAAAGCTTCATTAACCCATGTATGGAATCGTCGACTCACTTTGTTGATAAAGTGATCTCTGAAGTGGCAGCAATGCACCAAGAAGCGGGTGTTCCGCTAACGACTTGGCACTTTGGTGGCGATGAAGCGAAAAACATTAAGTTAGGCGCTGGCTTACAAGATATTAATGCAGAAGACAAAGTGGCATGGAAAGGAAACATTGATTTATCTAAGCAAGATAAGCCGTTCCAACAGTCTCCACAATGTCAGAAATTAATTGCTGACGGTACAGTAAGCGATTTCGGTCACCTGCCAAGCCATTTTGCAGAAGAGGTGTCTAAGATTGTTGCTGATAAGGGCATTCCACACTTCCAAGCGTGGCAAGATGGCCTGAAATACAGCGAAGGTGAAGAAGCATTTGCAACAGAAAGTACGCGCGTTAACTTCTGGGATGTTCTTTACTGGGGCGGTACTTCATCAGTTTACGACTGGTCTGCGAAAGGTTATGACGTAATTGTTTCTAACCCAGATTACGTATACATGGATATGCCATACGAAGTAGACGCAGCAGAACGTGGTTACTACTGGGCAACGCGTGCAACAGATACTCGTAAGATGTTTGGCTTTGCTCCAGAGAACATGCCACAAAACGCAGAAACGTCATTAGACCGTGACGGCAATGGCTTCAGCGGTAAAGGTGAGATTGAAGCGAAACCTTTCTACGGTTTGTCAGCTCAGCTTTGGTCTGAAACAGTACGTACCGACGAGCAGTATGAATACATGGTATTCCCACGCGTTCTTGCTGCAGCTGAGCGTGCATGGCACCGAGCGGATTGGGAAAACGACTACAAAGTGGGCGTTGAGTACTCTCAAGATACTGACTTAGTGAATAAGCAGGCTCTAAACAGTGACTTTAATCGTTTCGCGAATATTGTTGGCCAACGTGAACTGGCTAAGCTTGAAAAAGCGGGTATTGATTACCGACTGCCAGTTCCGGGTGCAAAAGTGGTTGATGGCAAGCTTGCAATGAACGTTCAATTCCCAGGCGTAGAGCTTCAATACTCAGCTGATGGTGAAAACTGGCTAACGTATGATGAGCAACAACGTCCATCGGTTTCTGGCGAAACTTACATCCGCTCTATCTCTGAAAGTGGCGAGAAAGTAAGTCGAGTGACTTCGGTAGAATAATCGATAAGCAACATTAATAGAAAAGCTCCCTAGCTATTGTCTTATTTAGATAAAAGTGGGAGCTTTTTTTTCGTCCAAACTAAGTTAGGCACTTCTCTTAAGCTGAAACATATAGAAATACTCTTTGTTTATATCGTCAACAATGCACATAAGGTGAGTTCCATCGCAAAAGTGACGCGCTTCTCATTATTCTCTTCAAAAAATAAGTCCTCCATAAAAAACTCTAAATCAAGTGTGATTGAACTAACTCATTCTAATTTCGCGACGTGAAATAATGTGATCTGGATCTGTGCGTTTTTTCGTCCTGAGTTTTTTATCAATTTTTATGTTTTTAAGTGTATGATTTTAAAGCATTAAATAACTTGTTCTTTTTTGATAGTGAGAGAGATCACTCTGCCCATTCTTTTATTTTTAAACGCGAATTAATTCGAGCAACATAGATTTCATGCCAGGGAGGCTACCAACTACTCAAGCGGTGAAGGTGAATGATGTACCGAAGATGTGCCGCTGAAAAAATTAAACTAAGGCAGTTTACTATGAAAAAAATTATCGCTCTAAGTGCTCTTTCTCTTGCTTTCGCTTCTAGTGCTTTTGCTGGTTCTTCTTACGTAACGGGTAACATCCAAATTCACGATGACGGCCGTATCCACGGTTCTGACATGACTTCTACGCTAGAAGCTGGTCACACGTTTGACAACTCTCTAGGCGGTTTCACGGTTTACACTGAGTTTGACGGCATCCAATTGGGTGACCTTCAAGGTTTAACTCCAGCAGAGCAAGGTCCAAATGCAGACGGCTCTATGCCAGATGCGTCTACAGGTCAAGCAAACGCGTTTATTACTGTTGGTGGCGAGCAAGCTTTCAACATCACTGACAACCTATGGGTTGCTGCGGGTTACCAGCATGTATTCTCTGCAGGCGAGAGCATTCAGTTCCGTCCATTAGTTAAGATCGGTTACAACTTCGACAACGGCATCTCTATTAGTAACCGTACTCGTGCACACATCGATGATACTTCAGCTAATGCTGACACAGACTACCGCATGGATAACCGCATTGCTTACACAGTGAATGCTGATTTAGCGCTTAGCTACAACAACGTTTACATGATTGACGCTGAAGCGATGGACCACGAGTTACGTGCAACATGGACTCGTCAAGGTGTTCAACCTTACTTTGAGTTCCGTAGCCAAGCTAACGGTGTAGATTTCGCAAACGGCGCTTCTAAGCAGAACAACGCATTCGTATTCGGTGCTTCTTACGGCTTCTAAGCTGATTCACTTGGCTGCTTAGTCGCTTAGATTATTAGCCGAGTGAACTTCTTTGTTAAATAGCTTTGTTGTTGAATAACTTCTTAGTTAATTAGCGAAGGGAACATAGCGGTACTAACAGCCCGGTTGGTGCCGCGACAAGATTTGCTTTACTGTCCAAAAGCAAAGAGCCTAGCAAGTAAACCACAGTCTTGGGTTTACTAAATGCTAGGCTCTATTTTTATGACTTCTTTTTTATAGTTGTGTGTTGGTCTGTTTAGGTTCTATTTCCCGTTGTAGTGACGGTATTCAAACACCTGACCTTTTTCATTAAACGCATACACAGAATACTCGTCTTTCTTATCGCCATACTCCATGCCTGGCGAACCCATAGGCATGCCCGGAACCGCTAAACCAATCGCATTACGTGGTGGGTTTTCTAGAAAGGCTTTAATGTCATCTGCTGGAATGTGTCCTTCAAATACGTAACCGTCGATCTCTGCAGTGTGGCAAGAGGCTAGCTCTTGTGTTACCCCTAGTTTCTGCTTGATTGGGTTCATATCATCGTGGAGTTTCTCAGTAACATCGAACCCAGCATCTCGCATATGTTCAGTCCATTCTGTGCAGCAGCCGCAGTATGGAGATTTGTGGTTTAGAACATCAGTAGCTAAAGCTTGTCCTGAGATTGCAGCGAGTGCAGTAAGAGTCATAATTTTACGAATCATGGTTAACCTCATGAATATGGTTGTTATTAATATTAGAATGAGTTGGTTTGAACAATCTCAGCCTGTTGGCATTGCTTACTACCGTAATTGACGACATCGCCATCGCTGCCCCTGCAACTACAGGGCTAAGCAGAAATCCGAAAAATGGGTAAAGTACACCGGCCGCGATGGGAATACCAAGCGAGTTGTAGATAAAGGCACCAAATAGGTTTTGCTTCATATTTCTCACAGTCGCTTGAGATAGCTCGATCGCGTAGCTTACTGATAATGGCGATGAGTTGAGTAGCGTCATTTGCGCACTTTCAATCGCGACATCACTGCCACTGCCCATTGCGATTCCTATATCTGCTTGAGCAAGAGCGGGTGCATCGTTAATGCCGTCTCCGACCATCGCAACACTCTTATATTGCTGTTGAAGCTGAACAATATGTTGAGCTTTCTGCTCTGGAAGCACTTCCGAGATAACCTCGCCGATACCGACGCTTTTACCTATTGCTTGAGCCACAGAGTCGTTGTCGCCTGTTAATAGCACAGTGTGAATTCCGGCGGATTTTAGTTGAGCTATCGCCTGTTTGCTATCTATTTTTAACGCGTCTGAAATGCCCAATATGCCTTCCAGTTTTTGGTCAATAACAATGAAAATAGGTGTCCACGCTTGCGAGCGGCAAAGCTCGATGAAATCCGCGCCAATTTCTGTATTGATATCTAATTGGGTGAGGTATTTAAGCGAGCCAACTTGCACGTTCTTTCCGTTAATTGTAGCTTGAACCCCAAGCCCTCGTTGGTTTTCAAATTCGCTGTGTGGGAGTACTGAAACTTCCAAGCTCTCTGCATATTGGCACACGGCTTTGGCGAGTGGGTGCTCAGACCCAACTTCTACTGAATAAGCATAAGCCAGTAGTTCTTGCTCCGTTAGATTAGCGTAAAAGGCCTGTTGAACGCTTGGTTTGCCTTGGGTCAATGTCCCTGTTTTGTCAAACACAACAGCATCGATTTTGCTGGCAGACTGCAATACATCCGCATCTTTAATAAGAACGCCAAACTCAGCCGCTTTACCTACGCCAACAGTAATCGAAAGCGGTGTGGCTAGGCCTAATGCACATGGACAAGCGATGATCAGCACTGTGGTTGATACCACTAACATGTAACTGGCGCTTGGTTGTGGGCCTACAAAAAACCAAATTAGGGCGGCGACCGCTGCGATTGCGACCACAACCGGAACAAAAACGGCTGAGATAGAATCGGCAAGCTTGGCGATTGCTGGTTTACTGCTTTGCGCTTGGCGAACCATTTGAATGATTCTAGCCAGCATGGTGCTTGATCCAATCCCAGTCGCTTCAATAATTAAACTACCATCACCATTAATGGTGCCCGCAGAAACGCCATCATTAGTTGATTTAACGTTGGGAAGTGGTTCACCGGTCAGCATCGACTCATCGATATAAGATTCACCTGAGACTACGACACCATCAACCGGCACTTTTTCTCCGGGTTTCACTCGTACTTGCATGCCTACCTGAATGGCTTCTACTGCGATGGTTTGTTCTTTGCCATCGACGATAACTACCGCTTTTTGAGGCTGTAAGTTAATCAATGCCTGTAAAGATTTTGTGGTACGCGCTTTGGCTTTGGCTTCAATGTAGTGACCCAAAGATATAAGGCCGACAATCATCGCACTGGCTTCGAAGTAGACATGGCGCGATGGTTCTGGGAACCATGATGGAATCAGCACAACCAACATTGAATAGAACCATGCCGCCCCTGTACCTAGAGCGACTAAGGTATCCATGGTTGCACGTTTGTGCATCAGTGACTGCCAAGCATTCGTGAAGAAGCTGCGACCTGAGGTTGCAAGCAGTATCAAACAAACAACACCAACCAAGCCCCAAGCCAGTTGTTCGTTAAATGTGGCAATGGTCATGCTGCCACCGAACACGCCCCATGCCATCAACGGAGCACCGATCACCAACGCACTTACTGAGTTTCTAAGGAAGGCCTGTTGAGTACGAAGTTGCTGTTCTTGTTGTTTTTGCTGTTGAGTCGCCGCGTCATCAACAAACTCCGCGCCATAACCGGCAACTTTCACCGATTCTATTAGAGCGTTTTCAATGATGTCTCTTGTTTGAGAGGTGAAAACCAAGGCTGTCTGCTCAGCGAGGTTGATCTGTGCTTGGTCGACAAACTCATTCTTTTTCAGTGCTTTCTCTACCGAAGACACACAACTCGCACACGTCATTCCCTCAAGAACAAGGTGATAGGTATATTGGCTAGCTGTGGTTTTATCTTCAGTATCTTCAATCTTTTTATCTGCTTGTTCGTTTTCTGAATCTGATAAAAGGTTATTGGCTTCAGAGTAGGGAGCTGCGTGATAACCCACACTTTCGACCAGGTCAATAAGCTCGGATTCTTCAAGTAGAGTCACCAACGACAATTCATCTTTGGTGACTTCCAGATTTGAGGCTTGCTCGGTTTGTTGAAGCGCTTGAGTTAGCTTGTTCACGCACTTACCACAGCTGAGCCCTGATAATGAAAGGTGCAGCGAATTACCCATTGAATAACCAAGGGTTGCTAACTGTTCATTGAGCTCAACATAACTAAAAGGCGTCGAAATATCGATGTACGTCGGCGATATGTCATTGATCGTCGTATTGTCGAGATCATCAAACAGTGTGCGAACTTTCTTCGCACACCCCAAGCAATTTAGGCCGTTGAGCGCAGTTGTGTAATGGTTCATATCGATACTCCAATTCTCATCTAGCCCTAACATAAACCTTCCCGTAAGGGTAAGGTCAAACATAAATTCAAGAATTTAATATTTGTTGGAATATTGAGTGATGGAATGGATGAGATTTATCGCGAGCGTGGCGAGAATTTATCTTTTTAGAGCGCATGACATGGACTTGAGCTATTGGTTTTCTCCTTCTACGATAGCTTTCGTACAAGATCAGCACATTAATCATTCACTACTGATTGTAGATTTAAGCGGTGGTGATAAAATAGCGCCCAAAATTTAGTGATATTTGTCTGTTACAGGCTTTGTAATGGCGAGCACTAAAAGAATCACCTACATAATCAAGGTATTTAAATGACGGTTAAAACTCGTTTTGCTCCTAGCCCAACTGGCTATCTTCACGTTGGTGGTGCACGTACTGCACTTTACTCTTGGCTATTCGCTAAGAACCAAGGTGGTGAATTCGTTCTACGTATCGAAGACACGGACCTTGAGCGTAACTCTCAAGAAGCGGTTGATGCAATTCTAGAAGGCATGCAATGGATGGGTATGGAATGGGATGAAGGTCCTTACTACCAATCTAAGCGTTTTGACCGTTACAACGAAATGGTTGATAAGCTACTTGCTGAAGACAAAGCATTCAAATGCTACGCGTCTAAAGAACTGCTTGATGAAATTCGTGCAGAGCAAGAAGAAAACAAAGAGATGGCTCGTTACGATGCTAACCACCCTAAAATTGTTGCAGCAAACGAAGCAGCAAAAGAAGGTGATGCATGCGTTATCCGTTTCCGTAACCCTAAAGAAGGCAGCGTAGTATTTGATGACCAAATCCGTGGTCGCATTGAAATCGCGAACAGCCAACTTGATGACCTAATCATTCGTCGTACAGACGGTGCACCAACATACAACTTCGTAGTGGTAGTGGATGACTGGGATATGGGTATTACACACGTTGTTCGTGGTGAAGACCACATCAACAACACACCTCGTCAAATCAACATCTATGAAGCACTAGGCGCGCCAGTTCCAACTTTCGCTCACTGTGCAATGATTCTTGGTGATGACGGTGCGAAACTTTCTAAGCGTCATGGTGCTGTTTCTGTAATGCAATACCGCGACGAAGGTTACCTACCAAATGCACTAAACAACTACCTAGTTCGTTTAGGTTGGTCTCACGGTGACCAAGAGATCTTCTCTCAAGAAGAGATGATTGAATTCTTCAGCCTGAACGCTATCAGCAAGTCTGCTTCTGCATTCAACACTGACAAGCTACTTTGGTTGAACAACCACTACATCAAGACTTCTGAGCCTGAGTACGTTGCTAAATACCTGCAATGGCACCTAGACGCACAGAAGATCGATACAACAAATGGCCCAGCTATTACTGAAGTGATCAAGCTAGTTGGCGAGCGTTGTAACACGCTTATCGAACTTGCTGAGCAATCTCGTTACTTCTACGAAGGTTTCTCTGAGTTTGAAGCTGGCGCAGCGAAGAAGCACCTACGTGGTGTTGCTAAAGGCCCACTAGAGCTTGCTCTTGCTAAGGTTGAAGCGCTTGAAGATTTCACTACTACAAACATCAAAGACGGTGTGATTGCAGCAGTATGTGAAGAGCTAGAGATCGGCATGGGTAAAATCGGTATGCCACTTCGCGTAGCAGTAACAGGCGGCGGTCAGTCTCCTTCTGTTGATGCAGTGATGGAGCTTGTTGGTAAAGAGCGCGTAATCGCTCGCATCAAGATGGCTCTTGAGTTCATCGCTGAGCGTGAAGCTAACGCTTAATTGAGCGATTGCTAGAATCAAAAAAGGGTCAGTAACTTGGTTACTGACCCTTTTTATTTGTATCGAGTTTTACTATCTGAACGATTTCGTTAGAGTTTGTCGTCGGCAATCATTTGAGTCGCTTGCGTGGCTGTTTTCTTATCGAACAAGATATCCATCATCGCTTTGATGCGTTCCATATCGTCACCAAACTTAGAAAAGTTTCCGCTGTTTGGCGCTTTGAATTCGACATTGCCTACGCGCTGTTGATCTTGATAAGCCGAGATCTTAGCGTCTGCCACAAAGGTTCTGAAATCCCAGCTCCAACGAGAGACATAATCAAGCGTGATGTCCTCTGGATTATGTTCTGAGCCGTCGGCAACGACTTTACATTTGACCTGATTATTCAGACACCAGTCGAGCATGGAATCGAGGAAAACCGAACGAGTTTTCTCGTCTTCAACAATCGTAACCTGTTCGATTGTATTTGCTTCTGGTAGTGCGTTTCCTGAATATTTCGGAGCACTACAACCTGCGAGTAAAACGACAACAGCAGCAACTAACCAGTTTTTCATATCTATCCTAGATTTTTTTGAAGATGATTGAGGTGTTGATTCCGCCAAAAGCGAAGTTGTTGCTCATCAGATATTTAACGTCCAATTCGCGACCAGAGCCTGTGATATAATCGAGCTTGCCGCACTGTTCGTCGATATTCTCAAGATTCAATGTTGGGCTGAACCAACCTGAATGCATCATCTCTAGGCTTAACCAAGCTTCAATCGCACCACACGCGCCAAGCGTATGACCAAAGTAGCTTTTTAATGAGCTGATTGGCACTTCACCAAAAATGTTCGCGGTCGCATTACTTTCCGCAATATCGCCTTTTTCAGTCGCCGTTCCGTGCGCAGATACATAGCCAATCTTTTCAGCCGGAAGTTGCGCATCTTTCAGCGCTTTTTCCATACAAATTTGCATGGTTTCCATCTGAGGTTGTGTTACATGAGCGGCATCGCAGTTGCTGGCAAAGCCGATGATCTCAGCGTAAATCTTCGCACCACGAGCCACGGCATGTTCATACTCTTCAAGAACAAGCGTGCCTGCACCTTCACCGATAACAAGGCCATCGCGCCCACTGTCGTAAGGGCTAGGAGATTTTTTTGGTGTGTCGTTTTTTAAACTGGTAGCAAAAAGGGTATCGAAAACGGCAGACTCAGTTGGGCATAGCTCTTCACCACCACCGGCAACCATCACGGTTTGGTAGCCGTGCTTAATTGCTTCATAGGCATAACCAATCGCTTGGCTTCCTGAAGTACACGCACTGCTGGTGGGAATCACTCGGCCGCGCAGACCGAAGAACAACCCCACGTTGACCGCAGCGGTGTGTGGCATCATTTGAACATAGGTGGTTGCGGTAATCGCACGTGTCGACTTCTCGTTGAGCATCACGCCAAACGCACCAACGGCATCAGTACTGCCGGTTGAAGAACCGTAAGCAATGCCGGTTTCACCATTGGTTAAAATATCGTGGCCGATCAGCCCTGCTTGCTCTAATGCATTTTCTGTCGCAACGGTGGCTAGGCGGGATACTCGTCCCATGCCACGCACTTGTTTACGCTTATAGTGTTTTGGCAGTTGGAAGTCATCAATAGGCGCAGCAAGCTTAGTGTTGAGACCATCGTACTGCTCAAAGCTTGGCATATATTGAGTCGCATTTTCACAGGCTTTTAGTTTTGGCTCTATCTGCTGCCAGTCATTACCAAAGGCAGTAACACCAGACATGCCAGTTACAACAACGCGGCGGGTCATACTAAGCCTCCATTAACTGAAATCACTTGGCGAGTCACATAGCCTGCAATGTCAGACATAAGGTAGCTGACTAGGCCGGCGACTTCTTCAGGCTCGCCCATTCGGCGCAGTGGAACTTGAGGAAGCGCATGATCTTTCACGTGCTCGTCAACCATACCTGTGTCAATTAAGCCAGGAGCCACACAGTTTACCGTGATCTTGCGTTTTGCGAGTTCTAGAGCCAGAGACTTAGTCGCGCCAATCACGCCGGCTTTAGCTGCTGCGTAGTTGGTTTGACCGCGGTTACCCATGATGCCCGATACCGACGCCAGAGTGACGATACGACCGCCTTTGCGTTTCTGTACCATAGGCATCACACATGGGTGGAGCACATTGTAGAAGCTGTCGAGGTTGGTATGAATCACGCCGTCCCACTCTTCTTCTGTCATCGCAGGAAATGCCGTGTCACGAGTAATGCCCGCGTTGTTCACCACACCATAATAAGCGCCATGTTCAGCGATATCAGACTCAAGCTTTTCGCGACACTCGCTGCGGTTGCTGATATCAAATTGGATAAGGCGACCTGCGCCACCCAGTTCGATGATCGACTGCAGCGTCTCTTCTGCACCTTGCTTGTCACCCATGTAATGAACGGCGATTTCAAATCCGTCTTTCGCGAGTTGAATAGCGATCGCTTTACCAATGCCTTTGCTGGCACCAGTGACTAAAACCTGACGGCTCATGATGGGCTCCTAGTTTTCATTTCTTGTAATTTTTGTTCGGTCGGCACGTAGACGTTAAGCTGGCATTGAGCCACTAACTCACCTTGGTCTTCGACTCTTGCGGTAAATACGGCCATACCACTGTCTTCCATAAGCTGTTCGGCATAGATATCAAGGGTCTGACCTTGAGTAAACTCATCACACAGGGATTTATAGCGACGAGAGCCAAGCAGAAAACCGATGGGGGGAGTGGTGCCGCTTTTCAGCGCATGGTATCCAGACCACGCCGCTACAGACTGCGCCATAAACTCGATACCAACATAAGCTGGGACCGTTTGAGATTGGGCGTCAAAGAACAGATTATGGTCACCAATATCGACCTGACAGTGGATCGACAACGCCTCTACGCTGATAGCGCGATCGATTAATATCATCGGATCATCGTGAGGGAGGAGTTGGTCTACAGAAGGGATATCAGTCATTTACTACACCAAAAATCAGGCTAATGTTGTTGCCACCAAAAGCAAACGAGTTGCTTAAGATGTTCTTTACTTTAAGTTTCTGGGTACAGTTTACCAAATCAATCTCAATATCTTCAGCTTTATCCTGACATTTTTGTAAGGGAAGCGGTAAGTCATATTTTAAAATATGCCATGCAATTGCCGCCTCAATCGCACTTGCAGCTCCTAGAGTATGCCCGGTAAGCGGCTTGGTTGAGCTAACGGGAACCTTGTTTGCAAAAATACGATGGATGGCTTTGCTTTCCATTGAATCATTGAGTGGCGTTGCTGTACCATGTGCATTGATATAACCGATCTCTTCTGCTTGTAACTGTGCAGAATATAACGCTTTTTTCATCGCTTGTTCTGCGCCGTTGCCTTCAGGGTGGGGCGCTGAAATATGGTGTGCGTCAGAGCTGTCACCACAGCCTAATAAGGCAATGTTTGATGTGTCTTGCGCTGTATTTACACCGGCTAGTTTTGTTCTGCTGAGCAACATAAATGCCGCCGCTTCGCCGATATTGATACCATCTCGGGTTGCACTAAATGGCTTACAATGTGTCGTTGAGAGTGCTTCCAGACCATGAAACCCATTGAGTGTCAGCTTACATAAGGTATCCACGCCACCGACTAACACAGCATCAGCCATGCCTGAATCTAGCAAACGTTGCGCAGTGAGAAACACACGACCACTGGATGAGCAAGCCGTTGAGACCGCGTAGCTTGGCCCAGTTAATGAACAGTATTGGCTAACGAACTCGGAAGTGTTTCCTAGCTCTTGTTTTGAGTAGTGATAATGCCCGGGAAAAGAATCTTGGTCGAGTTTGTGTTTAAAAGCGGCCTCACCGTCCGAAATTCCCGAAGTACTGGTGCCGATAACCACTGCAATTCTATCTGCGCCAAACTGAGATTTGGCTTGCTCGATAGAGTCTTCAATTTGATTGAGAGCCGACAGCGCCAGTTGATTGTTGCGAGTGGTGTATTGCGTAAGATCTGAAGGAATCGGTGGCAGTTCACCCGCGATCTGACCAACGACAGTATGTTTACCATCGTTCAGCATATCATTTACTTCGACCATATTTGATTCACGCTCATCTTTCAGGCAGCCATGAATGTCCGCAATCTCTGAACCTAGCGCTGAGTGGAAACCACAGTCTTGGATGTAAATAGGCATAGTGTTCAACTCTTACTTGGGTTGTCGACAATCGTTGAATTCAACGTTTGTATGGTGATGGTATAGCCTTGGATCAGATGTTTGAAAACAATCTCTCCAGATGTCTTTGGTTCGCCGACTTTTGCTTGGTATTCAATACGAATAATGGCTTGTTGGTTATCGTCAAAAACGGTTCTTGTTTTGTCGGTATCGACTAGGTGCCAACCTATGCTTTGTAAAGGCTGCGCCCATGCGTCTGCCGGCCATAAGGTCAGCATTAAATTAAATAGTACTTGCTCGGGTTGCGGCAGGGTTGCGCCAAGACCGGACAGAACTTGAGTTTCAATGGCTTGGTTCTGGTATTGCAGCGATAAGATGCGCGTTCCCCAAGAGGAAAAGCCTGCCAAAACCACTTTATCCGGTGTGACTTCAACTTGAACAGGCAGTTGCTGCGTGTCGGTTTCCCACGTAGCGCTAATCAGTTGACTGGCCGTGAGGGAGTACCCCAGTTCAGCTGGCAATGGCAGTGCTAGCTCTGTGTCATTGTTGATAGACACACTGGCACCACTCGGTTGCTGAGAAACCATCGAGCAGGCACTGAGTAGAATACCCACTAGTGTGGCGAAGGTTACCTTTAACGTCTTATTCATCTAAAAGCCTCTCTAGAGGTTGGGCGTTCTACGTTTTTACTACTATTGATCGCGAGCGGAGAAAGTAGCCACGCGACAAAGATGCCTGTCAGAACGGTTACCCCAAAGCTATGAATGGCATGAGTCTGACTCAGTGACAATAAGCCAAACGAGAGTAGTGTAGTGAGGCCTGATAAGGTAATCGCCAATAAGGTGCTTAGTGATTTCTTCTGCTCAGCAAAGAACAGGGTGTAGTCTATGCCAATCCCTAAAATCAGAATCAAGCCCAACAGATTAAACAGGTTCAACGTGGAACCTAAGATACCCGTGACAGCTAAACCTGCCACTCCGGCAATCAATGAAGGCAACAGCATTAATAGGCTTTGCTTCACACCGTAACGCCAGCCTAAAACCATTCCAATAGCGGCTAACGCTATCAATAATAACTCGGTGATTTTGACTCTGTATTCCGCAAAGAGAGCAGAGATTTCATCGGCTTTATTAAGGTATTTAACACCTTGCTGTTGAGCAAAGCCTGAATCGAGCCATTGAGAGAACAGTTCTGAATTTGTGACGTCTTTGATCAAAATGACTGACGCCGCTTGTCCGTCGATAGGTTTTAACCAAAGTGGTCGAACAGGTTCTGACACTGGTGATTCTAAAAATCCAGATACCGTGATTGGCTCGAACTTAGGTAGCTCTGGAAAGCTAGGCCAACCCAGCGTGCTTTGTAATATATGGCTTTGTTGGCCATAGAGTTGTTCAACTAGCTGATAGTTATCATGTTGTTCTTGTTCGCTTAGCAACTGTTGATTGATGCTGCGATACCCTGAGATAGCTTGGCTATCGACTAGGGAATCTAAACTTGTGGTGATTTCTGCCAGTTTTTTGAGTAGCTTCTGGTCGCTCTTAGCAGTCACCAACAGCATATTTTGACCACTGCCTAATCCTGAGATTTCAGTAATGGCTTGCTCTTGCTGTTTGAGTTGCTCTGGCATCGCCTGAAGTTGGCGAATATCGTCGTCGTAACGAATTTGACTGAGTGACATCAGGCTCAAGACTGTCACTGTGAACGGTAAGCCAATTCTAAATTTTTGGTTGCTCCAGAGGCTTAACCAAGTATGCCAAAGCTTCGACAAGGGAAGAGGTCGCTCTTGGCTCGGTTTTGCCGCTAAAACCGGATACCAACACACCACACTGGCGTAAGCTGCGATCAGTCCAATCGACGAAAACAGAGCAAGTTGCTGCAATCCCGGGAAAGGCGCGACCAGCAAACCTAAGTAGCCAATCAAACTGGTGATAAGACCCAAGGTGATCGCAATGAGAATGTGCTTCAAGCCTTTGTCACTTTGCCATTTACTTCCAGCTGCCAAGCGGTCAGTCAGGTAGTGAAAGGAGTAATCGATGGACACGCCAATCAAGCTAGCACCGAACACCAAACTAAACAGATGAACTTTACCGAAGATAGCGACGGTGCTTGCCAGCGCAACCAATAACCCAGTACTGATTGATAGCAAAGATAAGGCAAGTGGTAGGGCACTACGAAACGTCAGCCACACCAATAAAATAACACCTGCCAAAGAGCCCAAACCAATGGTACTGATTTCTGATTTCGCACTTTCGGTACCGTAATTGGCGTAGAACACCACACCGGTATGCTGCACTTTGACGCCAAACTGCTTTTCGATCTCGCGCTCAATTGAATCAAGATCGGGAAGTTGCTCTTGAATGGCCAAGCTATAAGGTGAACCCGCCAAAGTCGCCGTCACCAAAATATGAGTTTGGTCATTAGATTGAGCGGTGAGGTATCCCTCTTTCAGAACAAAGTTACTTGATTGAACGCCAACAGCACTGATGTAGTCGCGAAATAGTAGAAATGGATCCATCGACAGTTCGGCTGCAGTGACGCCTGAGAACGGATTGTACAGAGACTGAATGACGTATTGAGCTCGTGAATCAGGAGAGTGGGTCAGCGTCTCTTTTTGTTGCTGGGTAAGCAGTTGAGCTCGGTGACGAAAGTAGAAATCGCTCCACTGGCTTTGGGTGCTGGCGCTGATTTTGCCTTGAACTTGCTGAAACAGAGTTGGCTGACTTGAAAAGGCTCTTTGGTTGAGAGCTTTTTCAAAAGCGTCGGTCGCAATCATGGCTTGGTCGATGTCGGGGGTGCTGATGATAAATACAACCTGCTCGCTCATCGAGCTGGATATCTGCTGAAAGGCTTGCTCTACCATTGGGTCTTGCTGGTTTTCTGGCAGTAACTTTAGAATGTTGCTTTCAATCGGTACCGACGAAGAAAAAGCGAATTGTTTGATCAACAATCCGCTAAATAGCATGACGACAACAAGCCAAACAAGGGCAAGGCTAGAGTTGGAATTGTTGCGCTTCAGCATCTGATAATACTTCCGGTAGATGGCTCAATTGGCTAAATTCGATCACCGTGCTGTCTCCACGAATCTCTCTCAACTCAATACGTTCAATATCATTTTTACCTTGCAGCGTAATGGCTTCAAATACCGCGTTCATCGGAGCACTTTTCGGCTTTAGAGTGAGTGTCCAAGACTGATTCTCTGTATTTTCATCAGAGCTTGTGACAGTTGTTGGCTCAAAATCGAGTGCGAACTGTTCCTGAAGTTTTTGCGTATCCCCATGAAACACCGACAAGAAGATATGGCTGAAATAAAACGCCATTGGGTTTTCTTTATCGGTGATGATTTTAGCGGGTTGATCGGCAAACCTTTGGCTCAGTTTGTTATCGGTTAGCACCAAGCTCACAGGAAAGGGGGTAGCTTGTGTCCAAAGCAAACCGTTCGACTTATCTAACAGGAAAGTACCTTGTGATGTTAGAGGTTGGGCGAACATTTCCATGTTGCGCGTTTGAGTGAACTCACCACGCACTATGTTGTTTGCGCTTAATACTGTTTGCAGGTCTGAAATAGAGCCGACGGTTGCTGAGTTTTCGTTAGCAATAACAAAGCTACTCGCCATCACAGAGGCAAGCCCTAGTAGTGCGATGCTGATTTTCTTACGTCCGCGCTTAAACAGACTCATGGTTCACCTGCTGCTGTGTGTTAGATATTTGAGATTGCTCGGATTGTTGGTCACTTGATTGTTGTTCGGTTGACTTGAGTAAGCAGCCAAATTGATGCCAGTGCTCGACTTTGTCGGTAAACACTTTCGGTGAAGCAAAGCACATCTCTTGCTCTTCAATAGTCACTGCAACCTGCATGGTGTGTGCTCGAGTCATGCGAGCACCGGTTAGGGCATCATGAATTTCATAATCGACGCGCAGGCGGTTTTCCCACTCGGTGAGCTTCGCCGTGACCTTAATCTTGTGATTAAACGGTATCGCCTTAATGTACTTTACACGCGTGTCGATGATCGGCCACATGTAGCCTGAATCCTTCATCTCATGGTAGTTGTACTCAATCTTATCCATCATGATGCGCCTAACTTCTTCAAAAAATCGGAAGTAGTTGCCGTGATAGATCACGCCCATTGGATCGGCATCTTGGAATGAGGTGATAAGCGTCACCTCAGATTGTAATGGATGAAGAATTTCAGACATAAATCGCTCTCAACAATATTGCGTAAAGGGGCAGCTACTTTATGAAGTTAGCTACTTTATGAGTAAAGTGACCAGTGCTGACTTTGAATACGAGCAATGAAGTGACGTAGATCGCCTTCAAGTGGTCGATCTTCAACGATAAATTCAAACTCTTTAAGCACTTCGTCGCGAATATGCTTTAGGTTCTCACTCATGTGGTGCTCATCAAGCTCATTGTGGCGTTTACGAAGTTCAAGCGCTTGTGTGCCCGCCAGAAGTGATGCTGCCGCAACTTGTTCAGTTAGTTCAAGAACACGCAGACAATCACGAGCCGCAATGGTGCCCATGCTGACTTTGTCTTGGTTGTGACACTCTGTTGAACGAGAGAACACGCTTGCGGGCATGGTGTGTTTCAATGCCTCTGCTGTCCAAGCTGAAACGCCAATCTGTACTGCTTTAAAGCCGTGGTTAATCGGTTTACGTTCGCCTTCAGCGCCCGTTAGGTTAAATGGCAAACCGTTATTGAACTTGTAGTCCATCAGCTGCGCCATTTGGCGATCAAGTAGGTCTGCAAGGTTGGCTACTGCTGTTTTTAGCGTATCCATTGCCATTGCGATATGGCCACCGTAGAAGTGTCCACCGTGCAGTACGCGCTCATTGTCGCCGTCGATAATTGGGTTATCGTTAGCGCTGTTTAGTTCGTTCTCAATCATTTGGCGTAGCCAAGGTAGTGAGTCTTGAACCACACCAATCACATGTGGAGCACAACGCAAAGAGTATCGATCTTGTAGGCGATCACTGTTGCGTGGCGGGCGATCCGCTTGTAAGTCATCACGTAGCCATGCAGCCACTTGCTGTTGACCCGGATGAGGCTTCACTGCAAACAGCGCTTCATCGAAGTGAAAATCATTGCCGTGCATACCGACAGATACCATTGCGGTGATCTTAGTTGATAGCTGAGCTAGGTATTCCGCACGCTTGTAGGCGATACAAGCCAAAGCTGTCATTACTGACGTGCCATTCATCAATGCTAAGCCTTCTTTTGGCTTAAGCTTGATAGGGCTAATACCTAACTCTTTGTAGACGTCACTGGTTGGGCGAACTTCACCTTTGTAGATAACATCGCGCTCGCCGATCAGGGCTGCTGCTAAGTAAGATAGCGGCGTTAAGTCGCCACTGGCACCCACCGATCCTTCTTGAGGAATACGTGGTGAGATGTCTTGGTTAATTAGGGTAACGATCTGGTTGAGCAAATCATGAGTAACACCAGAGACACCTTGTGACAACGAACAAAGACGCGTTGCTAATACTGCACGAGCTTGCTCGTGAGACAGTATTTCACCTAAACCACAACCGTGGAAGCGTGTTAGATGCAGTGGCAATTCATCAACAAGATTTGGTGGAATCGCAACGGTACATGAATCACCGTAGCCCGTTGTCACACCATAGATCACGCCTTCCTCTTTCAGTAGGCGTTCTAAGAAAGCGACACCACGGTCGATCTTAGATGTGAATGCTTCACTTGAGTTCATCGAGGCTTTAGCGCCTTGTGAGATAGCGACAACGTCCTCAATCGTGAGGCGTTCGGCACCAAAGGTGATGCTATTTGGATTCTTTTTCGTCATGGTGCTTGCTCAATGTCCAAAAATTAAAAAAGTTGTACCACTGAAGCGGTGCTTTCAGTGTGTAGTGCTGAAGTCGGTCTGCGTATTTCTGCACGACTTGCTGTAAAGATTGTTCGCGAGTCTTTCTTGGTAGTTCTATCTTGTCGCTAAAATGCTCGAAATAGACATTAAAGTGCGGCTTGGATTGTGAATCATCACGTAGTCCAAATAATAGAAATACTGGCGCTTTGAGAATCGAGGCTAACATAAATGGCCCTTGAGGGAAGGGCGCTTCCTTACCTAAGAACTCCGCCCATACTGAGCGACTCTCTTTGCTGGTGGAGGTTCTATCGCCAACAATCACAATCCACTCGCCTTGCTCCAACTTCTGTTGCAACAAGATAGCGGTATCAGGTCCCATTGATGTCACCTGAATCAAATTTAAATCAGATTGCGGGTTAACCGCTTTCATTACGGAATTAAAACGTTCAGCGTGTTCTGTAAAAACCAGAGCGTTGATTTTGATGTTCGAGTGTCTGCGGCCCAAAGCTCGGCACAGCTCAATATTACCAAGGTGAGATCCAAGGATTAGCACACCTTGCTTATTTGCCACCATGCTCTCGAATTGGTCTTGGCCATGAATTGTCAGGTTATCTGCCGAGAAATCACCTTTCCATGCCGCCAGTTTGTCTAACATCGTATGGCCAAACGAAAGCAGATGGTTATAGCTGGTTAGCTCCGCAGGTAACTCAATATTTTGTTGCTCTGCGTAAGCCTTTAGTTGAAACAGGTACTGTTCTGAGGCGTTTCGTGCGCGTTTGCCCGTAAGGTGGTAGTAACGCATCACACCACGCAAAATTAGGTTGAATACACTGCGACCTAACAGGGTGTAAATGGCTAGTAACAGCTTGATGCCAAGTACGGTGCCGCGTTCTTGAGTGCGGGACCAATGGGGCTGTTCTGACTCGTTGTTGTTTGATCCAGCCCGGGAATCTTGGTTTTGACCATCTTCAGCAGACGTTGATTTGAAATGGCGAGCAATCAGCTTTGGTGCTCTTGGCAACATGCCGAAGAACAATCGCGTGTGCATCCAGCTGATTTTTACGTTGTCCCACAGCGCATCGAAATGAGAGATGCCGTTTTCAGGGTAGATAACTCGTGTTTCAACGAAGTCGATGTCGCAGCCTTCCCAATACAGGCGAACCAGAATCTCGATATCGAAGTCCATTCGAGACCCAACATCGTATTTACTGAGCACTGCTTGTGTCTGGTTGATTGGATACGCTCTAAAGCCACACATGCTGTCTTTAATTGCTAAAGAAAGGGTTTCTATCCATACCCAAATGTGTGTCGCGTAGCGCCCATAGAGCCTTGCCTTGGGTACGCTCTCGTCATACACAGGTTGACCTGATATCAAGCGCTGATGTTTGTCTTGCGAAGCTTGGATTAATGCGGGTAGTGCTTCAAGGTCGTGTTGACCGTCAGCATCAATCTGTATGGCATGACTAAAACCGAGCTCTTGCGCTCGCTTGATGCCAGCTTTTACAGCGACGCCTTTGCCTTGGTTCTGTTCCAGTGTCACCAAAGTTACGCTTGGGCTATCGGCAAGTGGAGCCAGAAACTGCTTAGTCGCGAGTTCGCTGCCATCGTCAACGATGATGATCGGCAATTCAAAATGATGGAGTGAAGAAACCACCGCAGGCATGGTTGCGCCATGGTTAAAGCACGGAATCAAGAAGCAAGCGTTATAGCTGCTCTCCCTAAGTTGGTGCTGAGAAGTAGCCTCGACGGGAGTGCTATTCACTTTTCTCTCCCAGCTTCATTTTGCCTGAAGAGTGAGTCTGTTCGCCGTTGTTCGAGGTGTAGCTGAAGCTTAATTTATCTTTGTCAGCATCCCACTTGAGTGACAGTTGTATGGTCGAGTCGGGCAGGATAGGCTCTTGGAATTTGATGACCTCCATGCCTTTAAAGCAACCAGGGACATTCAGCTCTTGGACTGCATAGTAAAGCGCCCAATCAATCTGTGTAACACCCGGAAGAATAGGGAAGCTCTTGAAGTGCCCCTTAAAATCGGTGATGTCTCCATTAACATGGAGTGTCAGGGTCGATTCATTCTCTGCAGTGTCAACAGCAATGATGTTTGGCTTTCTCTTATCCATAGCGTGTGCTTAGAATCCTTGGGCTGAAAATGGGTGTTCTGACAAAAATATAAAAAGATAAACTCAGTGTAAAACACGATAAGCGATTTCTATGATTTTACGAGCTGCTCTATGTGAGAGGTTAATCGCTTACCTTGGCTGTTGAGAGGAATCTCATCAACCACTCGATACTTTCTCGGGATGGCGATTGGCTCTAACCATTTTCTGAGTTCTGAACGCAGCATCAACCAGAACTTACCTCTGCTCATGGTAGCGAGCGTCGCTTGGCCTTCATTTGATAATACCAAAACCGACGCCAAGATTAAGCGTTCAGGCCCTTCAAATGGAATCACCACGCATTCACTTATCCAAGGCAGTTGTTCTAGTCGCTTTTCGACTTCAACCAGTGATACTCGTTTTTCTTCTATCTTGATCACTCGATCGGTTCGGCCTTTCAATATGAATTGATTGCTCGAGACCATTTCGCACTCATCGGCGGTTTGATACCAGTTGTTTTTGTCGATGTACGGCGACAATAACTTAATGCAATTCTCACTGTTGAGACTAGCCTCAAGACAGTCAAAAAGTTGCCAAGGTGTTTGAGCGCTCTCTTGCTGACGAAATGCGATACCACCGGTTTCTGTGCTGCCAAAGACTTCAATCGGTAAATGACCAAGCAGGCTACGTGATTGGTGAGCCGACTCGGTTGGTAACGGACCACCAGAAGAGAACACACCAGCAAGCTGTGACGATTTTGTTTCGTGCTTTAATCGTTTGAGCAGAGCAGGGCTGCTGATCAGCACACAGTTTTTATTGGCGTGAGACAAGATCTGCTCTGGGTACTCAAGGTTGTTCCGAGCAAATGGAACACCAGAGCATAGAGGCCATAAGATTCGAAATAACAGACCATAGATATGTTGGTGCGAGACCGTGCTGTGAACTTGTTTTCCCTTCAGTATTCCGCCCCAGTTCTTATCTAGCTGAGCTGTCTCAATATCTAGGTGTTCTAGTGTTTTATTGATTGCCTTGGGTGTGCCGCTGGAACCAGACGTAAACAGGGTCAATTGGATGGCTGCCAAATCAATGGTCGCAAGATTATCGATTAGAGGTTGTTTTGACGAGGTGCTTGAGTCCAATAAGTTTTGGATATTGAGAACGTCACTAACCTCAACTTCACCAATCGAGTCATCAACTAACAAGCAATCAAAATGTTCACTCAATTCGCCAAGCGCACAGGGCTGGTAGTTCCCCGGCAAGATGATGTGTTTTTGGCTGACGGCACATGCCAAAAAAGTCACCGAAAATTGATAGCTGTCTTGGGTGCAAATCGCAACTCGTTGAAAAGGGGATGAAGATAAAAGGTGCACGAGTTGAGATAAGTCGGTGTTAAATGCTTGCCACGTAATCTCGCTATTGTCGTCAAAGCAAACAATAGAATCTGGCGATCTTTTCTGGCTGAGAAGTTCAGACAAGGAAGTGTAAGAGACGGTTTGGGTCATAACAATTTAACTCTGACGAATGCGCTGTCTTACTATCCACTCTCCTGCAAAGAGTAACCCTGCGAATAAATAGCTGAGTAAGCCATTGTATAGGGTCCATATCTCAAGAGGTTGGAAGCAGGTGTAAAGGGCAATAGAGCCATTGATAACAAAGAACAAACACCAAACTTTGGTGACTTTTCGTGTGTAATCAATGCCACTTTGTGGAAGTTCAGGCTCTTGGAGTCGAGCAAGACGCTCGATAATCGTTTGCGGTTGCCAAAGGCTTGAAGCGAACACAACCAACATACAAACGTTAACGATGACGGGGTAATAGGTTAACCAGCCATGCTGCTTGAAGGTTAATCCTAATGCCAGCAGAACAATCCCCGCGCTACCACTGATCCAAGCTAAGTGTTTTAGCTCTTTGATTTTGGCCTGACCGCCAGTGAAAATACGGACAGCAAAGATAACGGCCAAGACGATACCAACGGTTTGTAGGCCAAACTTGTTGAGTCCAAAGTAAACCGCTATTGGATAAGTGAAAAGTATGATTGCCGACAGTAAAGTCAGCAGAGGACGCATTATGCGTCCTTCAACAGTTCAACCACAGACTCTACAACGTCATTAACGGTGCGTACTGCTTTGAACTCTTCAGGTTTGATCTTCTTACCTGTTACGTTCTGTAGGTGAACGACCAAATCAACCGCATCAATGCTGTCTAGGTCTAGATCAAGATAAAGGTGTGCTTCAGGCGTGATATCTTCAGCATCAAGCTCGAACAGCTCAATCAGCGCATCTTTAACCTGGTTGTATACTTCTTGTTGGTTAGCTTGTGTCATAAAGATCTGTCTAGTTGTTCGTTTGAGATGAGATGTAATTTGCTAGGTTTTCAACGGATGCAAAGTGCTGGCGAGTGTTTGAATCGTCGGCATCGATAACAATGTTGTACTTTTTCTTGATAGCAAGACCAAGCTCTAGCGCGTCAATAGAGTCTAATCCAAGTCCATCACCAAATAGTGGAGCTTCCGTTTCAATCTCATCAATGCTCATGTCTTCAAGATTCAATGCGTCGATGATCAGTTGTTTCAGTTCGTTGTGTAATGTTTCCACTTTGGCCTACTTAATGCTTTATCTGAATGCTGCTTTAAGGGGGCGATTCTACATTATGCGATGTATTTTCGAAATGCTGATATCGCCAGTTGCTTTATTGATGAGCTAAATGCTTTCTTCGGAAGGGAAAATAGAGTGTGCAAGGTGATGATTAAGGCGCCTTGCTGCCGAAGTTAAGTTATTTGAATTCTCAATAAATGGTGCGACTTCTATTTTACCTTTCACCGCGATATGAAAAAAGGGTTTCGTCGCAGGAACTTGATACCATTTTTTCTCTTTCGTTAAGAATGTCGGAGAAACCGTAATATGAATCACGCGCAAATCGGTCTGTGTTCGAGTGGCGATTTGTGCGGCCCCACGTTGTAAGGATGGTTCAATTCCTGGCGTTGTGCGAGTTCCTTCGGGAAAAACCAGCAGCACATTGCCACGTGAGAAACGTTCTTCACAGCGCTCTAAAAGATCGTCAGGGGCTTGGTTGGGTATATAACCCGCCGCTTTGACAATCCTTTTCATAAAAGGGTTTTCCCAAATTGCGGCCTTAACGAGGCAATCACATTGAGGAAGTTGAGAAGCGATAAGGACATAGTCGATTAAGCTAGGGTGATTGGCGACGATGATGCAGTTACGATCTTCACGTAATAGATCCGCGCCATCAATTCGGTAATCAATCGCGCCGGTGAACTTCATGATTTGGCAAAAGGCGCTGAATGAGAAGCGAATCAATCGCTGCGCTTTAAGCTCTCTTTTAATGGTATTGGGAGTAGTTAGCGCGATAGTAGGTAAGATTAAGAAGCTCAATACTAAGCCACCTAGACCAAAGATGGTAAAGCACAGCCCTGTTGCGAATACTCGCCAATATTGGTCGATTTTGCTCATGATTGTGGGCCTGTCTCGGTGTTATTTATCCACGACCAAGTTTGGTGCTTGCCAGCAATAGCCCACTTATTTGTACCCAATAAGATATGTTGGAGCGTTTGTAGCCCTTGTGGTAACTGGGAAGGTGCTTGGTTGGCTTCTACTGCTCTAGCAATAGAGTATTCACTGCCAGCGGTGAGCACGAGGCCCAGAGCGTAATCCGCATAGTGTTGTGTTTCGTACTCTTGGTAAAGCTCAGGCAAAGGCTGGTCGAAGTCAATGACGAGTACACGATGTGACGGATACTGATGTAGGTAAAGATAGGCTTCGATCAGAGCGTTGTGGAAAGTATCTTGCCCTGCGGCGATTGAAGTCAGTGGAATCGGCGCTTTGGCGGCAATGGTGGTTAGACCGGCTGCGGTATTATGTACTGACTGTGAGAACGCCATCGGCGAGGCATCGTCACCTTCTAATATCGACTGAATCAAAGTGGCAGTTCGGTGCAGCTCACCATGTCGGCTAGCAAAGACAAGATAATCAATCGAGGTGTCTTTTAATAAGGTTAACGCGGTTTGGACGGCAAGTTTGCTTTGCACACTCATTCGACGGCGCATCATTGGAGGGATAGCTTTAAATTCAGTTGAGCCATCTTGTGGCCAATCTAAATTAGTGCTCCACGCTTGCCATTGGGTAACAGAATTGAGACCAGCCGAATTTGCAGACCATTTCTCAATATTAAACGACATTAATTGGGATTGATTTGACATAGAGTATTGATTTGCTTTGGGTCTAACTAAATACTATGCGCGCTTATAAATAAACACAGATAAGGAATTTAAATGAAATTACTAAAAATAGCGGTTTCAATGTTATTCATATTCGTTCTTGCAGGATGTGGACGCGTCCAACCTGTAATGAATGTTGAGGATACTCCAGTTGCACTGAATCTTCAAAGTAAACAGGTTAAATCAGCTATTTATGAATCGGCTGAAAATCGAGGCTGGTTGGTTTCAGAAATAAAGCCTGGCTTGATACGTGCTGAGTTGTATGTTCGTTCGCACCACGCTGTGGTTGAAATTCCTTATAGTGATAAGTTTTACTCTATTCTTTACGTTGAGTCAGAGAATTTGAAGTACGACGATGGTGAAATACACCGTAATTACAACCGTTGGGTTAATAACTTAAACGTTGATATTAAACGTAAGCTTGCACAAATGGCAGCTGAGTAACTCTCTATTATTTAAAGTTAGGTTTTTCGTGTCGGAATATAAATTAGATCCATTCAACGCATTAGAAGCAAAAACAGAAGCGCAGAAATTGTCGTTCGCTCCTATTGTTTTTCATACTGCTCGTACACTTCGTGATTTAGGCATCTTGAAAGCGTTAGATGACGCGGGCAACGAGGGTTTGCCAGCAGAGTCGATCTCTGAATCAACTGGTGTCTCTGAGTACGGCGTGAAAGTCCTGCTCGATATGGCGTTAAGTGCGCATATTGTTACTTGGGACAAACCTAACTACAAAATGGCCAACCTTGGCTTCTACCTTCTGCACGATGGCATGACCAACGCAAACATGGATTTTACGGCCGATGTTTGTTACGCCGCGATGATGCATCTAACCGAAGCGATTGAAGAGGGCACACCTGCTGGCTTGAAAGAGCTTGGAGATTGGGAAACCATTTATCAAGGCTTGTCTCAATTGCCAGAAAAAGCAAAAGAGAGCTGGTTCAAGTTCGATCACTTCTATTCTGATCGCTCGTTCCCAGTATTACTTGAAAAAGTCTTCAGTAAGAAGCCTAAATCGCTGGTGGATATTGGCGGCAATACAGGCAAGTGGGCAATGCAGTGTTGCAACCACAATTCTGATGTTGAAGTGACGATTGTTGATTTGCCACAGCAGTTAGAAATGGCAATGGCAAACGCAACGCAGCATGGTCATCAAGACCGAGTAACGCCATTCCCAGCGAATATGTTGGATAAGCAGCAAGCGCTGCCAATGGGCGCGGATGTGTGGTGGATGAGCCAGTTCCTTGATTGCTTCTCGCCCATGGAGATTCTGAGTATATTAAAGCGTGTTCGCTCTCATATGTCAGAAGACGCGACTGTCTATATCCTTGAACTGTTTTGGGATGCACAGAAATACGATGCGGCTTCTTATAGCTTAAACGCGACGTCTCTCTACTTTACCTGCTTGGCAAATGGCAACAGCCGTTTTTACCGCAGTGAAGATTTCTTAGAGATCGTTGAAGAAGCGGGCTTTGAAGTGGTAACGCGTACCGACGATATCGGTCTTGGTCACACGCTTCTTGAATTGAAAGCTGGTGCGCAATAAAAATAACAAACATGGCTTAAATAATGAAAAAACTATCAACTCAAGTGGTGATCATCGGAGCTGGGCCGTCAGGTTCAATTGCTGCGTCTTTGCTTCATAAAAAAGGCATCGATGTTCGAGTGATTGAAAAGAGCGTATTCCCTCGCTTTTCTATTGGTGAAAGCCTATTACCCGCTTGCATGGAAGTGATTGAACAGGCTGGGATGACTGATGCAGTGATCAACGCCAACTTCCAATACAAAGATGGCGCAGCCTTTCGCAAAAATGGCGTTTATACGGCGTTCAATTTTGAAGACAAGTTCTCTTCTGGTCCAGGAACCACGTTTCAGGTTCAGCGAGGTGCCTTTGATAAGGTATTGGCAGATACGGCTGAGTCGCAGGGTGTCAGCATTGATTATCAACATGAGTTGATGGGTATTAACTTCACTGAAGACAGTACCATTTTAGATGTGCAAGTGTTGGGTGGAGAGCGCTATCAACTAGAAGCGCAATACGTGCTAGATGGCAGTGGTTTTGGCCGAGTGCTACCGAAAATGCTTAACTTGGAAGAGCCGTCATCACTTCCTCCACGCAAAGCTATTTTTACGCACATTAACGATCATATTGCAGAGGTTGATACCAACCTCGAATATGACCGCAATAAAATCCTGATCTCAGTACACCCAAGCAACCCTGATGTTTGGTATTGGTTGATCCCGTTTAGTAACGGTGTCTCTTCGTTTGGTGTGGTAGGCGAGCCTAAGTTCTTTGAATCCTATCCAGAAGACAAGATAGCTGCCATTAAACAGCTAGCGGCAGAAGAGCCGGGCTTAGCCGAAATTCTGGCAAATGCCGAATATCCAAACCCTGCAGGTGAAATTGGTGGCTATTCTGCCAATGTAAAACATCTGGCGACGGATAAGTACGCGTTGCTTGGCAATGCTGGTGAGTTCCT
The DNA here is from genome assembly GCF_023161695.1 of Vibrio sp. 1CM2L. Lineage (NCBI taxonomy): Bacteria > Pseudomonadati > Pseudomonadota > Gammaproteobacteria > Vibrionales > Vibrionaceae > Vibrio > Vibrio sp. 1CM2L. Next base: position 46,104 of record NZ_JALNTT010000003.1, read on the forward strand.
TGACCCGGTATTTTCATCCGGCGTGACAATTGCGATGAAGTCGGCTCAGTTTGCGGTTGAGTGTGTTGAAAAGCAGCTTAACGGTGAACACGTCGATTGGAAGCGCGATTATGCAGATCCGTTGATGGTTGGCGTAAACACCTTTAGGACATATGTTGAGGGGTGGTACTCAGGTACTTTACAGGACGTGATTTTCTATCAAGATCCAAACCCAAAGATTAAGCAGATGGTGTGCTCAATTCTGGCGGGCTACGCATGGGATCAAACCAACCCTTATGTTAAGGAATCTAAGCGCCGCCTCACAACATTGGCAGAGATATGCCGAAGCTAGGTGGTCTATTTAGTGTGGACAACACGCTAAAGCACCAGATGCTTAGCCTAAAAATAAAAACAGCCGCAATGTGCGGCTGTTTTTGTATGTGAACAATATGGGTAATCAACCTCATTGCGTTCTAAACTACTTCAGGTCGATGCTGTTCAATCGTCCCATAAAGACAAGTAGATCAATCACGTCTTTGTGGGCATCAAGCAGGGCGCGTTTGGTTTGGCTATAAGCGGCAAGTCTGCCGTGCTTTCTAATGGAGCACACCTTGGTTTTGTATTTGTAGTCGCCGTTTTCTGAGAATACACGCCACTTAGCGATGTAGCACTCGTCGCGGTGTTCAGGATCACTCTGAGTTGGATTTGGCTTGAATACAATTTTGGGTTCTAGACTATGAGGCAGGCGCGTCATCAGGTAGGGCTCTTTGACGACTTTGGGCCAAAATTTTCCCCATAGCTGTCTGCCCAGTTCATCTCTTAATTTAATGGTTTTCTTGAGTGCTTTGTCTTCACCCATACGAACGAAACCGACCGACCGATGCAGCACCGTATCTTCGGGAGTATGGATGTGGATCTTAAAAGCGGTTTTACCTTTCGAGATAAAGCGGTAACCGGTAGCACCAATTAGATTATTCTGACTCATAGTTTGCTAAGTGATGATTATGTTATTAATAAGATTACGCCAAATACTGCAAAACCGAAACTAATACCCATGAAAAAAATAAAGCCTTAACAAAAGTGCTAAGTCTTTATTAGAAACTATGAGATGAGCGTGTCGCTAACTACATGATTTTCTGCATCACATCACCAATTTGAATGCTTCCTGCAAGGCTTGGTTGGTCGATCGTCAGTTCTGCTTCGTTTTCATAAACGCGAGAAACCGTCAGTGTGATGTCGCTTTGAGATACCTTATTACGAGGTAAGCCGCGTTGGTCGATAAACGAGCCTGTGTGCCATAGCTGCAGCTTGTCACCTTGTTGTACACCATGCATTCGACCTAAATCAATGGTTACCGTGTTACCAAATACTGCAGCCACCTCTGGAAGTGTGATCTTACATGACACTTCAGATTCTAAGTCCAACATAATATTGCGGCTAACACGAAGCATCATACTGCCGTAGGTTGATGCCCAGAAACGAGCACTGCGGGTGTCCACTTCACTGGTCTTAGCAAATGGCCACTTTGCCACTTCACGATAGCTACGGTTGTAAACCTGATGTCCTGTTTTGCCATCGAAGACTTGCATCTCTAACGCAAACTGACGATTGATGATGTCGTCTTTCAAAAGCTTGGATTCGATGGTCGCGGTTAAATCGGTAATGTCACCACCAATGATGTACTGCGCGCCAGTATCTTGGGCGATCATCTTGATCACCTCAGGTCGACGTTTGTCGATGTCGTAATTGGTCGTGCCAACGGAAACAAAGCTGCGAGACTCTTGTGCCAGCTGTCGATCCACGACATGGCCAAAATCATCACCAATGTTATAGATTCTGCCCATCACTGCTTGCTGAGGGGAGGTCACATCAATGTTGCCTACCAAAAATGTCTTCTTGTATTGGCTCTCATGGCAAGCATTTGCCGAAGGATAGATATCGATCCTTGCAGTGATCATTATATTGCCACTGCGCTTTTTCTCTTTTTCTACCAAGATGTAGCGCACTTCATGATTGGTAAATTGAAATTCTTTCCTGTTTGCGTCGAGGTAGGGCGTGAGGTTGGAGATACTACCAATATCAGCACCTGAGAACTGGATCGCTTTATATACCGCGTCTTCCAGAGCATGAACCCTTGCCGTTTCCTCTGAGGATACGATGGCTGCGGTACCGGTAACTTCATACCAAGAGGCATGAGCACTGAAGCTTATGGTTATCAGTGAACTTATTGAAAATAAGTAAGAAATTATTTTTTTCATCTATTCGTTACCAGTTGGGTATAAATATTGCTTAACAAATAACTATAAGCTTGAAGCTGACTTAAGTGCGTTTTTCTTAATCTGAACCATTAATGAAAAGCAAAGACTGTTCCAACATTGTAATCCATTGAAAAGAATAATGGTGAGAACATATTGGAACAGGGAGCACTATACCTATCTGGAGATAAGAGAATGAAAAAATGGCTCGTAGTAATGAGTGTCATGTTGTTGACCTCATGCGCTTATTCGCCAATCTATAACGGCAAGTCTGAGTATTCAGGCAGTCAGTTTATGTTGATGGATAGCCCTCGTCATACCATGGATTTCTTCGTGGAAAGTATGACCGAAGATCTGATCATTTCGAATACGAGTATCTCAGCAAGAACTCCTATAGCGATTACTTCGTTTGTTGACCTACAACACATGGACACAACGAACTGGCTAGGAAACTCGGTATCAGAAGGTTTCATTCATCAGTTTCAGCGTCGTGGCTTCAAGGTTGTTGATTTCAAAACAACAGGTTCTATTCAAGTGACTCACCAAGGTGACTTCGCGTTAAGCCGCGATTGGAAAGACTTAGCTCAAGAGCAAGACGTACAGTACGTACTGACAGGCACTATGCTTCGCCAAGAAGGCGGTGTGTTAGTCAATGCTCGTGTTGTTGGCATGCAAACTCGCATTGTCGTGGCGACGGCACAAGGCTTCTTGCCTGCAGACCGTATTGGCCGTGACCTAGATACTCTAAACAGTATTCGAACTCAAGATGGCGTTATTATTCGTTCTGACCCAAAGATCAGCCAGCCTTATACTGTTATTCTTCGCCCTTAGGAGTTCGAGATGAAGAAGTTAATATTTGTTGTTGCCGCTTTACTGCTTGTTGGTTGTCAGCCACTGCAAAACATGAGGCCAGACGACTACTTAGTTGCCGTTGGCTACGCGAGTATCAGTGAGCAGAAGGGACGTAACGATGAAGAAAGACGTATCCGTGCGATGAGAGCTTCCAAGATCGATGCCTATCGTGAACTTGCTGAACAAGTCTATGGTATGCGAGTGAGTGGTCGAGCAGAGTTGGAAGATCAACGCCTTGGTACAGAACGTACTTCTGGTGCGGTTGATGGCGTAATCCGCGGTGCAGAAGTGGTACGCAGCTACCCAGTGGGTGATAGCTATGTAACAGAGCTTCAGCTTGATATCCGTAAGATGGAACAGCTACGTAATTACGGTGAAGTACAACCCGTACCCGAAAAGAGACAACAAACGTTGTTCTAGCTTAATGATCATCTAGTTATAGGATTATCCAGTTATATTGGCTGCTCTCGTTTTCCAGATGGCGTATCGGCAACTAATAATTGATATGAATAAAAAAGCGGCAAGTATGAAAATACTTGCCGCTTTTTTGTGTCTGTCGATTTAATCGGCGTATTTACCGATCTAGTGGGAGTTTTGACGGATGTCATGCTAAAGATAGACTGAGATACAGACAGGAAGGTGACTAAAGATGTATTGAATAGAGGGGGGCTTAACTAGGCTTTTACGTTGGTTCCCAGCGTAGAAATCGTATGCGTTTGACCACCGGCATTGTAGGTCATGCCAATTTTTCCGTGGCTTTGCTGCATCATATTGCTGAGTTTTTTGAAGCTAAGGTGCGCTCGATTCAAGGCTTCGCCATTCACAAGGTTCGCTTGCTGGCAATCGTGCACTATAGACTGGATCTTGGTGACTAACTGAGCAAGTTCAGAGTTCTCGGTCAGTTCTGAGATATTGGTATGGGCTGCGATTCGTTGATCGGTTGATCTTAGTTGTTCAACAAGGACCACTTTTTCTTTGGCGATTCGCTCAATATCGTTTGATTGTCGGCTCGTAATAGCGGTTTTCTCTGAACTTAATAATTCAGATAAGGCTTTGGCATTTTGAAGTTGGAAATTAACTAAATCTGCTAGTGCCGCCATAACGTAAACCTATTCATAACCTCGTGTGCTTTAAGACAATCACTTCAATCAAAAGTGAGTGTTGGCTTAAAGACCTTTTAATTCATCTTCGAACTTGATCATGTTGTCTGCCAGTTTTTCTGGATCGACAGTGTATGAACCGTTCGCAATTGCTTCTTTGATCGCTGCTACTTTCACAGAATCAAAGCTTGGCTGTGCTGCCATATCTTGGTGGAGCTGACCAATCGCTTTGCCTTGTTGGCTCAGTGAAACCGCATCTTTGCTTGCTGGTGATTTAGTTGATACATCAGAGCGTGATGCCTCAGAACTAGAATCAGAGCGTACTGCTGATCGGTTCGTGGTCGTTAGGGTTTGCCCTGAACGAATATTATCAATGCCTGCCATAGTTAAGCCTTTTTCTTCAAAAATGGGAACCTGTACAGTCAATATCGACCAAGGGTTCGAATACTTTAGCAATTTTTAGCTCAATAGTCGAAAAGGGACAAAACACCGCAGCCGTTATATTTGGCGTTAGAGTTGAGGGTGAAATCGCTAACGATACCGTCAATTTAGAAGTAAAGAGTTAAAAGTAAACCGTGACTTCAGACATGCTGGTAACAATCCCTTCAATTATACGCTGTGATTTATCATTTTTCACTCTTACTTGATCACCCATAGAGCCATCGGTAAGCGCTGTTCCTTTGGTGGTAATGGTCATGCCACCTTTTACTGCCTGTATGATAACCTTCTCGTTTCGGCACACGACACAGATATCACCTCTTTCTACAACATCGCCCGGTCTTAGGTTCTTTTTTACCTTAGCGCCGATGACCTGATGTGGAGCTGTGAAACCTTGGCGACGAAATTTGTTAAGAGAAATCATAGCTGTGGTGACATCGTATTGACCGACGATTTCGCCTCTCGCGATTGAGCGAGTGGTGGTGACAAGAGGCACCGACATCGAAAGGCGAACGGGTACATAAACTCGCCACTCATCAGGAACGCATTGCACTAAAACCGTAATACTGCTGCGGGTATTGGTGGTCGTTGAAGCGCTGGTCTCTAAAGGCACTGGGCAGTCTGTCGCTTTGATTCTTGAGTCAACATTTGCTGAATTAACAAAGAGTTCGCCACCTTGTGGCTGCTCAACCGTATCAAGGATATGTTGCTCTGCTGCAGACTGAATCATCTCAATTTGTTCTGGGGTCGCAGCTTGTACAAAAAAACTAAACAATATTGATAAAATGCCGATAAACTTAGCGACAGTTTTAAAAGTAGCTCTACACATTGCTATAGAAAGAGGTGGCAAATTTGATTTATAATACGTCATTCCGTTTCTCTGGTGGTTCGTAGCCTGCAGTAGACTAACACTTTTTATACAAAAAAGTTTGATATGGAGATGAGCTCATGACGGGTATTCTTGATTCGGTGAATCAGCGTACGCAACTCGTCGGTCAAAACCGATTAGAATTACTAACCTTTCGCCTAATGGGGCGTCAGCGTTACGGCATTAATGTCTTTAAAGTAAAAGAAGTGCTTCAATGCCCTAAGCTGACAAAGATGCCAAACTTGAACCCACTGGTTAAAGGTGTAGCACACATTCGTGGCCAAACGATCTCTGTGATCGACTTGAGCTTAGCGATTGGTGGCCGTCCTACAACGGATGTTGAAAAGTGTTTTGTGGTTATCTCTGAGTTTAACCGAACCATTCAAGGTTTCTTGGTAAGTTCAGTAGAGCGCATTATTAACATGCACTGGGAATCGATTCTTCCGCCGCCAGATGGCGCAGGTAGAGCTAACTACCTGACAGCGGTAACCAACATTGATAATGAATTGGTAGAAATTCTTGACGTTGAGAAGATCCTTGCAGAAATTTCTCCTGTTGATGAAACAATGGACAGCAAGATTGCTGAAGATATTGCGAAAGTAGAGCAAGAGAAAGAACTGGTTCGCCGCATCTTGATTGCTGATGACTCGACCGTTGCTCGTAAGCAGGTTCAGCGTGCTATTGAGTCGATTGGTTTTGAAGTTATCTCGGTGAAGGATGGTAAAGAAGCCTATGAGAAGCTGATGCAGATGTCATCAGAAGGCAGTATTTACGATCAGATTTCATTGGTGATTTCTGATATCGAAATGCCAGAAATGGATGGATACACGCTGACTGCTGAGATTCGTCGTCACGCCGAACTTAAAGATTTATACGTAATTTTACACTCATCGTTGAGTGGTGTATTTAACCAAGCCATGGTTGAGCGTGTTGGAGCTAACTCCTTCATCGCTAAATTCAACCCGGATGAGCTTGGTGCAGCGGTAAAAGCTGCGTTAACTAACTAAAAGAGACATTAATGACTGCTATAACAATAAGTGATCAAGAGTATCGCGATTTCAGCCGTTTCTTAGAATCTCAATGTGGCATTGTATTAGGTGACAGCAAGCAGTACTTAGTGCGCAGTCGTCTAAGCCCATTAGTAACGAAGTTTAAGTTAGCTTCGTTGTCTGATTTGTTGAGAGATGTAGTGACAGGTCGAAACCGTGAGCTGCGTGTGGCTGCTGTCGATGCCATGACGACGAACGAGACACTTTGGTTCCGTGATACTTACCCGTTTGCTGTGCTTGCGGATAAGCTTCTACCGGAAATAGCGGCAAATAAGCGTCCTATTAAGATTTGGTCTGCGGCAAGCTCTTCAGGCCAAGAAGCATACTCAATGGCAATGACGATTCTTGAAACTCAAGCTCGTAAGCCAGGTATGCTGCCAAATGTATCGATTACCGCAACTGACATCTCAGCAAGCATGTTGGATATGTGCCGCACTGGCGCTTACGACAACCTTGCATTGGGACGTGGGCTTTCTCCAGAGCGCCGTCGTACTTTCTTTGAAGATGCGGGCGATGGCCGTATGAAAGTGAAAGATAACGTCAAGCGCATGGTGAACTTCCGCCCTCAGAACTTGATGGACAGCTATGCATTATTAGGCAAGTTCGACATCATTTTCTGTCGTAACGTGCTGATTTACTTCTCGCCTGATATGAAGTCAAAGGTACTTAACCAGATGGCAAATAGCCTAAACCCTGGTGGTTACTTACTATTGGGTGCGTCTGAATCGTTAACAGGCTTAACCGATCGTTTTGAAATGGTTCGCTGTAATCCAGGCATCATCTACAAATTAAAGTAACGAGCGGCACCCATATTAGGTGTAACGTTACCGTCTAAATTTAAAACCCAGCCAAGTGCTGGGTTTTCTTTTTCCTGCTTAAGCTATATCTTTAAGTCAGAGTGACATTCCAATTTACTCTATTTTTTGGCTTGTATATTGCAAGTTTACCCACGAGTAACCTGTAAAAGCATTGATAGACCGCCTTGTTTTAAAAGTTGGTATATATATTGCTTTGGTTATTTCATAACAGTCAGTTCTTGAGTTGAGGTTTACATGGCTATTTCTTTTGACAATGCTTTGGGCATTCACCAGCACACAGTTGGTGTACGTGAGCGTAACGCTGAGGTGCTTTCCACCAATATCGCGCAAGCAAACACGCCTGGGTATAAAGCAAAGGGATTAGACTTTAAGAAATCACTGCAAGCGGCAAGTTCTGGGGCAAGCATTGGTCTTAGCCGTACAGATGGTCGGCACATTTCTGCCTCAACAACGGTGAACGGGGAAACGAAGTATCGAATTCCTACACAACCTGATACAGGAGATGGCAACACGGTTGATTTGGATTTGGAAAGAAACCTTTTCATGCAGAACCAAATTAGGCATCAAGCCTCTCTCGACTTCCTAGGAAGTAAGTTCAAGAATTTAACTAAAGCGATTAAAGGGGAATAATTAGATGAGCTTATTTAATGTATTCAATGTGACTGGTTCTGCGATGAGTGCTGAATCTGTTCGTCTAAATACGACCTCGAGCAACCTTGCGAACGCGGACAGTGTAAGTAGTTCTGCTGAAGAAACTTACAAGGCTCGTCACGCAGTGTTCGGCGCTGAGTTAAATCGAGCACGTAACAGTGACCACACTGTGCCTGTGAAAGTACTAGGTATTGTGGAAAGCGATAAGCCGCTGAGTGCGGAATACAACCCGGATCACCCATTAGCGAACAACGAAGGCTACATCTACAAGCCTAACGTGAACGTTATGGAAGAGATGGCAAACATGATTTCGGCATCACGTGCGTACCAAACGAACGTACAGGTTGCTGACTCGAGTAAACAAATGCTGCTGCGTACGCTGCAGATGGGTCAATAAGGATAAGGAGGTAGCACATGGCTGGAATCAACAACAATGTTGGTCAAAGCGGCTTGTCCTATGTTGACCAGCTGAAGAGTCTTCAAGATGGCGCTAAAAAGCCCGACGAAACAACAGGTAAGCAGGATCTTAAACAAGAAGACTTCTTATCTTTGTTGACTAAGCAATTAGCACAACAAGACCCTTTCAAGCCGGTTAGCAATGACCAGATGATTGCGCAAATGGCTTCATTTGCGACCGTAGATGGCATTGGAAAAATGAATACACAGTTTGAAAGCTTGAATTCATCAATGACCTCTAACCAAGCACTTCAGGCATCTTCTTTGGTTGGCCGTGATGTATTGGTTCCTGGTGCGGCAGGTGTAAAACCCGGTGATGGCGGTATGGCGGCAATGGTTAAGCTTCCTCAGGCAATGGACAATGTAATGGTCCGTGTTGAGAACGAAGTTGGCCAATTGGTTCGCACATTTGATATCGGCTCTAAACCATCTGGTGATACACGTGTTGAATGGGACGGAAAAGACGAAGACGGTAACCCATTGCCGGCCGGTAAATACAACGTGAAAGCGTCGGGTTTGCTGGATGGTGAGAACACAGAGTTCCAAGTTTCCAGTTATGCGAACGTGAACAGTGTGCTTCTTGGTAAGGGCGATGGCAACGTACTACTCAATCTGGCTGGTTTCACATCGCCAGTACGACTTGCTGAAGTACTAGAAGTTGGTAAAGCGTAGCTCTTTATTGAGTGACTATGCTAGCTAGATAGATTAGGAGAATAATGGAATGTCATATGTAGCTTTAAGCGGCCTATCCGCTGCACAATTAGACCTGAATACAACCAGTAACAACATTGCGAACGCAAACACATTTGGCTTTAAAGAGTCTCGTGCCGAGTTCGGTGATGTTTATTCAAGCTCGTTGTTCACTAACGCAAAAACGACGGCAGGTGGCGGTGCGCAAGCTAGCCAAGTGGCGCAACAGTTCCACGAAGGTTCAAGTATTTATACGAACAACCCAATGGACTTACGTGTAAGTGGTACAGGTTTCTTTGCAGTATCGAAAGACCGCATGGTGCCAGAGATTAACGAATTAACGCGTAATGGTGCATTTCACCTAAACAAAGACAACTACATGGTTACCGCTAACGATGAGTTTCTTTTAGGTTACGATGTTGATCCAAACTCGGGTGAAGTTCTTTCTTATGCGCCAAAGCCTCTCGACATTCCTGCTGAGTTTGGTAAACCAAAACAGACAGAAAACATTGAAGTAGGGGTTAACCTTCCTGCAAACGGTGATCTTAAAGACCCGGCTGCATTTAACTTCAAAGATGCTGATACTTATAACCGTGCAACGTCTTCGACGGTATACGATTCTATGGGTCAGTCTTACAAGTTAACGACTTACTACCTCAAAGATCAGACTCAACCAAACACTTGGCAAACGTACTACACCATGTCAGATGAGAACGGTGAAAAGCCGGTCAATATTACTGGTGGTGATGCGACGAATGCACAAGGTCATGTTGGTCACACTATGAAATTCAACAATGACGGTACGTTAGCAAGCCTGAACAATGGTCAGCCGATTAACTCGGAACCACTGGGTGCTGGCGCGAACCCAATTGACTTGAATGGTGCCGATCCAACTCAAGTGCTTAAGTTTGGTCTAGATTCTTCAACTCAGTTTGCCGCTCCGTTTGAATTGACTAAGTTTGATGAAGATGGCGCGACAACAGGTTTCTTAACAAAAATCGATTTCGATGAGTACGGCAGTGTTCTGGGTACTTACTCAAATGGTGAAAACGTGATGCTTGGTCGTGTAGGCTTGGTTCGTGTACCAAATGAGCAAGGTCTGGATAAGAAAGGCGGTACTCAATGGGATTCTACCAACGACTCTGGTGACAAGATCTGGGGTGAATCGAACAAAGGTTCATTTGGTAGCATCAACAACGGCTCGCTAGAGCAGTCGAACATCGATATGACTCAAGAACTGGTTGATTTGATTTCTGCTCAACGTAACTTCCAAGCGAACTCGCGTTCTCTAGAAGTACACAACCAGCTACAACAGAATATTCTTCAGATTCGTTAATCGTTTCGAGCGTTTGAATCATCTGCGAATACCCAATTCAATGTTATTGAATTGGGTATTGTTGTTTGTCTTCTTATTTGCCGCCCCTATTGCCGCACGGTAATGCCACTGGCAACAATTCTTCCTGAATGATCCTTTAATGATCACCCCTCCTTGTTCATTTCTAATTTAAATTATTGATAAATAACAGTTAAAAATATTGGCACAGTGTTTGCTTTATAAGCTCTAGAAGATGATTTTTTGGAGCAAAATTATGGATCGCGCACTGTTTCTTGCCATGAGTGGCGCAAAGCAAAATATGCAGGCTTTGCAGCTACGTGCAAACAACCTTGCCAACGTGAGTACAACGGGTTTCCGTGCTGATTTAGCACAAGCGCGTTCAATGCAAGCGTATGGTGAAGGCATGCCTACTCGTGTTTTCAGCATGACAGAGCGTCCTGGTCATAATTTCGCGCAAGGTAGTGTGGTTACCACTGGCCGAGATCTCGATGTTACCGTTCAAGGTGATGGCTGGATTTCAGTTATGGATAACACCGGCCGCGAAGGTTTAACGCGTAACGGTAATTTAAAGGTTGACCAAAACGGTTTGCTAACTAACGCAAGTGGCCATTTGGTGCTAGGTGAAAACGATGCGCCAATCACACTGCCCATCCCAATCAGTAAAGTAGAAATTGGTACTGACGGTACGATTTCGGTGATTCCTCAAGGCGCTCCAGCTGAAGAATTGGCCGTCGTTGATCGTATTAAGCTTGTGCGTCCAGACAACCAAAGTTTGTTTAAAGATACGAATGGTCTATTCCGTTCGAAAAACCCAGATCAGGCATACGAAGCAGATGCAGCGGTAACGTTGCTAAAAGGTGCTATCGAAGGCAGTAACGTAAATGCCGTAGGTGAAATGACTAGCCTAATTGACTTACAACGTCAGTTTGAAATGCAGGTCAAGATGATGAGCACAGCAGAGGAAATGGACAAGTCGTCTGATTCACTGCTTCGTATGAGCTAATAGAATTTAAAGGACATTGCTATGCATCCAGCATTATGGGTAAGTAAAACGGGTTTAGACGCCCAACAAACCAATATCTCAACGATTTCGAACAACCTTGCCAACGCCTCGACCATTGGTTTTAAAAAGAGCCGCGCGGTATTTGAAGATCTGTTCTACCAAAATATTAATCAACCGGGTGGTCAATCATCTCAGAATACTGAGCTACCAAGTGGTTTGATGCTGGGTGCCGGTTCTAAGGTCGTCGCGACTCAAAAAGTGCACACTCACGGTAACGCACAAACGACATCTAACAGCCTAGACATGATGATTGAAGGCGACGGTTTCTTCCAAGTTGAAATGCCAGACGGTGAAACAGGTTACAGCCGCAATGGTCAGTTCACACTGAACGGTGAAGGCGCGATCGTAACGTCGGGCCAAGGTTACCCTCTACAACCAGAAATCGTGATTCCTGAAGACGCGATCTCAGTAACGGTTGGTAACGACGGTGAAGTATCGGTTCGTCTACGTGGTGAGCAAAACAACGTCGTGGTTGGTCAAATTACCATTACTGACTTTGTAAACCCGGGTGGTCTAGAGCCAGTAGGTCAAAACCTTTACTTGCCAACTGGCGCGAGTGGCGACCCACAAGAGGGTGTTCCGGGTTTTGATGGCCTAGGTAACATTCGCCAGTCGATGCTAGAGACATCGAACGTAAACGTAACCGAAGAGCTGGTAAACATGATTGAAGCTCAGCGTGTATACGAAATGAACTCGAAAGTTATCTCGTCAGTAGACAAGATGATGAGCTTTGTTAACCAACAGCTGTAATTGGTTTATTCGCCGTTTACTTTTTAATTAATCGATCTGTTTTTGCTAATTGACCCATTTACCACTGCCTGCTGAGAGTATATCGCCATGAAACGTATTTTTTGTTTAGCTTTGTTTATGTCTATGTCGGGGTGTGCTGTGCTGGACCCGATTGAGACTCCGGCAGAAGAAAATGCAACCACAGTGGTTGATGCTGTGGAAGGTGATAAGTCGGCGCAAGAGAGCTCAGGCATTATTGACACGCTTCGTGGTAGAACCGACCCAATTGCTGGTGACCCTGCATGGGCGCCAATCAACCCAAAGCAGAAACCAGAGCATTACGCAGCGGCAACGGGCTCACTGTTCAATGTGAACCACATTGGCAGCATGTATGACGACTCAAAACCGCGTGGTATTGGTGACATCATTACTGTGGCGCTAGATGAGAATACTCGAGCGACCAAAAAAGCCAATGCAGACATGTCTAAGTCTAACGATGCATCGATGGAGCCACTGGCTGTTGGTGGTCAAGAGCTGACGATCGACAAGTACAACTTCTCTTACGATCTGAGCAACACCAATACCTTTGCGGGTGATGCGTCAGCCAACCAAAGTAACAGCATCAGCGGCTACATTACCGTTGAAGTCATCGAAGTATTAGCCAATGGTAACCTAGTGGTTCGTGGTGAGAAGTGGATGACATTTAACACGGGCGATGAGTACATCCGCCTAAGTGGCACCATCCGTCCAGACGATATTGACTTCGAAAATACCATCGCTTCAAACCGAGTTTCTAACGCACGAATTCAGTACTCAGGAACTGGCGTACAGAAAGATATGCAAGAGCCTGGATTCTTGGCACGATTCTTTAATGTATCACTGTAGAGCTTGAGAGGGTGTCGACATACTGACAGCCTCTATCATGCAGCCATATTTAGCTAAGCTATTATAAATTAAAGCAATACAGACAGGTTACTCAATGAAAAAACTAACACTCGTACTATTCGGCATGCTATTTCTTGCCACCAGTGCCCATGCTGCGCGTATCAAAGACGTGGCAAAAGTGGCGGGTGTTCGTAGTAACCAACTTGTCGGTTATGGTTTGGTGACTGGTTTGCCGGGTACAGGTGAGACAACTCCCTTTACCGATCAAACGTTTAACGCGATGCTGCAAAATTTTGGCATTCAATTGCCGCCCGGCACTAAGCCAAAAACCAAAAACGTAGCGGCAGTAATTGTTACCGCTGAACTTCCGGCATTCTCTAAGCAAGGTCAGGAAGTTGACGTAACAGTGTCTTCTATCGGTTCAGCAAAAAGCCTTCGTGGTGGTACCTTGCTACAGACCTTCCTGAAAGGTCTAGACGGTCAAGTGTATGCGGTCGCGCAAGGTAACTTAGTGGTAAGTGGCTTTAGTGCGCAAGGTAACGACGGTTCCAAGATTGTCGGTAACAACCCTAACGTCGGTATTATCTCTAGCGGTGCAACAGTAGAGCAAGAGATCCCAACCCCATTCGGCCGTGGCGACTACATCACCTTTAACCTAATCCAATCCGATTTCACAACGGCTCAGCGTTTGGCTGATGCGGTTAACAACTTCTTAGGTCCACAAATGGCATCTGCGGTTGACGCGACGTCTGTAAAAGTTCGCGCTCCTCGAGAAATCAGCCAACGCGTGGCTTTCCTGTCGGCAGTCGAAAACATTGAATTTGATCCTGCAGAGGGCTCTGCAAAAATCATTGTTAACTCTCGTACCGGTACCATTGTGGTTGGTAAGCACGTTCGTCTAAGAGCTGCGGCGGTAACCCACGGTGGTATGACGGTCGCAATCAAAGAAAACCTCAACGTAAGCCAGCCGAATGCATTCTCAGGAGGCCAAACGGTAGTGGTTCCTGATTCTGATATCGAAATTACGGAAGGCGATGGCAAGATGTTCAAATTTGAACCGGGCCTAACGCTGGACGATTTGGTACGCGCAGTCAATGAAGTGGGCGCTGCACCTTCTGATTTAATGGCAATCCTTCAAGCACTGAAACAAGCGGGTGCGATTGAAGGCCAGTTGATCATTATCTAAGGAGGCAAAGCATGATTAAGAATAACAATGACATCGGCTTTATTCACGATATCGGCAGCCTAGACCGCCTTCGTCAACAAGCCGTAAACGGTGAAGAAGGCAGCGAGAAAGAAGCATTAACCGCTGCGGCAAAACAGTTTGAATCGATTTTCACCTCTATGTTGTTTAAGTCGATGCGCGATGCGAACTCGAGCTTTAAGTCGGATATGCTGAACAGCCAGAACGAGCAGTTCTATCGTCAGATGCAAGATGACCAAATGGCGAGTGAGTTGAGCGCTTCAGGTTCGTTAGGTCTTGCGGATATGATCGTGGCTCAGTTAAGCGCTGGCCAAGCTGGCGATGCCTCTGAAGAGAAGGTTCGCAGTGAAGGCTTTGATGCTTCATTGCAACGACCACAATACTCAGGCCGTTCGGAAGAGCGAGCGTCAGACGTTCAACCTGCGCAAGCTATGTCAGCAACAGATGTGCAAGCAGCAAAACAGCCAGTATCTTTTGATTCTCCAGAATCGTTTGTGACCTCAATGAAGCCTTACGCTGAAAAAGCGGCAAGTGCGCTTGGTGTGGACTCGTCTCTACTATTGGCACAAGCAGCCCTTGAAACGGGTTGGGGTTCTAAAATGGTTAAGAACTCTTTGGGTAACAGCAATAACCTATTCAACATCAAAGCAGACAGAAGCTGGAAAGGTGATAAGGTTGCTACGCAGACGCTTGAGTTCCATGGAAAAACTGCCGTTAAAGAGTCGGCTTCTTTCCGTTCTTACTCAAACTTTGAAGATAGCTTTAACGACTATGTGAAGTTCTTGAACGAAAACCCAAGATACGAAACGGCATTGCAGCATCAAGGTAACTCAGAGAATTTCATCAAAGGTATTCACCAAGCAGGTTACGCAACCGACCCTAACTATGCAGACAAGGTTTTGCGAGTGAAAGCCAAGATTGACGAGATGAACTAGCGTTATTGAATGTACTCGGGAGCTTGCCATTGGCAGGCTCTTTTCTTATCTACCCTTTCAACGTTTGCAGCGAAGCCCTTAGTTATCTCCTTATACTTCAATAAATTATTGTCATTTATCTCTTTGGGACCTCTATTGGCACATAAATTGCTTTTTAAACTGGTAGTTAATCAGTTTATCCTGATTTTGTTAAGTTTTTTGGGGGCATTATGGCGTCGGATCTTCTGAATGTAGGGGCACAAAGTGTTCTTACTGCTCAGAGACAGCTAAACACCACAGGTCATAACATTTCTAACGCCAACACAGAGGGCTATAGCCGCCAATCTGTGATTCAAGGTGTGAATGACCCGCGTCAGTACGGTGGCCAAAGCTACGGTATGGGTGTGCATGTGGAAAATGTTCGCCGCTCTTGGGACCAATTTGCCGTCAACGAACTTAACTTATCGACAACCAATGCCGCCAATAAAGGCGACACAGAAGCGAACCTCGATATGCTGTCGAGTATGCTGTCATCGGTTGCTTCGAAGAAGATTCCAGAAAACCTTAATGAATGGTTTGATTCGGTTAAAACATTAGCCGATACACCGAATGATGTAGGTGCTCGAAAAGTTGTACTAGAAAAGGCTGGACTACTCAGCAAGACGTTAAATGAATTCCATGAAACGGTTCGTCAACAGTCTGATTCTACGAATAAAAAACTAGATATGGGTATCGAGCGAGTTAATCAACTTGCGTACGAGATCCGTGATGTTCAGCGTTTAATGATGCGAACTCCTGGCCCTCACAATGACCTACGAGATCAGCATGAAAAGTTGATTAATGAGCTTTCTGGTTACACCAAAGTAACGGTGACACCACGCTCAAATGCCGAAGGGTTTAATGTCCATATTGGTAATGGCCATACCTTGGTCTCTGGTAGTGAAGCAAGCCAATTAAAAATGGTTGATGGTTTACCCGATACACATCAGCGCCGCCTAGCAATTGTTGAAGGTAAGTCTTTAAAACCGATCACCAGCAGTGATATCGACGGAAAAATCGGCGCCATGCTAGACATGCGTGACGAACATATCCCGGCAATCATGGATGAGCTTGGTCGTTTGGCGACCGCGTTTTCATATGAGGTCAATAGTCTTCAAGAACAAGGTTTGGATCTTAACGGCAACGTAGGTAAGGACCTGTTTACCGACGTGAACTCTGAGCTGGTGGCAAAATCTCGTGTCACGGCTAGCGGACAATCGAAAGCCGATGTTGCGGTATACATTGATGATACTTCTGCCTTAAAAGGCGGTGAGTATGGCCTTAAATACGATGGCAGTGATTATGTCGTGACTAAGCCGAACGGTGAGACCGTTAAGATGGCGACCGACTCTAGCGGTAGTGCTTTTTATCTTGATGGCATGCGAGTGGAAGTACGTAATCCTCCTGAACTAGGAGAGAAGCTGTTACTGCGTCCAACGCGCAATTTTGCTGCTCAAATACAGATGGAAACCAAAGACCCGAAAGACATTGCTGCGCAAAGTTATGAGGCATCGACCACGTTTGCCAAGGGTACAGCGGGATTCAAAATCCTAGAAGCAGGTCAACTGCGTGAGTTTGAAGTGATTGTCTCACCAAAAGGTGAGCAGTTTGCTGTGACGGATCCGAAGGGTAACATTTTAATGCAGCCTCAACCGTATCCGCCACAAGGGCCAGTGACCATCAACGGTACAACGTTTGAGCTCACATCCGGCGCGGTGGCAAACGATAAGTTTACGGCAAACCTTGTCCCATCAGAAGGTGACAACGGTAACCTGCGTAAGCTGCAAGATCTTCAAACAGGAAAGCTGTTGAATGATGGTGAGTCTACGATTTTAGACCTTTACCACAACTTGAATACTAATACGGGCTTGAAGTCTTCAACGGCAAATCGCTTGAGTGATATTGCGACGTTAGAAAAACAGTCGGCTCAAGAACGTATAGCTTCTATCTCGGGAGTAAACCTCGATGAAGAAGCGGCAAATATGATGAAATTTCAGCAAGCGTATATGGCTTCTTCACGCATCATGCAAGCAGCCAACGATACGTTCAATACTATTTTGGCTCTGAGATAGGAAGGTATAAATGTTGAATCGTATCTCTAGCTTCCATAATTATCAGTCAGTACAAAATGACTTGCGCCGTCAAGAGAACAAGGTGCATCACAACCAAGCGCAACTTGCTTCGGGTAAGAAGTTACAGTCGCCAAGTGATGACCCATTAGCGACGCACTATTTGCAAAACATTGGTCAGCAGTCAGAACAGCTTAAACAGTATGTAGATGCGATTACTCTAGTCAGAAACCGTCTTGAGCATCATGAGGTATTGGTTTCTAACACTGAAGGCTTTGCTGATGAAGCAAAACGAACCGTGATGGAGATGATCAACGGTGCGCTTTCTCCGGAAGACCGTTTAGCTAAGAAGCGTGAAATTCAAGAACTGGCCAATAACTTCCTGCATTTAGCCAACTCTCAAGATGAGTCGGGTAACTACACATTTGCGGGGACTAAACCAAAGAATCAACCTTTCTTTCGAGATAATCAAGGAAACGTGACTTATCAAGGTGATGACTACCAACGCAAGATGCGTGTGGCAAGCAGCTTTGAAATGGCGATGAATGATCCGGGCAGCAAGATGTTTATGGAAATAGACAACCCGTTCGGTGACTACGAACCTCAGTACGAGCTTGAACCTGCTTCTGAATTACTTTTGGAACGTGCGACGAACTCAGCTGAAGATGGGTCAACGTATAAAGTGACGTTCGTTGATATGCAGACAGGAAATTATGCTTATCAACTTGAAAAAGATGGCGCAGTGGTGGCCGCGGAAGACTTTGATCCTTCGACTGGCATTGTCTATGAAGGTCTGAACATCCAAATCAAAGGCCAAATCACTAAAGGTGATTCGATCACCTTAGAACCACGAGAGACTTTCTCTATCTTTGATACGTTTAAAGAAGCCGCTGAACAGGCTGAAAATCCAGTATCGGATGCATCGGCTACGGCGAAATTGCATCAAGTAACCGAAGAGTTCCATGCCGCGTTTATTCATTTGACCAAGGCGAGAACCGATGTTGGTGCACGTTTAAGTACTCTGGATATTCAAGAGCAACAGCATGAAGATTTTAAGTTGTCTTTAGCAAAAGCAAAAAGCAACTTTGAAGACTTGGATTATTCGAAAGCGATCATTGAATTCAATGAAAACTCTCGAGCACTACAAGCTTCTCAACAAGCGTTTGGCAAAACCAAAGACCTGACCTTGTTTAACTATATTTAATGATCAATCGGTATTTAATGGTGGCTTGTCGATCACCATGGCGTTGATTCTTTGCCGTATGTGCTATGCCATACGTGCGAATGACGCCACAGTTTGCCGCTTTTTTGTACGAAGCATGATGTTTCTAGAATAGCGGCAAAAAACGGCAATAAGGAAGGTGAATGTTTTTCATCTTCTAATAGTAGAAAATCATAATTGCGCAGTGTTGTTTGTAAGTTTCTGATTTTTAGATAATTTAAAAATTATTTATATGATATTAAACTTGGCATACAACTTGTATCTGTGTTGGTCATAAATGATTAATACAGATCTTAAACCTTGTATAGGGTTTATCGAGTAATACACGGTCAGTGCTTATCCATATGAGAGTAAAGCTGGCCGCTTCGCAGAAACTTTGCGAACTCATAAGGAGAGCAAAATGGCTATCAATGTAAGCACTAACGTATCTGCTATGACAGCACAGCGTTACCTGAACAAAGCATCTAATGACTTAGCGACTTCTATGGAGCGTTTGTCATCGGGTCACAAGATCAACAGCGCAAAAGATGATGCAGCGGGTCTGCAAATCTCGAACCGCTTAACAGCTCAATCTCGTGGTCTTGATGTAGCAATGCGTAATGCCAATGACGGTATTTCAATTGCTCAAACCGCTGAAGGCGCGATGAACGAATCAACCAACGTATTACAACGTATGCGTGACCTAGCGATTCAATCATCAAACGGCACTAACTCTCCGGCGGAGCGTACGGCACTGAACGAAGAGTCGATGGCACTTCAAGATGAGCTTAACCGTATCGCGGAAACTACGTCTTTTGGTGGCCGTCGTCTATTGAACGGTTCATTTGGTGAAGCATCGTTCCAGATTGGTTCTAATTCTGGTGAAGCGATGATCATGGCTCTGACGAGCATTCGTGCCGATGACTTCCGCATGGGTGGTACAACGTTTGATTCTGAAAACGGTAAAGATAAGAGCTGGGAAGTGCCTGCACAAGCTCGCGATCTTAAGTTCGAATTCAAAACTAAAGCGGGTGAAGACATCGTTTTAGATATCAATACCAAAGCAGGCGATGATATCGAAGAGCTTGCGACTTACATTAATGGTCAGTCTGATCTTGTTAACGCATCGGTTACTGATGATGGTCGCATTCAACTGTTCGTTGCTGAACCTGACCTTGAAGGTGCAATGTCTATCTCTGGTGGTCTAGCGTCTGAGCTAGGTATTAAGAGTGAAGGCCGCGCAACCTCTGTTCAAGATGTTAGCTTAACCAGCGTTGCGGGTTCACAGAACGCGATCAGCGTGATTGATTCTGCAATGAAGTACGTGGATTCACAGCGTGCTGATTTGGGTGCAAAACAGAACCGTCTAAGCCACAGTATTAATAACTTGGCAAACGTACAAGAGAACGTAGACGCTTCAAACAGCCGAATCAAAGATACGGACTTTGCGAAAGAGACGACGCAAATGACCAAATCACAAATTCTGCAACAAGCAGGTACTTCAATACTTGCTCAAGCAAAACAGTTGCCTAACTCTGCGATGTCATTATTGCAATAGTTATTGGTTGAACTTGCTGCTCGTGTTCAGACGTGAGCCATGCAGCAAGGGAAACTGGCAAGCATACTTACTATTGAGTGTTTAGCTCTCTCATCTCTCACCTGCTATCCATTTTTACAGTAAGAATGCAACGGCAAGTCGGAAATGTGTTCATTTCTCGATGATCTCCACACAGGCTCTGACGCGCCAACTAGCCCCGGTTCTCTCAAAGGAAAAGGGGCTTTTTCCTTTCTGTATTTCTTGTTTTTGCTATTTACTTTCCTACGAATTTTCTCGCTCTACCTTTCTCAAATCTCTATTTGACGGTTCTTCTTCACTACAAATAATGTCATCTATTACACAAGATCTGCCTAAGCAAGAGATCTTTGGCGATTGATCATTTCTCCATCTTGAGCCATTTACATGGAGATTCGTACGTTTTTCGAACAGGTTGAGATCTTTTTCCAATTGAAATCTATCGCTGTATTAGAAAATGATGAAAATTAAGTTATTGATAAATAATAAATTAATAATTTTTTTGTGGTTTTTTGAAAGTTTTTCTAAAGCTTCTGATTTTCGCGCCGTTATTAAAAGTAACTTTGAGAGAACTACTTGGTTTTCCGAGACGTCGGAAACCGCTATACCGGAAAATCAATTGGAGAAATCACCATGGCAGTGAATGTAAATACAAACGTTTCAGCGATGACAGCGCAACGTTACCTAAACAACGCAAACAGCGCACAACAAACATCAATGGAGCGTCTAGCTTCAGGCTCAAAAATCAACAGCGCAAAAGATGACGCTGCGGGCCTACAAATCTCGAACCGTTTGAACGTTCAGAGCCGCGGCCTTGATGTTGCTGTACGTAACGCGAACGACGGTATCTCTATTGCACAAACTGCTGAAGGTGCAATGAACGAGACAACCAACATCCTGCAACGTATGCGTGATTTGTCTCTACAATCTTCAAACGGCTCAAACTCAAAATCTGAGCGTGTAGCGATTCAAGAAGAAGTAACAGCACTGAACGACGAACTAAACCGTATTGCGGAAACGACGTCTTTTGGTGGCAACAAGCTGCTTAACGGTACTCACGGTACTAAATCATTCCAAATCGGTGCAGACAACGGTGAAGCGGTAATGCTTCAACTGAAAGACATGCGCTCTGATAACGCTCAGATGGGTGGTAAGAGCTACCAAACTGAGAACGCGAAAGACAAAGATTGGAACGTTCAAGCGGGTTCTAACGACCTGAAATTGTCGTTCACTGATAACTTTGGTCAAGCACAAGAAATCGACATCAGCGCAAAAGCCGGTGACGATATCGAAGAGCTAGCGACTTACATCAACGGTCAACAAGATTCTGTTAAAGCGTCTGTTACTGAAGACGGCAAGCTACAAATGTTCACTGGTAACAACAAAGTGAGCGGCGATGTGTCTTTCTCTGGCGGTCTTGCTGGTGAGCTAGGTATTCAAGCAGCTAAAGATGTAACGGTTGATACTATCGACGTAACATCTGTAGGCGGCGCACAAGAGTCTGTAGCAGTAATCGATGCGGCACTTAAGTACGTAGACAGCCACCGTGCTGAGCTAGGTGCTTTCCAAAACCGTTTCGACCACGCAATCAGCAACTTAGACAACATTAACGAGAACGTTAATGCATCTAAGAGCCGCATTAAAGATACCGACTTCGCGAAAGAAACGACTCAGATGACTAAGTCTCAGATCCTTTCTCAAGCTTCAAGCTCGATTCTTGCTCAAGCGAAGCAAGCTCCGAACTCGGCACTTAGCCTACTAGGTTAATCGATTGAAAAGCCACGTTGACTATAATCATGGTTGATCATAAGCGTTAACGTTAGGCTTCCACAAATTAGCTCGTGGTGAGAGATGAGCGCTAAACAGACCCAGCTTCGGCTGGGTTTTTTATTGCCTGCAATTTGGCAAAGGCGTATTTGGAAAAGTGCAATGTTGGTAAACGAGAGTAAAAGCGAGATTCCCTATCACGTTCGTTCCTCACTGTAGGGAATGACGGGGTTGGGTTGTGGAGGCTGTATAGCTGCTTTGGCAAGATTAGATCGAGTAAATAATTACTCAGATTCAAACAATAGTTTTCAATCGTCATTCCAGAATCGAGTAGAACGAGGTATCAGGAATCTAGTTTTTTGAGGAAGGAGTTTGTTTCGTTCTTATCTACCACTGTAAGGAATGAAGAGTAAACCATAAGCCGGTGAGGGAATTAACCGTCATCCCAGAATCGAGTAGAACGAGATATCAGGGATCTGCTTTGGTTTTTATGTGCAAGGCGACACTTATCAATGAGCGAAGATACGAAACTTTAACGAATGATGCTCTATTAATTGAAGCTCGATCACACTTTTCTTTGTTGTTGAAAAGAATACGAAAAAAATCGCATTTTTTATTAAAGCTTCTAATTAAGGGGCCGTTAAAGGGATTGAGAGAAATGATATGTACCAATGTAAGGTGAGAGAGACACTGGTACATAAACAAATTGACATGTATTTGTGTGAGGTGAGAGTCACATAAGTGCATTAAAAAATGCCTAAAGGAGATCAACTATGGCGATTAATGTAAGCACTAATGTGTCTGCAATGACGGCTCAGCGCTACCTGAATAGCGCGGCTGAAGGTACTCAAAAATCAATGGAGCGTTTGTCTTCTGGCTATAAAATCAATAGCGCAAAAGATGATGCTGCAGGCCTACAAATCTCTAACCGCTTAACGTCGCAAAGCCGTGGCCTAGATATGGCTGTGAAAAACGCGAATGACGGTATCTCTATTGCACAGACAGCTGAAGGTGCAATGAATGAGTCAACCAACATTCTGCAGCGTATGCGCGACCTTTCTCTTCAATCTTCAAATGGTTCAAACAGCAAATCTGAACGTGTTGCGATCCAAGAAGAAGTCTCTGCTCTAAACACAGAACTTAACCGTATTGCTGAAACGACCTCTTTTGGTGGTAACAAGCTTCTTAACGGTACTTACGGTAGCCAATCTTTCCAAATCGGCGCAGACTCCGGTGAAGCAGTAATGCTAACTATGAATAACATGCGTACCGACACTCAAGACATGGGTGGCAAGAGCTACGGCGTAGAAGAAGGCAAAGATGCTTCTTGGCGTGTAGGTGCTGGCGCTGACTTAACGATCAAATACAACGATAAGTTTGGCGAAGCACAAGAGTTGTCTATTTCTGCGAAAGAAGGCAACGATATGGAAGAGCTAGCAACTTACATCAACGGTCAAAGCCAAGACGTTAAAGCGTCTGTTGGTGAAGGCGGCAAACTGCAACTTTTCGCTTCTAGCCAAAAAGTTGATGGTGATGTTGAGTTCGGCGGCAGCCTTGCGGGTGAACTTGGTATCGGTGCTGGTAAAGACGTTACCGTTAACGACATCGATGTAACCTCGGTTGCTGGTGCAAACGAAGCAGTATCTATCATTGATGGCGCACTAAAATCTGTTGATAGTAACCGTGCATCTCTTGGTGCTTTCCAAAACCGTTTTGACCACGCAATCAGCAACTTAGATAACATCAATGAAAACGTTAATGCGTCTAAGAGCCGTATCAAAGATACCGATTACGCGAAAGAAACAACGGCTATGACTAAGTCTCAAATCCTACAACAGGCGAGTACTTCTATCCTAGCTCAAGCAAAACAGTCACCATCAGCAGCTCTAAGCTTATTGGGCTAAACTTACCTCGGTAAGTAGCGGTAAACTCTACTCTGGGTAGAGTTTTACTGTTTGGCTCATAAAGGAGGGAGGGAGAGTGTTATGGAAATATCATCCAACGCATCGAACATCCAGCCTTATGGCTCACCTAGTGGCATTAAAATTGCAAGCGATGAAGGTAGTAGTGCGTCGAGTCTTTCGCGACTAAAAGAAGCAACATCTTATGACAAGGTAGAGAAATCGAAAGAGGAAGCTACCCAAGCGGCGATTCAATTAGCTCAACATAGACAAGAGTTAAATGATGAAGAGCGAGTCAAAATGGTGGAGAAGGTAAACGAGTTTATCTCCTCTCTCAATAAAGGTGTGGCTTTTAAGGTCGATGAAGAATCTGGGAGAGATGTGGTTACCATTTATGAGACCACAACCGGTGATATTATTCGCCAGATCCCTGATGAAGAAATGCTTGAAATTCTAAGACGCCTAGCAGCCCAAAACTCGAATAGTCGAATATTTGAGGTGAAGGTTTAAGTCGTATTATTGAGGTGATTTAATGAGTTTTGGCCCAATGGGGATTTCGTCTGGCATGGATATCAATTCCATGGTCAGCAAAATTGTTGATTCGGAGCGTGTACCTAAACAGCAACGAATCGACAATGAACGAACGCGAATCGATACCAGCATTAGTGCCTATGGAAGACTCAGAGAATCCCTTGATTCGATGAAAAACCTGATGACAAACTTTCGTCAGGAAAAAGCTTTTGCTGTGCGAACAGTCGAAAGTACCGATGAAGGTCTTGTCTCTGCAACCGCGACTACCGAAGCGATCGCTGGCAAATATGCCATCGATGTGTTGCAGCTTGCCCAAAGCCATAAAGTGGCTTCTGATGTACTGTCAGAGGACATGAAATTTGGCCCAGGTAAGCTGCAGGTTTCGCTTGGTGATGACAGCTTTGATGTGCAAGTTGGCGACAGATCGAGACTTATCGAAGTTGTTCGTGGTATCAACGGTGCAGATAGCAACCCAGGCGTTCGTGCATCTATTATCAACGATGTCGAAGGTCCAAGACTTATTATTGCCTCGAACCAGTCTGGTTCAGATCAGCAAATCAGCATTAATGTTGAGTCAGATGCTGCCAATCCCCTGAAAAAACTCGAATACAAAACGCTTGAAGAACGTGTTAAAGCGCTAGAGAAAGCGCGCGTTGCTGCTCAAGATATTCTAGCTCTAACCCCTGCAGGAAAAGCCGTCGAACTCATCGATGAAGTGATCGCTAACGATGACCCAAATGCGAATGAAACACTCGATAAAGATGGCAATATCATCCCTGCAGCTCAAACCGATTCTACTTCAGATGTTGACGGAGACTCTCAAAGTCTCAGCTACGGTGAGCAAGCCGCAGCCGACGGTCAAGCTGCCCTAGACGCAGCTCAAGCGGCAAAGTCGGTGATGCCTGAAGACAATATCCCTGGTTGGACTGAAACCGCGTCAGGTACGCTTTTAGATTCTTACTACACACCAGAACTTGAGCTTGATGAAAAAGCGATAGAGAAGGCACCCGATGTGCCGGGGTGGTCAAATGCTGCCTCAGGTACTCTGACCGATTCATACGTGACACCGAAAGAAGCCCAACAAAAACTTGAGGCTGAGCAAGCGCGTATCGAAGAGAAGATTTCACAAGAAAAAGCGGAGTTGGCTGAGAAAGTTCAAAAAGGCGAACTCACCGCAGAACAAGCCAAGAAAATTGAGCGTGCTAAATTAGAACCCGAAGAGCGAGAGCTTTTAGAGAAGGTCGATAAAGCACAAGCTGACCTCGAACAAGCACAGCAAACTTTTGATACCTATAGCGGTATGACTGAAGTTCAGGCTGGCCAAGATTCTATGGTTGTCCTAGATGGTGTTGCTCAGCTCTCTAGTAATAACAATGTGATTGAAGATGCCATTGAAGGTATTGATATTACGGTGAAAGGAAAAACGCCAAAAGATAAGCCGCCGGCAGAAATTGGTGTGGAGTACGACCGTAATAGTGTTCGCCAAGATATTGAATCCTTTGTGAGCTCTTATAACCAGTTCTATCAAGTGTCGAAAGACCTTGCGGGTGTTGATCCAACGACCGGTCAAAAAGGCCCGCTTTCTGGTGACAGTACAGTGCGTAACGCCGACTCTCGATTGAAAGGGGTGTTCTCATCAAGTATCGAAGGTGCGCCAGACAACCTTAAGTCTTTGACTGAATTCGGTATCACCACCACAAGGCAAGGCTCGCTAGAAATCAACTACGACATGCTTGATCGTCAACTCAACAACAATTTCGATAAGTTGGGTGAGTTCTTTGGTGGCAACAACGGTTTCGCCAAAAAAGTGGAAGATGCGATTCAAGGTATCACAGGTATTACGGGTTCAATCCGTACTAGAGAGAAGAGCTTGGTCGAGCAAAACTACCGCTTGGTTGATGACCAAAGCGCGCTCGACCGCCGCATGGACAGCCTAGAGAGCCGTACTCACTCTAAGTTCACAGCCATGCAAGATGCGACCAGTAAGATGCAATCTCAGTTGGGCAGTATGATGAATGCGTTGGGCTAATAGATGACTAGCCAGCTACAGGAGCTTTGTGAACTCGATCAACTAATTATCTCTAAACTGGAATTTAGTGAAATTAATGCTGAAGAAATAAGGCAGCTTGTCGATAACAGAGAACAGTTATTGCAAAACGTGCTTCAAATAATCGACTCACATCCCGACGTTAAGCAAAGTTCTGAATGGTTTGAAGCCATTACCAGAACCAGAAAATTAGTCGAATTGATGCAGTCTGAGACGAGTCGAGTAGGTAAGACCCTGCACAAATACCGTCACGGTGCTAAATCAGTTCAACAATACAAAAAGTTTTTATAGAAGAGGTTTACTATGCGCGGTTCTTTACAGGCATATAAAAAGGTATCAGTGGATAGTCAGCTAACGGCTGCCTCACCGCATAAGATTGTACAAATGCTAATGGCCGGTGCTATCGAGCGTTTGATTCAAGGTAAAGCGGCAATGCAAGCAGGCAACATCCCAGTGAAAGGCGAGCGACTTGGTAAGGCTCTAGATATCATTATTAGCCTACGTAGTTGCCTATCTATGGACGATGGTGGCGATATTGCGAAAAACCTAGATCAACTTTATGAGTTCATGATCACGCAAATTTCTGCGGCAAATCACAAAAATGACCCACAGCCTATTGATGATGTTATCGATATTATTCGCGAAATTAAGAGCGCTTGGGACCAAATTCCGAACGAATATCACAACTTGACGTCCGCTGACGTAGGAATTTAAAGAAAAATTGCAGTTTTAACCAACCTCATATCCCTTAATTGGTTGGTTGCCTTATTTTTTTAATCAAATAAAATAGAAGCCATTAGATAGCCTAATGGCTTTTTTCGTTGCTGATTTCCTAAATTTGTCCACGTAGACCGTAATCGTTGATACTTTCACTGTTTTATAGACTACGTTGCTCACCGTTTTTCCGCATCGCACCAAAATAAAGGCAATAATTCCTACTTATGCAAGGTTTGGCAAAACTGCTTGTCGTCGACGATAACGCTCAAGATCGTCACAATTTAAGCACAATATTAGAGTTTGTAGGAGAGAGCTGCGAAGTAATCAGCTCTGAACAAGCACGTAAAGTTGACTGGTCACTACAGTGGGCCGGCTGCATTATTGGTACCATTAAAGGTAAAGGCTTCAACGCATTACTGAATGAGAAGCTTGTTCACGCCAATCACATCCCTTTACTGGTGATTGGCAAAAACAATCACCCGGTTGACGAGTTGACTAACTATGTTGGTGAGCTTGAACTTCCTCTTAACTACCCGCAATTAAGTGATGCATTAAGACACTGTAAAGATTTCTTAGGCCGCAAAGGTGTTCAAGTTGTGTCTTCGGCACGCAAGAACACACTGTTTCGCAGCCTAGTAGGACAAAGTGCTGGCATTCAAGAAGTACGTCACTTAATTGAACAAGTCTCTTCTACGGAAGCGAACGTGCTGATTCTTGGTGAATCTGGTACAGGCAAAGAAGTCGTAGCGCGTAACATTCACTATCACTCTAAACGTCGTTCAGGGCCTTTTGTTCCTGTAAACTGTGGCGCGATTCCACCTGATTTGCTTGAAAGTGAACTGTTTGGTCACGAGAAGGGCGCATTTACTGGGGCGATTACCGCACGTAAGGGCCGTTTTGAATTGGCTGAAGGTGGCACACTGTTTCTTGATGAAATTGGCGATATGCCGATGGCGATGCAAGTTAAGCTGCTACGAGTGCTGCAAGAGCGATGCTTTGAGCGCGTAGGTGGCAACAGCACCATACAAGCTGATGTCCGAGTGATTGCGGCAACACACCGCAACCTTGAAGATATGATCGACGATGATTCGTTCCGTGAAGACCTTTACTACCGCTTGAATGTATTCCCGATTGAAATGCCGGCGCTTCAAGATCGCAAAGAAGACATTCCACTGTTGCTTCAAGAGCTGATGACTCGAATGGAAGCGGAAGGCAGCATGCCTATCTGTTTCACGGCTCGTGCTATCAACTCTTTGATGGAGCATTACTGGCCAGGTAACGTTCGTGAACTAGCGAACCTGGTTGAACGAATGGTTATCTTGTATCCAAACAGCTTGGTTGATGTGAATCACCTGCCAACTAAATATCGATACAGCGATATCCCTGAGTTCCAGCCAGAGTTTAATAGCTTTGGATCTGAAGAGGAGCAAGAGCGTGATGCACTTGCTGACTTATTCTCAGAAGATTTCAGCTTTGATCAGCAAGATGATATTGCCGACAATGCCAATGCTCCTCAAGAGTTACCGCCAGAAGGGGTTAACTTGAAAGAGCTACTCGCGGATATGGAAGTGAATATGATCAATCAAGCTTTAGAAGCGCAGGGCGGTATTGTTGCTCGTGCTGCTGACATGCTTGGAATGCGTAGAACCACTCTGGTTGAAAAAATGCGTAAATATAACTTGCAGCGCTAGTGCCCAGTTTTCGATGAAAACGAAAAACTAGCACACACTTTTTAGCTATTTGGTAACTCTAGCTAAGTGAACAGATAAACCATAGTCGAGTTGTTGCTTGCTTAACTATGTGATAAATATAGCAAATAGCCTGACTCGTGTTGTACGTCTCAGGCTGTTTTAGTATTTGAGGCAAATTTTTGACATGCACGTATCTAACGAACCAGAAAATCAATCACACCTAGATTCTGTTGAACAGCAGGTTGAGCGCTATAAGCAAGTACTCGACGTGATGCCTGCAGGGGTCATCTTGTTAGATACACACGGCGAAGTGAGAGAAGCGAACCCTGAAGCGCACCGTATTCTTGGTGTTGAGTTGGTTGGCGAGAAGTGGTTTTCAGTGATTCAAAGTGCCTTCGACCCAAAAGACGATGACGGTCATGAGATCTCATTGAAGAACGGGCGAAAAGTACGTTTGGCGATTTCAGCCTCTACCACGGGTCAGCTGATTTTGATTACCGATTTGACCGAGACCCGACTCTTGCAGTCTCGCGTGAGTGATCTTCAGCGTTTGTCTTCATTAGGTAGAATGGTGGCCTCGCTTGCCCATCAGGTGCGAACGCCGCTTTCAAGTGCGATGCTGTATGCATCAAACCTTGCCGCGCCAAACCTGCCGCCGGCAACAAAAACGCGTTTTCAATCTAAGCTTATGGATAGATTGCATGACTTAGAGAAGCAAGTGAACGACATGCTGTTGTTTGCCAAAGGTGGTGACAACAAAGTCGTTAAGCCATTTACTGTGGCTGAATTGATCACCGAATTTCACCCTATGGTGGAAGCGGCATTGAAAACTAACCAGATTGATTATTGCCAAGAAGTTGAGGGCGAACAGACTCAAATGTTCGGTAACGCCAATGCTATCGCCTCAGCGTTAAGCAACCTAGTGTTGAACGCGGTTCAAATTGCGGGCAAGGAATCGCAGATTGATGTGTTTTTTAGGCCCGTAAACGGCGAGCTTAAGATATCAGTGCAAGACAGTGGCCCCGGAGTACCGAAAGAGCTTCAAGGTAAAATTATGGAACCCTTCTTTACCACTCGTTCGCAAGGTACAGGTCTAGGCTTAGCGGTTGTACAAATGGTATGTCGAGCACATGAAGGCCGACTGGAATTGATATCAGAAGAAGGCGACGGCGCATGCTTTACCATGTGTCTACCGCTTGAAAGAAGTGCTTCTTCTGAAGACTAATAAGTTTTAACTGAATTTACACTGGAGAATCCTATGGCTCAAAGCAAAGTGTTAATCGTCGAAGATGATGAAGGTCTACGCGAAGCCCTTGTCGACACACTCGCGCTTGCTGGCTATGAATGGCTGGAAGCGGATTGTGCGGAAGATGCTCTGGTCAAATTAAAATCGAACTCCGTTGATATTGTCGTATCTGACGTGCAGATGGCGGGCATGGGTGGCTTGGCGCTATTGAGAAACATCAAGCAGCATTGGCCCAACTTACCTGTATTGCTAATGACAGCGTACGCCAACATCGAAGATGCCGTTGCTGCTATGAAAGAGGGCGCTATCGACTACATGGCAAAGCCATTTGCGCCGGAAGTGCTGCTCAACATGGTCAGCCGTTATGCCCCTGTAAAGTCGGATGACAACGGCGACGCTATCGTTGCTGATGAAAAAAGTATCAAGCTAATGATGCTGGCTGATAAAGTTGCGAAAACCGATGCTAATGTCATGGTGTTAGGCCCGAGTGGTTCTGGTAAAGAGGTGATGTCTCGCTACATTCACAATGCTTCTAGCCGAAAAGATGGCCCGTTTGTCGCGATTAACTGCGCGGCGATCCCAGACAACATGTTAGAAGCGACCCTGTTTGGCTATGAAAAAGGCGCATTTACTGGCGCTATTCAAGCTTGCCCAGGGAAATTCGAGCAAGCGCAGGGCGGTACGATTCTGCTGGATGAGATCAGTGAAATGGATCTTAGCCTACAAGTCAAACTACTGCGTGTATTGCAAGAACGCGAAGTTGAGCGGTTAGGTAGCCGCAAGAGCATCAAATTAGACGTCCGCGTATTAGCGACCAGTAACCGTGATCTAAAACAGTATGTTTCTGAAGGGAACTTCCGTGAAGATTTATACTATCGCCTGAATGTATTCCCAATTGCTTGGCCTCCGCTTTGCGAGCGTAAAGGTGATATTGAGCCTTTGGCCAAGCACTTAGTTGAGCGCCACTGCACCAAGCTTGGTATGCCAGTGCCTGTGATGTCGGCACAAGCGATCAGCAAACTCGTCAATTATCCGTGGCCGGGCAATGTTCGTGAATTAGACAACGTGGTACAGCGTGCGTTAATATTGAGCGAACAAGAGAACATCTCTGGCGAGCACATCCTTCTTGAAGGTGTTGATTGGCAAGACGCAAGCAGCCTACAACAAATCGTCGAAGGCAGTGATGTTGCTGCGCCAGAAATCAAGCCTATTGCCGAAGCAAACCCAATTAATAAAATCGCGGCTAGCAGCGAGGGGTTAGGTAATGAGCTTAGAGATCAAGAGTATGCGATCATTCTTGAAACCCTGATAGCATGTAATGGCCGACGCAAAGATATGGCTGAAAAACTGGGGATTAGCCCTCGTACATTGCGTTACAAGCTGGCGAAAATGCGCGATGCTGGAATAGATATCCCAAACTGAGGATAGATTAGTAGTGTCAGCTTTCTGACTAGTGTAATACGATATCTAGTCAATTTAATGTGTGGCACGCTAATTGCTCTGTCAATAATACAGCTAAATAGATGGTCATAATTTTGACTCCTGAGGTAGTAGATGAGAATAGATGGTTTACAAGGCGAAATGCAGGCGATGATGGTCGAAGCTGCCAGCGCGCGTCCCGCAGCAACGGGGCAAGCGGTCGGTGCAGATTTTGGCAACATGCTGACTAATGCCATCAATAATGTGAACTCATTACAAAAGACCTCTGGTGATCTTCAAGCTCGTTTTGATAGTGGTGACCAAAGCGTATCCCTATCGGACGTGATGATTGCTCGTAATAAATCTAGCGTGGCTTTTGAGGCGACGATCCAAATTAGAAATAAATTGGTCGAATCGTACAAAGAGCTGATGAATATGCCGGTATAAGTTGGGTAGTTAAATAGTGGCAGATAATAGTCAAACAACAGATTTAACCGTAAGCGATAGCAGCGACCACGCACTTATTGCAGGCTCTGAGCTAGACGGAGAAGGGCAAAATCCCGATCTAGGTGAACGCAGTTCATCGAAGTTCGATATGGCTGTCGGTGATCTCGATTTACTCCGTCAGGTCGTGTTAGTCCTTTCTATCTCTATCTGTGTAGCGCTGATTGTGATGCTGTTTTTCTGGGTGAAAGAGCCAGAAATGCGTCCACTAGGGGCTTACGAAACAGAAGAATTGATCCCCGTTCTTGATTACTTGGATCTGCAAAAGATCGAGTACACGCTTGAAGGCAATACCATCTCAGTACCGGCGAGTGAGTACAACTCATTGAAGCTTAATATGGTACGAGCGGGTTTGAACCAAGAGCGAAACGCGGGTGATGACATCCTCATGCAAGACATGGGCTTTGGTGTATCACAGCGTTTAGAACAAGAACGCCTTAAATTAAGCCGTGAAAGACAGCTTGCCAAAGCGATTGAGCAGATGAAACAGGTGCGTAAAGCTCAGGTTTTACTGGCGTTGCCGAAGCAAAGCGTGTTTGTGCGTCACAATCAAGAAGCCTCCGCTTCCGTATTCCTAACCCTTAAAACGGGCAACAATCTTAAGCAACAAGAAGTCGATTCTGTTGTTGATATGGTCGCTAGTGCCGTTCCGGGAATGAAAACCTCACGTATTACGGTAACCGATCAGCATGGTCGATTGTTGAGCTCAGGCTCTCAAGACCCAATGTCTGCAGCGCGTCGTAAAGAACACGAGTTAGAGCGCAATCAAGAACAGGCTCTACGTGAAAAAATTGATTCTATTCTGATTCCTATTCTTGGGTTTGGTAACTATACCGCTCAGGTTGATATTCAGCTCGACTTCAGTGCAGTGGAACAAACCCGAAAGCGTTTTGATCCGAATACACCTGCGACTCGAAGTGAATACACCTTAGAAGATTACAACAACGGTAATACTGTGGCGGGTATTCCTGGAGCTTTGAGTAATCAGCCACCTGCAGATGCCTCAATCCCACAAGATGTTGCTCAGATGAAAGACGGCGCAATGACGGGGCAAGGCTCGGTTCACAAAGAAGCGACTCGAAACTTTGAGCTAGACACCACCATCAGTCATGAACGTAAACAGAGCGGCACGGTTAACCGCCAGACGGTTTCTGTTGCGATCAAAGACCGTCAATCCTTGAACCCAGATACGGGTGAAGTGGTTCATACTCCGATCCCGGCGAGCGAAATCAATGCGATTCGCCAAGTACTGATTGGTACGGTGGGCTTTGATGAAACTCGTGGTGATTTGCTCAACGTATTAAGCATGCAGTTTGCACCTCAAGTAACAGATGTTGTTGCTGATGTACCAATCTGGGAGCATCCAAACTTCAATGATTGGGTTCGTTGGTTTGCAAGTGCCTTGGTTATTATTGTGGTGGTGTTGGTACTTGTTCGCCCTGCAATGAAGAAACTGCTTAACCCAGCAGCAGACAACGATGAACAGATGTACGGCCCTGATGGTATGCCAATTGGTGCCGACGGCGAAACCAGCTTAATTGGTGGTGATATTGAAGGTGGTGAGCTGTTTGAATTTGGTTCAAGCATCGACTTACCAAACCTTCATAAAGACGAGGATGTGCTGAAAGCAGTACGTGCACTTGTAGCGAATGAACCAGAGCTAGCAGCTCAAGTAGTTAAGAATTGGATGGTAGATGGCTAACGAAATAGTTCCACAACAAACTGAAGGCGGTGAAGTGCTTGATGTCTCTAGCGTGGATATCGGCTCTATCTCAGGCGATGAGCGCGCTGCGATCTTGTTGCTCAGTTTAAATGAAGAAGATGCTGCTGGTATTATTCGTCACCTAGAGCCAAAGCAGGTTCAGCGTGTGGGTAGTGCGATGGCGCGAGCTACAGACCTATCCCAAGAGAAAGTAGGCGCAGTGCACCGTGCTTTCTTAGATGATATTCAGAAGTACACCAACATTGGTATGGGCAGCGAAGACTTCATGCGTAATGCGTTAGTTGCTGCTCTGGGTGAAGACAAGGCGAAT
Organism: Vibrio sp. 1CM2L; assembly: GCF_023161695.1. Lineage (NCBI taxonomy): Bacteria > Pseudomonadati > Pseudomonadota > Gammaproteobacteria > Vibrionales > Vibrionaceae > Vibrio > Vibrio sp. 1CM2L. Next base: position 80,129 of record NZ_JALNTT010000003.1, read on the forward strand.
AACCTTGTTGACCAAATCCTTCTCGGCACAGGTTCGAAAGGTTTGGATTCGCTTAAGTGGATGGATCCTCGTCAGGTGGCGAGCATTATCATCAACGAGCACCCTCAAATACAAACCATTGTGTTGTCGTACCTCGATGCCGATCAATCGGCTGAGATCCTGTCTCAGTTCCCAGAGCGAGTTCGTCTGGATCTGATGATGCGTATTGCCAACCTTGAAGAAGTTCAACCTTCGGCGCTTGCTGAACTGAACGAAATCATGGAGAAACAGTTCGCGGGTCAAGCGGGTGCTCAAGCGGCCAAAATTGGTGGCCTGAAAGCCGCGGCTGAGATCATGAACTACATGGATAACAACGTGGAAGGCGTCTTGATGGATCAAATCCGTGACCAAGACGAAGACATGGCAACGCAGATTCAAGATCTGATGTTTGTCTTTGAAAACCTTATTGAAGTTGATGACCAAGGTGTTCAGCGTCTACTACGTGATGTTCCACAAGACATTCTACAGAAAGCACTTAAAGGTGCCGATGAAGGTCTACGTGAGAAGATCTTCAAGAACATGTCTAAACGTGCTGCCGATATGATGAGAGACGATATTGAGGCGATGCCGCCAGTCAAAGTCTCTGACGTCGAAGCAGCTCAGAAAGAGATTTTGGGTATTGCGAGGAAGATGGCAGACAGTGGCGAGATTATGCTGTCTGGTGGCGCCGACGAGTTCCTTTAATACAGAAACCTCAAAAGCCCCACACTGTTGGGGCTTTTCTTTATCCAATCTCGAACCACAGATTAACTCAGTTTAACTGCTTGAATTCACAATACAGTTAAGCTCACTCATAGATAGGTACTGATATGTCAGGTGATAGAAAACGCGGCTTCCTTCGCCCTGAAGAAGATAATACGGTTGCCCAACCTCAGAAATGGGGGCTGCCTGACTACACCTCTGACGTGAGCAAACAAGCCAAAGAAACCGCTTTTAACTACGACCCTAGTTGGATGCCAACGGTTGAAGAAGCCATTGAAGATGAAGAGCTGGTTCTGACTGAAGAGCAAATCGAGCTGATTAAACAAGGCGCTTATCAGGAAGGGCTGCATCAAGGCCAAGAGGCGGGCTTTAAGCAAGGCTATGAAAAAGGCAAAGAAGAAGGCTTTGCCGCAGGTCACGAAGAAGGCAACGAAGCCGGCAAGCTTGAAGGCGTAACCGCGGGTCAAGAATACATTCAACAACAAGTGGCCGTCTTCATGGGGCTGGCAAACCAGTTTGCTCAACCATTAGAGCTGATGAACGCTCAGGTGGAGAAGCAATTGGTCGACATGGTGCTTACTATGGTCAAAGAAGTGGTTCATGTTGAAGTGCAAACCAACCCACAAATAATATTAGATACCGTTAAAGAATCGGTAGAGTCGTTACCGATCTCTGGTCACGCAATCACATTGAAGCTTAACCCAGAAGATGTGGCGATCATTCGCTCTGCGTATGGCGAAACTGAGTTGGACTGCCGTAATTGGACGTTGGTGGCAGAGCCGGCACTTAATCGTGGTGACGTGCAAATCGAAGCGGGTGAGTCGAGCGTTAACTACCGTATGGAAGATCGCGTAAAGAACGTCATTCAAAACTTCTGCGGCGCAAATCGTCACCAGGGTCATGAGTAATGCTTGAGTTAGCGAACCGTCTCAGTCAGTACAAAGTCGAAGGGTTAAAATCGCGACCGATTGCCTCAGGTAAGTTAGTACGAGTTGTTGGCTTAACGCTTGAAGCGACCGGCTGTAAAGCGCCAATCGGCAGCTTGTGCCTAGTTGAAACCATGTCTGGTCAGATGGAAGCCGAAGTCGTCGGTTTCTCTGGCGATAACCTATTTTTGATGCCGAGTGAACAAATCACCGGGATCTTACCTGGCGCTCGCGTCACACCAATGACCACCGAAAGTGGTATCCCTGTTGGAATGGAACTGCTCGGTCGAGTGATCGACGGCGTTGGTAATCCACTCGACGGTTTAGGTCCAATCTATACCGAGCAACGCGCTTCATTTAATGCGGAACCAATCAACCCGTTAGCACGTAAACCGATTTCTGAGCCACTCGATGTCGGCTTGAAAGCCATTAATGGTTTGCTAACCGTGGGTAAAGGGCAGCGTATCGGCCTGTTTGCAGGTTCTGGTGTAGGTAAGTCGGTCACGCTGGGGATGATGACTCGAGGTACTACTGCACAAGTGGTTGTTGTTGGCTTAATCGGTGAGCGTGGACGAGAAGTTAAAGAGTTTATTGAAGAGATTCTTGGTGAAGATGGCCGTAAACGTTCGGTTGTGGTTGCCGCTCCTGCCGACTCATCGCCATTGATGCGCTTAAAAGGCTGTCAAACCGCGTTGGCTGTCGCCGAGTACTTCCGCGACCAAGGCTTAGATGTTCTGCTACTCATGGATTCATTGACCCGTTTTGCTCAAGCTCAGCGTGAAATTGCTCTGTCTGTTGGTGAGCCGCCAGCAACCAAAGGTTATCCGCCATCAGTCTTCGCTAAGCTTCCTGCGCTGGTGGAACGAGCAGGCAACGGCAATGATGAACAAGGTTCTATCACGGCTTTCTTTACCGTGTTAACCGAAGGCGATGACTTACAAGATCCGATTGCGGATGCGTCGCGAGCAATTCTCGATGGTCACGTTGTGTTATCTCGTGAGATGGCTGATGCTGGTCATTATCCTGCGATTGACGTTGAGAAATCCGTCAGTCGTGTTATGCCGCAAATCACCACTGAAGAACATGTCTTGATGTCGAAAGCGGTAAGGCAAGTGCTGTCTATCTGCCGTAAAAACCAAGATTTGGTTTCGATTGGCGCTTACAAGCCAGGAACGGATCCAGCAATCGATAGTGCCTTTACGTTGAAGCCAAAACTGGATGAGTACTTGCAGCAGAAGATGAAAGAAACTGTCCCATACGACATGTGCGTCAACATGTTGAAGCATGTCTTGGGTGGCTAACGAGTGAATAAGGTTAGTCATGGATAACGCATTAGAATTTTTGCTCGATCAAGCCAAAGATCAAGAGAACCAAGCCGTACTAGCGCTCAACAAAGCGAACTCTGAGCTGCAAGGTTACTATGAGCAAGTTGCGCAGATTGAAAAGTATCGACTGGATTACTGTCAGCAGCTCGTTGATCGCGGTAAGGCTGGCTTAACGGCGAGCCAATATGGTCACCTGAACCGCTTCTTAACTCAGTTGGATGAGACATTATCCAAACAGAGAGAAGCCGAGCACCACTTTAAAAATCAAGTCGACAACTGCCAAGGCTACTGGATGGAGTTACGAAAAAAACGTAAATCCTACGAGTGGTTGATGGAGAAAAAGCAGAAAGAGAAAGCAAAGCTGCAAGATCAAAGAGAACAAAAGCAAATGGATGAGTTCTCGACTCTGTTATACAGCCGAAAGAAGATGTGATCCTAAGCCACGAATGACGTAAGCGCTGTTCTCGATATTGTGAGAACCGAACTTATAGGCATGTTTCTTGCTCCGTTTTATATAAAATTGCGCGTTATGCCCACCAAAGGCATGAAAAGCATCCGACTTTCTTTTTGTTGCCTGATTCATGGCAGCAAAGCTAGTAGATAGAGCTTGTATATATGAATGTTAGTCTTTCCTCAAATTCAGCGACCAACAAAACGTCATCGTTGTTGGACACCGGTTCTGCCTCTTCCAAGGTAGAAGAAACCGGCGATTCTAAAGGTTTCTTTGAGTCCTTTAAAGAAGCGCTTGGCTTTGAAGAAAGTGGCAGTAAAGCCGCAGTAAAAGACACAGAAAGCACCGCGAAACCTGATACTAAACAGGCCTCTACCGAAGGTGAAGCGTCAGCCGAAACGAACAAAGGTGATTCAGCTGAATCAAAGGCTACTGACGAAGTGAGCGAAGCGCAAAGCAAGCAAGCAGCTTCAGAAGTAGAAGACGAGAAAGCTGCTGATAAAACATCAGCAGAGGTTGCGTCTGGATCTGAGGCTCAGCTCAAAGCCAATTCGGGCACTGATAGCACTGTCGCTGATAAGACTGTCGCAGATAAGGTAGATGGTAAAGATGCGCAGGCTACAACTAACGAATCTAAAGAACATATTGCTCAATCCCAAAATCAGGGTTCATCAACGGTAGATGGTGCTGCGCAGGCATCGCAAGCCAATGCAGCGATGAGTGAAGGCAATAAATTGCTTGGTCAATTGGACGAGGCAAACAAAACTCTAAATCAAGCGCCAAACGGCAAAGGCTTGCCTCAGCAAGGTCAGGCAGATCAAGCCCAAGGTAATATCACCGGTGCTTCTGTTGCAGGAGCTTCCGTTACGGATAAGGCGACACAACAAGCTAAGGTTGCAAATCAAGAGAAGAGCCTTGAAGTCGATTCTGAAATCGCTGTACTTACCAGAGGTAAGGGTGTTTCTCAGCTTACTGATACTGAAATTCGACAGTTGATGGATAAAGGCGTCACTCCAGAACAAATTGAAGCCAGTATGAGCCGAGAGCTGAGCCAAAAGAATGCAGCTAGTGCGGTTGCTGCCGATCAGAGTCAAGCATTATCAGCCGCGGATATTGAACTGGCAAAGCAAGTAGATGCCCATACCAAAGCGCTAAACCAATTGAATGGACAAATCGAATCAGAGCAGTCTGTTGTCGATAGCTTGCTTCAGAAGCAACAAAGTGGTGCTAAGTTGACTGTTGATGAGCAAGCCGCTTTGGCTAAAGCGAGCTCTAACCTAGACCTGTTGAATCAACAGCTCGCAAACGTTCAACAACAAGCAACAGCTCTGCTAAGTCAAGCTCCGGCTGCGAACAGTGCGTCTGGTGAACCCGCTGCTATCGATTGGGATAATACGGATTCAAGCGAAACTAAAGCCTTAGCTGCGGCAGCATCAACAGCAGCTGTAGCGACGGCGGCACAACAAGTGTCAGCGCAGGCTGCTTCTCAATCAGCAAACAATGCTCTTACGGAAAAGGCGGCAATGCTGCACGCCAATAATGCACATGCAGCTCAACAAGCTAATGTGGCTTCACCTCAGCAGCAAGCAACGTTGGATCCAGCTTTAACCGCGCAAGGTATGGCGATGAATGCAACGCCAGCTGCCACAAAAGCCGGCTCGACTGATACGCTTCTTAAAGCGGGCGCCGGTGCAGCAGCACTGTCTGGTTTGGGTAAAGCGGGTGCTAAAGAAGATTCTAAAGATTCAACCTTTGCTCAGCAGATCGCTTCTGCAGCTGGTGCACAAGGTACGGCAACGGTGGGTTCAGCACCTACGCGAGCTGAAATTCAAGCTGCTCAACAAGCACCTTTACAGCTCACCAAAGAGCTAGCCAATGAGCAAGTGGCTGAAAAAGTACAAATGATGATGTCTAAGAACCTCAAGAACTTGGACATCCGTCTCGACCCACCAGAACTGGGCCAAATGAAAATCCGCATGACCATGAATAATGACGTGGCAAACGTGCACTTTACGGTGAGTAATCAGCAAGCGAGAGATGTGATTGAACAAACCTTACCTCGCTTGAGAGAGATGCTTGCTCAGCAAGGTCTGCAGCTTGCCGATTCGTCTGTTCAACAACAGAACTCCGGTCAGGGACAAGATAGATACAACAATGGTGAGCAACAATCCGGCGCTAACCGCACAAATGATACGCAAGGTGATGAAAACCTTGATAGTGGCAGCAATCTTGAATTGAATGTCGCATCAAAGCGTGATGGAATTAGTTATTATGCCTAATATCAGGCTAAGAACGCTTAGTTAATCGAAAGAACAGGAAGTTAGAGTAAAGTATGGCAGAAGAACAAGATGCACCTAAAGGGAAGAGCAAGCTCCTTATAATCATTATTGCCGTAGTCGTGTTACTGCTTGGTATAGGTGGTGCGCTGTACTTTTTCTTAGGTTCTGACGATAGCGCCTCTGAATCTCAGTCTCAGCCAACAACGGCTGTGGTCGCTGCAGAGCCTGTTATGTATGTTAATATTCCACAGCCCTTCTTGTTTAATGTGACAGGTGACAAAAAAGATCGCCTAGTTCAGATAAAAGCACAGCTCATGGTACGTGGCAGTAAGAATGAAGACCTAGCTCGTTACCACTCTCCACTTGTAGAAAGTACGCTATTGGCCACGTTTGCTTCGGCAACGGTCGATCAATTGCGCTCACCAACCGGACGAGTTGAACTGCGTGACAAGGCAACAGAAGATATTAAAGCAAGCCTGGCTCAAGCTGTTGGCCAGCCTGTGATTGAAAAAGTGTTATTCACTGACTTCGTAATTCAATAGGTAATTTGTGACCGATTTATTAAGCCAAGACGAAATTGATGCGCTGTTACATGGCGTTGATGATGTTGAAGAAGTTGAAGATGTCTTAGAAACCGAAAATGACAATGCGGTCAATTTCGACTTCTCATCTCAAGATCGAATCGTCCGTGGTCGAATGCCGACCCTTGAACTTATTAACGAGCGTTTCGCACGTCATATGCGTATCAGCTTGTTTAATATGTTACGTAAAACGGCTGAAGTGTCGATCAACGGCGTACAAATGATGAAGTTTGGTGAGTACCAAAACACATTGTATGTACCCACCAGTTTAAACATGGTTCGTTTCCGTCCACTGAAAGGTACGGCACTCATCACCATGGAAGCTCGTCTGGTTTTCATTCTCGTAGAGAACTTTTTTGGCGGTGATGGTCGTTTCCACGCCAAGATTGAAGGTCGTGAATTCACGCCTACTGAAAGACGAATCATTCAGTTACTGCTGAAAATTGTTTTTGAAGATTACAAAGAAGCTTGGTCTCCAGTGATGGGGGTTGAGTTTGAATACTTGGATTCTGAAGTGAACCCAAGTATGGCGAACATTGTGAGCCCAACCGAAGTGATTGTTGTGAGTTCGTTCCACATTGAAGTAGATGGCGGTGGTGGTGACTTCCACGTTGTCATGCCTTACTCCATGGTTGAGCCGATCCGTGAATTGCTTGATGCGGGTGTTCAATCAGACAAGATGGAAACCGATGTTCGTTGGAGTACCGCACTGCGTGATGAGATCATGGATGTGCCCGTCAACTTCCGTGTGAATTTGCTAGAGCAAGATATTTCCCTTCGTGATCTGATGGAGCTACGCCCTGGTGATGTTATCCCAATGAACATGCCTGAACACGCAACCATGTTTGTCGAAGAACTGCCGACTTATCGTGTGAAAATGGGCCGTTCTGGTGAGAAGCTTGCAGTTCAGATTTCGGAAAAAATTCAAAGACCCCATGTGGTTAAAACTGATCTCGCTTTTCTAGGTAAAGACTTAATGTCTGAACTCGAAAACAGCGATGATGACGAATAGAAAAATAGATAAAAGTATAGGAATTGGTAATGGAACCTAGTGAAGATCAAAAGCTAGCAGACGAATGGGCTGCAGCACTTGGTGAAGATCCTTCAGCGCCGTCAATTGATGTTGATGATGTGCTTGCGGCACCACTTGATGAGCTAACCGATTCATCATCTCCGATTTCTGAAGATGAGCGTCGTAAGCTGGATACCATTATGGATATTCCAGTGACTATTTCGATGGAAGTTGGCCGCTCTCAGATCAGTATCCGTAACTTACTTCAATTGAACCAAGGCTCGGTTGTTGAGCTTGATCGAATTGCTGGTGAGTCACTGGATGTGATGGTTAACGGTACTCTGATTGCTCACGGTGAAGTGGTTGTAGTAAACGACAAATTTGGTATTCGTTTGACTGACGTTATTAGCCAAACAGAACGAATTAAGAAGCTGCGTTAATGCGCTTTTTGTCTCAAAGACTGGCGGGCTCTTCTCTCGGAATGACAGGGCTGCTACGAGGAACCTTGGGAGTAGGGCTATTAACGGTTCCTTCCATTGCCTTTGCAGCAACACCGCCTTCTCTCGATTTAGCGACCACCTTTGGGTCGCTAATTTTCGTTATAGCCTTCATTTTATTTATTGCTTGGCTACTCAAGCGAATGCAAGTGCCTGCGATGTCGAATCAACAAGGTTTGGCGATTGTTAGGCAAATCCCTGTTGGTACTAAAGAGCGTATCGCTATTGTGCAAGCGGGAGATGAACAGTTCTTGGTAGGGATTACCACACAATCGATTCAGCTGATCTCTAAGCTCGATAAACCTCTTACTCAGGAGATGCTGGAAAAAAGTACATTTTCAAGTCAGCTTTCCCAGCTAATAAAAAAAGATGCAAACAAGTAACGGACTTTTGAACTCCTCTTACTTTCACCAAGCCGGAGCTTTCCGAGCGGTGACAGTGATGTTGGTTCAGCTTATTCTCCTATGCTCAATCGTATTCAGTGTGTCGGTATTTGCACAAGCTGAAGACGGCACCGTCATTCCTGCGAATACTGCTGGTTCGGAATCGGTCACTATCAGCACGATGGAACAAGACCAAGCCAAATCGACAACCATGACCACGGGCAGTTTGACTGGCAATGGTGGCGGCATACCTGCCTTTACCATGACAACCAATGCCAATGGCGGTGAAGACTACTCGATTAACCTGCAAATTCTCGCGTTAATGACCATGCTTGGCTTCTTGCCGGCGATGGTGATTTTGATGACATCGTTCACTCGTATTGTGGTTGTGATGTCTATCTTGCGTCAGGCGATGGGTCTACAACAAACACCGTCTAATCAAGTCATTATTGGTATCGCGATATTCTTGACCTTCTTCATCATGTCGCCAGTGATTAATCAAGTTAACGAACAAGCAGTTCAGCCTTATCTTAATGAACAGATATCGGCACGACAGGCATTTGATGTTGCCCAAGAACCGATTAAGTCCTTCATGCTCAAACAGACTCGAATCAAAGATCTTGAAACCTTTGTTGAGATTTCTGGTGCGGAAGTGACTAACCCTGAAGATGTTTCGATGGCGGTTCTGATTCCAGCATTTATCACATCGGAATTAAAAACGGCTTTCCAAATCGGCTTTATGCTGTTCTTGCCTTTCCTAATCATCGACTTGGTGGTGGCATCGGTATTGATGGCTATGGGTATGATGATGTTGTCACCGATGATTGTATCGCTGCCGTTTAAGTTGATGCTGTTTGTTCTTGTTGATGGCTGGAACTTGATACTCTCCACACTCGCCGGCAGTTTTGCCTTGTAGCTGGGGGAATAATGAATCCTGAAATATTCGTAGAGTTGTTCCGAGATGCCCTTTGGATGGTACTAATCATGGTTTGCGCTATCATTATTCCTAGCCTGCTGATCGGTTTGGTTGTGGCCGTTTTCCAAGCCGCGACCTCAATCAACGAACAAACACTGAGTTTCCTGCCGCGTTTGATTGTGACCTTATTGGCGTTGATGCTATTCGCACACTGGATGACCCAGATGATGATGGAGTTCTTTTTTGAGCTCATCGAACGCTTGCCGCAAGTTCTGTATTAAACCGATATGGAATACCCAACGAGCCTTGTACTAGAGTGGTTAGCCAATTATTTTTGGCCATACACTCGCATCTCAGCGATGCTGATGGTGATGACGGTAACAGGGGCACGCTTTGTGTCTCCGCGTATTCGTCTGTATTTAGGTTTGGCGATTACTTTTGCGGTGATGCCTGCGATTCCGGCCGTTCCCAAAGAGATTGAACTTCTGTCCTTTCAAGGCTTCCTGACTGTCTTTGAGCAAATCGTGATTGGCGTGGCCATGGGCTTTGTTACCCAGTTCATGATTCAAACCTTTGTTATGCTCGGCCAGATCTTGGGTATGCAATCGAGCTTGGGCTTCGCCTCAATGGTCGACCCGGCTAACGGGCAAAACACGCCGGTACTTGGTCAGCTGTTCATGCTGCTAGCGACCATGTTCTTCTTGGCGACCGATGGTCACTTGAAAATGCTGCAGCTGGTGGTGTTTAGTTTTAAGACCTTGCCGATTGGCAGTGGCTCTCTAACCTCTGTGGATTTCAGAGAGCTCGCATTGTGGCTCGGTATCATGTTCAAAACGGCATTGGCGATGTCCTTGTCGGGCATTATCGCGCTGCTAACGATTAACCTCTCCTTTGGTGTAATGACGCGTGCGGCACCTCAGTTAAACATCTTTTCTTTGGGTTTTGCATTTGCGCTACTCGTGGGTCTGTTACTTTGTTGGTACATCCTTGGCGGCTTGTATAGTCACTATGAGCTATTCTGGATGCAGGGCGAACAACAGATATGTCGTCTAATCCGGTTAGATTGCTAGGAGACTGAAATGGCAGAGTCAGACGGTCAAGAACGCACAGAAGACGCCACGCCCAAACGCTTGCAACAGGCCAAAGAGAAAGGGCAGGTTGCAAGGTCAAAAGAGCTGGCGTCAGCATCGGTACTAATTGTCGGTGCGATTGCATTAATGTGGTTTGGCGAATCGATGGCGAAGGCTTTGTTCGAGGCGATGCAACGTCTGTTCTCTTTGAGTCGCGACGAAATTTTTGACACCAATAAGCTGCTTGAAATCGCTGGTGGCGCACTGGTGAACCTGCTTTTTCCGCTGTTTTTGATACTGATAACCTTGTTTGTTGCTGCCGTCATCGGCGCTGCGGGTGTCGGTGGGATTAACTTCTCAATGCAAGCGGCGATGCCAAAGGCGTCTAAGCTCAACCCACTGAGTGGTATCAAGCGTATGTTTGGCCTGCAAAGTTGGGTTGAACTGCTCAAGTCTATTCTTAAAGTAGCGCTCGTATCGGGGATGGCGATTTATCTGATTCAAGCCTCTCAGCATGATTTAATGCAGCTGAGTATGGATGTGTACCCGCAGAACATCTTTCATGCCTTGGATATCTTGCTCAATTTCATCCTGTTGATCAGCTGCTCACTGCTGATTGTGGTGGCGATTGATATCCCGTTCCAGATCTGGCAACACGCCGATCAATTGAAGATGACCAAACAAGAAGTCAAAGACGAATTCAAAGACACTGAAGGTAAGCCGGAAGTGAAAGGCCGAATTCGTATGCTTCAAAGGGAAGCGGCTCAGCGTCGCATGATGGCTGATGTCCCTCAAGCGGATGTGATTGTGACCAACCCGGAACACTTTTCAGTGGCGCTGCGCTACAAGCAGAATCAAGACAAAGCACCAATTGTGGTTGCTAAAGGTGTCGACCACATGGCGATGAAGATCCGAGAGATTGCGCGTGAAAATGACATCTATATCGTTCCAGCGCCGCCATTAGCGAGGGCGCTTTATCATACCACTGAGCTAGAACAACAAATTCCTGACGGTCTGTTTACAGCAGTTGCACAAGTGCTTGCATATGTTTTCCAGCTTAAACAGTACCGAAAACGAGGTGGTGAGCGACCAAAACTGCAAGATTCTAATATGCCGATCCCACCTGATTTACGTCATTAGATCAATTGCTTGAGCTCTGCGTGATGAACCTTGATAATAGCGAGCTAGCTAATCTTCCTTTTATAGAGGTGATGGCGATAATTTGACGTGAGATGTTGGTACAGTGTTTGCTGTAGTAAGCCTGAACATTATAAGCCCATAGCAAAACAGCCCTGACTAAGATCTAATCCACTTCTTCAGAGAGCTACAACATAGCGAAACTGTCTAGATTTATGAAATTCTCCCTGCCTTTTGCGGACAAGCTACCTAAAATCCCTAACCGTGCCATGCCTGCGATTGGTGCGCCTGTTATGGTACTTGCCACGCTTGCTATGGTGGTGTTGCCCATTCCAGCTTTCTTGTTGGATATGTTCTTCACCTTTAATATTGCACTGTCTATGGTTGTGCTATTGGTTTCGGTTTATACCCGTAGGCCTTTAGACTTCGCTGCATTCCCGACCGTGCTGCTTATTGCGACTCTGCTTCGATTGGCCTTGAACGTTGCTTCAACACGTGTGGTATTGCTCCATGGCCATGAAGGTGGTGACGCTGCTGGTAACGTGATCGAAGCCTTCGGTAACGTGGTTATCGGTGGTAACTACGCTGTCGGTCTAGTGGTGTTCTTGATTCTGATGATCATCAACTTCATGGTTGTAACCAAAGGTGCGGGCCGTATCTCGGAAGTAAGCGCGCGTTTCACCTTGGATGCGTTACCGGGTAAACAGATGGCAATCGATGCCGACTTGAACGCAGGTTTGATCGACCAGGACCAGGCGCGTCTGCGACGTTTTGAAGTAACCAAAGAAGCCGACTTCTACGGTTCGATGGACGGTGCATCTAAGTTTGTTAAAGGCGATGCGATCGCTGGTATCTTAATCTTGTTCATCAACATCATTGGCGGTTTGAGCATTGGTATGGCTCAGTTTGACCTTGGTTTTGGTGAAGCAATCGAGATCTACACGCTACTGACTATCGGTGATGGTCTGGTTGCACAAATCCCGTCACTGCTCCTTTCTATAGCAGCTGCAATGATGGTAACGCGTCAAAATACTGATGAAGACATGGGGCAACAGCTCGTCTTCCAGATGTTCGACAATCCAAAAGCCTTGATGATCACCGCCGCTATCCTTGGCATCATGGGTATTGTTCCGGGTATGCCACATTTCTCATTCTTGAGTCTTGCTGTTATTGCGGGCGCGGGTGCGTATTACATCGATAAGAAAAACAAAAAGAAGGCGGAAGAACCTAATCTTCCGGCAACCGTTGAAGCGAATGGAGAAGTAGGCTCTCAGAAGGAGCTTTCTTGGGATGATGTTCAACCTGTCGATATTATTGGTTTAGAAGTGGGTTACCGTTTAATTCCTTTGGTTGACAGAGACCAAGGGGGCGAACTGCTTGAACGCGTTAAAGGTGTGCGTAAGAAGTTGTCTCAAGACTTTGGTTTCTTGATCCCAGCGGTACACATTCGCGATAACCTAGAGCTGACACCAAACAGCTACCGAATTACCCTGATGGGTGTCGCAGTAGGTGAAGCTGAGATCAAGCCTGACATGGAGCTCGCGATCAACCCGGGCCAAGTGTACGGTATGATCGATGGTGAGCCGACAATCGACCCTGCATTTGGATTAGAAGCGGTATGGATTCGTGAAGAGCAGCGTGAACACGCACAAGCTCTAGGTTATACCGTTGTCGATTCTTCTACAGTATTGGCGACACATCTTAGCCAACTGCTTACCAACAACGCATCACAGCTTATTGGTCACGAGGAAGTTCAGAACTTACTTGAGATGCTTAGCCGCTCAACACCTAAGCTGGTGGAAGGTTTTGTACCGGATCAATTGCAGTTGGGTGTGGTTGTGAAAGTGCTACAGAACCTATTGAATGAAGCTATTCCAATTCGTGACATTCGAACTATAGTCCAAACTTTGTCGGAGTATTCAGGTAAGAGTCAAGAACCTGACATACTTACTGCGGCGGTTCGTATCTCATTGAAACGATTAATTGTTCAAGAAATCAATGGTATAGAGCCAGAGTTGCCAGTGATAACCCTAATTCCTGAGCTGGAACAAATCTTGCATCAAACCATGCAGGCATCCGGCGGAGAATCTGCTGGTATTGAACCTGGTTTAGCCGAACGTTTACAGACCTCTCTCAGCCACGCTACGCAAGAGCAAGAGCTGAAAGGTGAACCAGCGGTACTATTGACCTCTGGTGTGTTACGTTCGACTCTGGCTAAGTTCGTGAAAAACACGATCCCAAGCTTGAGAGTCTTGTCTTACCAAGAGATACCGGACGAAAAGCAGATACGTATAGTACAAGCTGTTGGTAATTAAGCCGCCTAATTAGAACGGACGATCGAATTGAAAATTAAACGATTTTTTGCAAAAGATATGCGAACGGCACTGCTCCAAGTTAAAGAAGAACTTGGCTCAGAGGCGGTGATCATGTCTAACAAAAAGGTCGCAGGTGGCGTGGAAATTGTTGCCGCTATTGATGGCGAATCTAGCCCTTCAACAGCAAGCCAGAGACTAAATAAACCTCAGCAGCCTGCACAAAGCCAATATACGCAAATGGCCGCACCCGCAGCTCCTGCAGGGCGACGTCAACTAGACGATGACAAGGTTAGCCTGCAGTCGAATGCTGAAGGTGGACGCTCAATGACTAAGCGCTTTGCGAATATGCTAAAACAATACAGTCATGGAGCCGAGGATGAACCACAACATCGTGCTGAAAATGAAGATTCATTGTCAGCATTGCTTAATCGCCAATCAAGCACGGGTCATAACCCTCATAGTCATCAGACTCAAAGCAATCTGCAGTCTCATGGCCATCAGCAGTCTAACGGTAACCAACAGTCTCACGGCAATCTTGATTCAGCATTTGCTCGTGAAACAGGTTTGTCTAAGTTGATTGCTGAAGACCGCAGAGTCGAGCGTCCGGCACCTCGCTTGGATCCTACTCGTTATGATCGCGGTCGTGAGAACACTCACTCGAAAGGCTCTGATTCTGAAATGGAAACGATGCGCGAAGAGATGACCTCAATTCGTCGTCTGTTAGAACATCAAGTATCTGGATTAATGTGGCAAGAAGTTGAGCGTCGTGAACCGCTCAGAGCGATGCTTATTAAGCGCCTTGAGCGTATGGGTGTTTCTGCAGAGCTAGCCGATCAGATGGCTTGTTACATTCCTGAAGATACCAAACCAGCGCGAGCATGGAAGGCTTTGTTAGCACTGGTTGCTGACCAAATCTCTGTCACTCAGAAAGATATTTTAAAACGCGGCGGTATTGTGGCTCTACTTGGCCCAACTGGTGTGGGTAAAACGACAACTGTTGCAAAGCTAGCGGCACGCGCTGCCATGGAATATGGCGCAGATAACGTCGCACTAGTGACAACTGACACATATCGTATAGGTGCACATGAGCAGTTATCGATCTATGGTCGAATTATGGGTTGTCCTGTAAGAGTTGCTAAAGATTCTAGCGAACTGGCCGATGTAATATATCAGTTACGTAATCGTCGCCTGATTCTGGTCGATACTGCAGGCATGGGACAACGAGATGTTCGCCTATCTGAGCAGTTAGACACATTGATGCAAGAGAGTGGTTCCGTTATCAATAGCTACCTTGTGTTGCCTGCAACCGCGCAACGCAAAGTACTGCAAGAAACAATTGAACACTTTAGAAGAATCCCGTTGTCGGGATGCATCATGACTAAGCTGGATGAATCCCTAAGTCTAGGTGAATTCATCAGTGTCGTAATACAAAATGCATTACCAGTTGCTTACATAGCAAATGGTCAACGAGTTCCTGAAGATATCGTTATAGCTCAGCCAAAGTACATGATTGCTAAGGCTAATGAGCTATTAGAAAAATCTACAGAGAATGAACCTCATTACTGGAATAGCGATTCTGAAGGGCTCTAGGCGGCGGATAAATATGAATGAAAATATGATACATGATCAAGCTAGCGGCCTCCGTCGCTTAACCAAGCCTTCACTCACAAAAGTTATCGCTGTAACCGGTGGTAAGGGAGGCGTTGGTAAATCTAATGTGACGTTAGGTATGGCTATTTGCATGGCGCGCCAAGGCAAAAAAGTCATGGTGCTAGATGCCGATTTAGGGCTAGCGAACGTCGATATCATGCTAGGTATTCGTTCTAAACGAAACCTTGGGCATGTGTTGGCTGGCGAATGTGAACTTAAGGATGCGATTGTCGAAGGGCCGCACGGAATTAAAATTATTCCAGCGACATCGGGCACTCAAAGCATGACTGAACTTTCACACGCTCAGCATGCTGGTTTGATTCGCGCATTCGGTTCGCTTGAAGACGAGATGGACATCTTGTTGGTTGATACCGCAGCCGGTATTTCGGACATGGTGATCAGCTTCTCAAGAGCGGCGCAAGATGTGGTTGTCGTGGTATGTGATGAACCTACCTCGATCACGGATGCATATGCTTTGATTAAGCTTTTAAGCAGAGAACACCAAGTTCAGCGATTCAAAGTTGTTGCAAATATGGTCAGAAGCTACCGCGAAGGCCGAGAATTATTTGCAAAGTTGACTTTGGTCACAGAGCGCTTCTTGAATGTGAGCCTCGAACTCGTAGCATGTATTCCTTTAGATGATAAAGTACGTCAATCAGTCAAGAGACAGAAAATCGTAGTCGATGCGTTTCCTCGCTCTCCAGCTGCATTGGCAATCAGCTCTTTGGCTAACAAAGCATTGACCTGGCCAATACCAAAAACACCGAGCGGACACTTGGAGTTCTTTGTTGAAAGGCTGCTGAATCGTACTGAATTTATAGAGGAACCATTTGGTGAATAAAGCGCTTACTTACGACCAACACGCTAATCACAATAGCCAACAGGCTTTTTTTGAGAAGTACTCTGTGTTGGTTAAACGTATCGCTCATCACTTGTTGGGGCGATTACCGCCTAATGTATTGGTTGATGACTTAATTCAAGCCGGCATGATCGGCTTGATTGAAGCGCAACAAAACTATGATGGTACCAAAGGCGCAAGCTTTGAGACGTATGCTGGTATTCGAATTCGCGGGGCAATGTTGGATGACATTCGCCGCGGGGATTGGGTGCCGAGATCGGTTCATAAAAACAATCGAGAAATCAGTAGTGCAATCGCGGAATTAGAGGGTATTCTCAACCGCGACCCGAGTGATGCCGAAGTGGCAAAACACATGGGGCTCAGCTTAGAGCAGTATCACAGTGCTTTAACTGACATTAATTGCTCAAGACTGGTTGGAATCGAAGATTTAGGCGTCTCAGATGATGTAATATCTCCGAATGAAGACTCTCAAGATAATACGCCTTTTCAAGGGGTTGCTGATGAGTCATTCCGCCAAGCTTTGATCGATTCGATAAAACAACTTCCGGAAAGAGAAGGCCTTGTGCTTTCGCTTTATTACGACGAAGAACTCAATTTAAAAGAGATTGGGGAAGTGCTAGGTGTCAGCGAATCTCGTGTAAGCCAAATACTGAGCCAATCTATGCAGCGTTTACGCACTAAGTTAAGTGCTTGGACACAGAACGACTAACAACACTGATCCTATTCAGTGGAGGCTAATTTGAACAAAAACATGAAAATTCTCATTGTTGATGATTTTTCAACGATGCGCCGAATTGTTAAAAACCTACTTCGCGATTTAGGTTTCAACAACACTCAAGAAGCAGATGATGGCTTGACCGCGTTACCTATGCTGAAAAAAGGCGAATTTGATTTCGTGGTAACTGACTGGAACATGCCAGGCATGCAAGGGATTGACCTGCTTAAACACATTCGCGCAGACGCAGAACTTAAGCACCTTCCAGTGCTTATGATCACAGCTGAAGCGAAGCGTGAGCAGATCATCGAAGCTGCGCAAGCGGGTGTTAATGGTTACATTGTGAAGCCTTTCACTGCTGCAACGCTGAAAGAGAAACTTGATAAGATTTTTGATCGCTTATAAGCATCAATAAATTTAGGCACTTCTAGGTAAACACTGACTGATAAGTTATCTGTTTATCTCGATAGCCTAAGCGCACAAAGTATGCGGAGTAAGGCCGAATTCAGGATGATTTCATTAGAACAAGCAAAAAAATTAGTAGAGCTGCTTGAGAACGATGAGCAGCAAAATGCTGATTCTCTTGTGAGAAGCATTTATGAAGATAACTTTAGTCTTCAAGACAATCCAATGCTTCAAGAAATAGGAAGTCTGACACGCGACCTCCATGACTCTTTGACTCAATTCAATTTCGATGAACGCATCAGCGTTATCGCAAATGATGAAATCCCTGACGCAAGGGATCGCCTTCAGTATGTCATTGATAAAACGGAAGTTGCGGCAAACAAGACGATGGACGCTGTTGATCGCTGTATGCCAATCGCAGACAACCTACACGAGTGTTTACTTCAAGTAAGGCCTCAATGGAATGAACTGATGCATGGCCGCATTGAGCTGGCACAATTTAAAGCTTTATGTCACCGCATTGATGGATTGCTTGTCCAAGTAGAAGGCGACAGTACTGAACTACGCGGACAATTGACTGAAATCTTGATGGCTCAGGATTTCCAAGATTTAACTGGGCAGATAATTAGCAAAGTTATTACCTTGGTGAATGAGGTGGAAGGACGTTTGGTCGAGATTCTCACGGTATTCGGTGCGAATCAAAAAGAGCCAACTCCAGAGTCAGAGAAGAAAGCATCGATTGCGCCTGAAGGTCCAATTATGAACCCAGAAGAGCGCGAAGACGCTGTCGCATCTCAAGATGAAGTCGACGATTTGTTATCCAGTCTTGGATTTTAAAGGTAACGTATGAGCTACGATTTAGACGAAGATATTCTTCAGGACTTTTTAGTCGAAGCAGGAGAGATCCTTGAACTCCTATCAGAACAACTGGTAGAGCTTGAGAATAACCCTGACGACAAAGACCTATTAAATGCTATTTTCCGTGGTTTCCATACAGTAAAAGGTGGTGCTGGTTTCCTAGCATTAACTGAGCTGGTGGATACTTGTCATGGTGCTGAGAATGTGTTCGACATTCTACGAAACGGCCAACGCAGCGTAACATCAGGTTTGATGGATACCATGCTGCAGGCGCTAGATACAGTCAATGTACAGTTTCGCGCCGTGCAAGATCAGGAACCTTTAGTACCAGCTGACCAATCTTTATTGGATGAACTTCACCGTCTCTGCAAACCAGAGTCTGCGGATGAAGTGGCACCAGTAGAAGCGCCTGCACCTATTATCCCTGAACCTGTTGTTGCAGCGCCTGAGCCTGTTATTGCTCCGGAACCTACTGCTGAAAGCTCAAACATTAATGCATCTTCAGTCGATGACATCTCTGAAGATGAGTTTGAACGCTTGCTTGATGAGCTTCACGGTAAAGGTGGCTCACCAACAGCGCCTTCTGCTCCAACACCGCCGCCAGCACCCGCTGCACCTCAGCCTGTTGCTGACAGTGGTGATATTACTGATGACGAATTTGAAAAGTTATTAGATGAACTGCACGGTGCGGGTAACAGCCCGACCGCGGCAAGTTCAACGCCTCCTCCTCCGCCAGCGCCTCCTGCAGCACCTGTTTCGGCGATGTCTGAAGGCGATGATCTGATGACTGACGAAGAGTTCGAGAAGTTACTTGACCAATTACATGGCTCAGGTAATGGACCTTCGATTGAAGAATTGGATGCCGCGACTAAGCCTGCAGAAGTTAAGGCAGTAGCAACTCAAGCTGCGCCTAAACCTCAACCAGCCGCGCCAGTTGCCGTTAAAGCTGAGCCAAAACCGAGCGCTCCAGCAAAAGCTGAAGTTAAAGCACCGGCTAAGAAGCAGCAAGCTGAAGCAACAGTTCGCGTTGATACATCAACACTGGACACCATCATGAACATGGTGGGTGAACTGGTATTGGTGCGTAACCGACTTGTCAGCCTAGGCCTCAACAGCAACGACGAAGAAATGTCGAAAGCTGTCTCTAACTTAGATGTTGTTACTGCAGACCTACAAGGTGCGGTAATGAAGACTCGTATGCAGCCGATCAAGAAAGTATTTGGTCGCTTCCCACGAGTTGTCCGTGACCTTGCTCGTAGCTTGAAGAAAGACATCGTTCTTGAAATGCGTGGAGAAGAAACGGATCTTGATAAAAACTTAGTAGAAGCACTTGCTGATCCCCTGATTCACTTGGTGAGAAACTCTGTCGACCATGGTATTGAAATGCCGGACGACCGTGTTGCAGCAGGTAAATCTAGAACGGGTAAAGTGATTCTGTCTGCCTCTCAAGAAGGTGACCACATTGAGCTAGCTATCGTTGATGACGGTGGCGGTATGGACCCAGATAAGCTTCGTGCTATCGCGGTTAAACGTGGCCTGATGGATGAAGATGCAGCGTCTCGCTTATCAAATAAAGAGTGTTTCAACCTGATTTTTGCTCCTGGCTTCTCAAGCAAAGAGCAGATCTCGGATATCTCTGGTCGTGGTGTGGGTATGGACGTTGTGAAAACAGCGATCAACACACTGAACGGCTCTATTGATATTGATTCAGAAATGGGACAGGGCACCAAGATCACCATCAAGGTTCCACTAACCCTAGCGATTCTACCAACCTTGATGGTCGGTGTTGCGGGTCACCCATTTGCATTGCCATTGGCATCGGTTAACGAGATCTTCCACCTGGATTTAAGCCGCACAAACGTGGTTGATGGTCAGCTGACGATCATCGTTCGCGATAAATCTATTCCGTTGTTCTACTTGCAAAACTGGCTTGCACCTAAAGCGGGTATTGTTGAACTGCGCAAAGGACACGGCCATGTTGTTATCGTGCAACTTGGTAGCCAACGTGTTGGTTTTGTTGTCGATACGCTTATCGGTCAAGAAGAAGTCGTGATCAAGCCGCTTGATAAGCTTCTGCAAGGCACGCCAGGAATGGCAGGCGCGACAATTACAAGTGACGGACACATTGCATTGATTCTAGATGTGCCGGACTTGTTGAAGCAGTACGCAGCTGCGTCAAGAATTTAATTTAAGGATAAATATGGCGATTAAAGTATTAGTCGTTGATGATTCGAGTTTTTTTCGTCGTCGCGTTAGCGAGATCATCAACTCAGAGGCTCGCCTAGAAGTCATTGATGTTGCAGTAAACGGTAAAGAAGCCGTTGAGAAAGCGAAACAGCTAAGACCTGACGTAATCACGATGGACATTGAAATGCCTGTCATGGACGGCATCACTGCCGTTCGTGAGATCATGGCCGCGTCTCCAACGCCTATTTTGATGTTTTCATCGTTAACGCATGATGGAGCGAGAGCAACGTTAGATGCGTTAGATGCAGGTGCTCTTGACTTCTTACCTAAGAAGTTTGAAGACATTGCACGTAACCGTGATGATGCGGTTGCGTTACTTCAACAGCGTGTGATTCAGATTGCTGCAAAGCGTGCGTTTATGCGTCGTGCTCCTATTGCACCGAGAGCGACAGCAACGACTTCAACATCTACGCCATTACGCCAACCGATTTCTGCCGCTCCAGCCGCTAGAGCTGCTGCTTCTGCTGCGAAATTCAGAGCCTCTGGTAAAAAGTATCAGTTAACAGCGATCGGTACGTCGACTGGCGGCCCTGTTGCTCTACAGAAGATTTTGACTCGCATCCCTGCCAACTATCCACATCCGATTGTGTTAGTTCAGCATATGCCTGCAACATTCACCGCTGCTTTTGCAAGTCGATTGAACACCTTGTGTAAGATTGAAGTTCGCGAAGCGCAAGACGGTGATGTGTTAAAACCTGGCGTGGCGTATCTTGCTCCAGGTGGTAAACAGATGATGGTTGATGGCCGCGCAGGGTCTGCACGTCTAAGAATTATCGATGGCGGCGACCGCATGAACTACAAGCCTTGTGTGGATGTCACATTCGGCTCTGCAGCGAAGATCTACGGTGACAAAGTCTTGTCTATGATACTGACCGGTATGGGCGCAGATGGTCGAGAAGGTTCGCGTATGTTGAAAACTGCGGGCTCGACGATTTGGGCACAAGACGAAGATAGTTGTGTTGTATATGGTATGCCTCAAGCTGTAGCAAAAGCTGGCATTTCTACTGAAGACCTCCCTCTAGACCGCATCGCGGAAAGGATCTTGGTTGAAGTTGGGTTAGCTTAGGTAAATCGAAATGATTGTTTGGAGTGTTGCAAACCAAAAAGGTGGTGTTGGTAAAACGACCACGACCGTGACTCTAGCAGGTTTACTTGCGTTGAAGGGGCACCGTGTTCTGTTGGTTGATACTGACCCACATGCATCACTGACCACCTATCTGGGGTACGACTCAGATACGGTGGAATCGAGCCTGTTTGATCTGTTCCAGTTGCGTGAGTTTAACGCGCAGACGGTAAGACCTTTGCTTCTACAAACGGAAGTCGAAGGTATCGATATTATCCCTGCGCATATGTCTTTGGCGACATTAGACCGTGTAATGGGAAATCGAAGCGGCATGGGGTTGATCTTGAAGCGTGCTTTAGCCGCTTTGAAAGACGACTATGACTATGTATTGATTGATTGCCCGCCAATTCTGGGTGTGATGATGGTCAATGCATTGGCTGCAAGCGATCGTATATTGATTCCGGTACAGACTGAGTTTTTGGCGATGAAGGGCTTAGAGCGCATGATTCGCACTTTGACCATCATGCAGAAGTCTCGCAAAACACCGTTTAAGGTGACGATTGTCCCAACGATGTACGACAAGCGAACCAAAGCCTCACTGCAAACATTAACGCAGCTCAAAGATGATTACCCAAACCAAGTTTGGACGTCTGCTGTGCCGATTGATACCAAGTTTCGAGATGCGAGCCTAAAGCGCTTGCCAGCCTCTCATTTTGCATCGGGTAGCCGTGGTGTATTTGCTTATAAACAGTTGCTTATTTATCTCGAAAGGTTGGCGATAAATGAGCGCGAATAAAGAATCAACATTGGCGCAGCCAAGTCTCTCCAGTGAACAAGCACTGGATGATTATTTTACTGCGTTGTTAGGTGATGAAAGCTTTGAATCTGACGATTTTTTTGTTGACGAGTCGAGCGACGAATCACAACCTGAAGAGCCAGAGCCAGAGCCAGAGCCAGAGCCAGAGCCAGAGCCAGAGCCAGAGCCAGAGCCAGAGCCAGAGCCAGAGCGCCAATTTTCGAGTCACCACTCAAGCTACGCAGAAATACGCGCGGCTGAGTTTGAGGTTCCTAACCTTGAAGATGTTCAGAAACTACTGAGTCGTTTAGAGGCGACCAATGTTGTTGATGAACTGAACCTTGATGAGTTGATGGATCAGAACACCCAGAAAATCGCCCAGCAAGCTGACATGCAAATGTTTGATGCCGCGGTTGAGTCTGTTCAAGTGTTCGAAGAGCCAGAGATTCAGGATTGGAATCTTCCAGAACCCGATTTATCAATTGTTGTAGAGCCACCTGTTGAATCGCAGCAAATTGAAGAGTTACAAGCTGAACCGTTAGCGACGGAACAAGCAGAAGTTAAGGCTGTTGAGCCTGAACTTGACGTTCCTGAGCCCGAGACAGTTATTGAACCAGAAACTCAAGCCGGAGGTGCTGACCAGTTTACCTCTTGGGAAAGTACGGTTCGCAAAGAAGACTTTCAAGTCTTGTATTTTGATGTAAATGGCGTGACCTTTGCGGTGCCACTTGATGAGCTTGGCGGCATCCATCGCCTTGAAGAGTTAAGTCATATCATTGGTAAGCCAGCTTGGTATTTAGGTTTACAAACCAACCGTGATAGTCAGCTAGATGTGGTCGACACCGCAAAATGGGTGATGTCTGAGAAACTATCAGGTGACGAGTACAAAGAAAACTATCAATATATAGTGATGCTTGGAGAGAGCTTGTGGGGCCTTGCGGGTACTGAGCTAAAAGGCACCGAGCTACTTAATACAGATAAAGTACGTTGGCGAGAAATGGCAGGGAAACGCCCATGGCTCGCTGGTATGGTAAAAGAAAAAATGTGTGCTTTGATTCATGTTGAAGCATTAATCGCCATGCTAAACGCAGGGCTAGATGTAAAAGCATTAAGCTAGTCATAAGCATTAGGCTAACAATAAGCATCAAGTTAATAATAGTGGTCGGTAACGACGGCAAGAGGATTATCTATGTCTCATATGAGTGAAGTTGAAGTAAGAAAAGAGCAAACGAATGATGAAGTACTTCAATGGGTGACTTTCCAGCTAGAAGAAGAAACTTACGGCATCAACGTAATGCAAGTACGTGAAGTACTGCGTTACAGCGAAATTGCTCCAGTACCGGGTGCTCCAGATTACGTTCTAGGTATTATTAACCTACGTGGTAACGTTGTTACTGTTATCGACACTCGTTCTCGCTTTGGTTTGATGCAAGGTGAAATCACAGACAACACTCGTATCATCGTTATTGAATCTGAGCGTCAAGTAATTGGTATTCTAGTAGATAGCGTTGCTGAAGTGGTTTACCTACGTTCTTCTGAAATCGACACAACGCCAAGTGTTGGTACTGATGAAAGTGCTAAGTTCATCCAAGGTGTAAGTAACCGAGATGGCAAGCTGCTTATCTTAGTAGATCTAAACAAACTACTAAGCGAAGACGAATGGGATGAGATGGCTCACCTGTAATGTTTGAAGCGCTTCCTTTAAGCCCTGCTGCCCTGATATCAGGCGTTGGGGTTTTTACGTTATTCATCGTGATTTTGATTAGCAAAGTAAAACGTGCGATTCAAAAGCAGCTCGATCAGTCACGTCTGCAAGTTCGTAACTTGGATAAAGAGCTTCAAAAATCGAGTAAGCAATTACTTGAGGTTCGCTCTGTTGTGGTTGGCCTTGGCCAGAAAGTGACGGAACAGCAAGATCTGATAAAGCACTTGAATGAACGTATTGTTGAGCTGGAACATGCTGACACCGATGGACGCTTGTACACACGTGCAACGAAAATGGTTCAGCTTGGTGCCGGGATTAACGAACTGATCGAAGAGTGTGAATTACCTAAAGCGGAAGCTGAGCTGATGATGTCTCTGCAGAATAAGCTCGCGGGTAAGGAAAAAATCCCTTCGTTAAGAAGTAATCCTTCATCGTACGATGAGCAACCCGATGCCTCTCGCGAGCGCAGAGACCCGCCTCGACGTCGTTAAAATGAGCGCTTAATTCGTATTGAGCAATTGATGTTTATTACGTATTCCTCTTAAAAGAAGCTTCGGCTTCTTTTTTTATGTCTAATCGATCTATATAGAACGATGTTTATAAGTGCTTGTATCTACGACAATATCTTGTTTGTTGATGAAAATGTGTAAATTGTGATGCGGTGGTAACAGTTTCTTACCGACTTTGTTCTATCGAAAACGCCTAGTCCTGTTTTGTCACCATGTTGGTGTGCTACTATAGCGCTCTCATTACTCGACTAAATTTACCTATGCTAGAAGTCTCAAATTTAACTGCTATTCGTGACGACAGGGTTCTGTTTGAATCGTTGTCTTTTCAATTGAAACCAGGTGAGCTGGTTCAGGTTGAAGGTCGTAACGGTACTGGGAAAACGACACTCCTTAGGATTATTACTGGTTTAGGCGATCGCGATGACGGCACTATCTCTTGGGACGGTGAGTCTATTGAATCGAGTCGAGATGTTTATCATCAAAATTTACTTTTTCTTGGTCACCAAACAGGCGTAAAGCGCGAGCTTAGTGCTTATGAGAATCTGAGCTTTTATCAGTCTATTCACAGTGGCGGTACCAGCAAAGAAGAGCTTTACCACGCGCTGGCTCAAGTGGGGCTTGCGGGCAGAGAAGACGTACCTGCAGGGCAACTTTCAGCAGGCCAACAACGCCGAGTTGCGTTGGCTCGCCTTTGGTTGAGCAAGCAAATGTTGTGGATTCTCGATGAGCCGCTGACTGCCATTGATAAGCAGGGCGTGAAAGTTCTCGAATCTCTTTTTTCTCAGCATGCAGACAACGGTGGCATTGTGCTATTAACCACGCACCAAGATATGTTTGCTGATAGCCCGAAACTAAGAAAAATTAAGTTGGGTGAGTAATATGATCTCTTCAATGACCACGATTATCCGACGCGAGCTGCTTATCGCGTTTCGACGTCAAGCGGATATCTTTAACCCTTTGTGGTTCTTCATCATTGTTATAACTCTATTCCCTTTGAGTATCGGCCCTGAGCCAAACCTACTTGCGCGCATTGCTGCGGGTATTGTTTGGGTGGCAGCTTTGCTCTCTGCACTGCTCTCTTTAGAGCGTCTTTTCCGCGATGATTTCCAAGATGGCGCCCTTGAGCAGATGATGCTGATGCCCATCCCGTTGCAGTTGGTAGTATTGTCCAAGGTCATAGCACACTGGTTGTTGACCGGGTTACCATTGATTTTAATCAGCCCATTGTTGGCTGTTTTGTTGTCTTTAGATTTTGATACTTGGCTCTCAGTTGTGTTGACCTTGCTGGTAGGAACACCCGCATTGAGTTTTATTGGTGCGATTGGTGTTGCGTTAACCGTTGGGTTACAGAAGGGCGGAGTCCTGTTAAGCCTGTTAATCTTGCCGCTTTACATCCCCATTTTGATTTTCGCGACGTCAGCGATTGACGCTGCGGCTTTGGGCGTTGCGTACAACGGCCAATTGGCGGTGCTTGGGGCAATGTTAATGGGTGCGATGACTATGACGCCTTTTGCGATCAGTGCCGCACTTAGAGTGAGTGTGAACTGATTGGGGTTCCGTTATCGTATAGCCAATGTGAACCAAACGTGTCGATTGGACTCATAGAGTCAGTAAAACTGAAAGTAAGACAAATAAAATTATTATAATTATAGCTTTAATAGCTGTAAGCAAAATGAAGTAAGAGTGAGATTACAACATGTGGAAATGGCTCCATCCCTATGCCAAAGCAGAAACCTCTTATCAGCTTGCTGGTAAACTTTTGCCATGGTTTTCGATCCTAGCGCTATTGTGTCTATCCGTCGGTACCGTGTGGGGGCTTGCATTTGCGCCTTCTGATTACCAACAAGGCGATAGCTTCCGTATCATCTACATCCATGTTCCGTCTGCAATCTGGTCGATGGGCGTATACATGTCGATGGCGATTGCTGCCTTTATCGGTTTGGTATGGCAGGTAAGGCTATCAGATATGGCCGCACTGGCGATGGCGCCTATTGGTGCTGTGTTTACCTTCATTGCGTTACTAACCGGCGCTGTTTGGGGTAAACCAATGTGGGGTGCTTGGTGGGTTTGGGATGCGCGTTTAACCTCAGAGCTGATTCTTCTATTCTTGTACTTGGGTGTGATTGCACTTCACCATGCTTTTGACGACCAAAAAACAGCAGCCAAAGCGGCAGGCATTTTGGCTATCGTTGGTGTCATCAACCTACCTATCATTCACTTTTCAGTAGAGTGGTGGAACACACTTCACCAAGGCGCGACGATCACTAAGTTCGACAAGCCTTCTATTTCAAGTGACATGTTATGGCCGCTTCTTCTTAACATCTTCGGCTTCGCCTTTTTCTTTGGTGCTGTGACTATGGTTCGTTTCCGTAACGAAATCATCAGTAAAGAAAGTCACCGTCCATGGGTTCGCAAGCTTGCGGCTGAAAAAGCGTAGTAGGGTAGGTAATTATGTATTTTGAATCTTTGAGTGATTTCTTTGCCATGGGAGGCTATGCCTCGTATGTATGGAGTGCATTTGGAATCACATTCCTCGCGATGATCATTTTACTGGTCGTAAGCGTTCGTCGTGGTAAGCAATTACTAAATGAAGTACAAGCTAAGATTGATCGTCAAGCTCGTATCGATGCAGCAAAAAATATGGAGAACACTCTATGAACCCAAGACGTAAAAAGAGGCTGGGCATTGTCTTAGCGATCTTTTTTGGTATCAGTGCGACTGTTGGATTGATGGTTTACGCACTTAACCAGAACATGGATCTGTTCTACACACCAACTGAGCTGGTCAACGGCAAAGATGGTAAGAAACCTGAAGTTGGTCAACGCCTACGTATTGGTGGCATGGTCGTAGTCGGCTCTGTAAGCCGTGACAATGAATCACTACGTGTTAGCTTTGATTTGCAAGATGTAGGCCCTAAAGTAACAATTCTATACGATGGCATCCTTCCTGATCTTTTCCGTGAAGGCCAAGGTATTGTTGCTCAGGGTGTTCTTAAAAATGCAACGACAATCGAAGCGTTTGAGGTGTTGGCAAAGCACGATGAAGAGTACATGCCTTCTGAAGTTGCGGAAGCAATGAAGAAAACCCATGAGCCTTTGCAATACACGACTGAACAAAAAGAAGGAAATGCTCAATGATAGCCGAGATCGGCCATTTTGCGATGATCCTGTCCTTGGGACTTGCATTGCTGCTGAGCGTGCTCCCATTGTATGGAGCCGCTCGAAATAACACATTACTGATGAACAGCGCACGACCGTTGTCGTGGGGTATGTTCGGATTCTTAGCGATTTCGTTCTTTATCTTGTGTTACGCGTTCTACACAAATGATTTTACGATTCAATACGTAGCAAGTAACTCGAATAGCCAGCTGCCTTGGTACTACCGAATTACGGCGGTTTGGGGCGCTCACGAAGGTTCATTACTGCTTTGGGTTCTTATCCAAGCGGGTTGGACGGTTGCAGTAGCGACGTTTAGCCGTGGTATGCCTCAAGAGTCTGTTGCTCGCGTACTGGCTATCATGGGTTTGATTACGGTCGGCTTCTTGCTGTTCATTATCGTAACGTCTAACCCGTTCCTACGTACATTGCCTTTCTTCCCTGTAGATGGCCGTGACTTGAACCCACTACTGCAAGACCCGGGTTTGATTATTCACCCGCCAATGCTTTACATGGGTTATGTAGGTTTCTCTGTTGCGTTCTCTTTCGCAATCGCTTCTCTAATGAGTGGTCGTCTTGATACGGCATGGGCTCGCTGGTCGCGTCCTTGGACAATCGCAGCTTGGTTATTCCTAACGGTAGGTATCGCACTAGGTTCATGGTGGGCTTACTACGAACTTGGCTGGGGTGGCTGGTGGTTCTGGGATCCAGTAGAAAACGCTTCATTCATGCCTTGGTTGGCTGGTACTGCTCTAATGCACTCACTAGCGGTAACTGAAAAGCGTGGCACATTTAAAGCTTGGACAGTACTGCTGGCTATCTCTGCATTCTCGCTAAGCTTACTAGGTACATTCCTAGTTCGTTCGGGCATCTTGGTATCGGTTCACGCATTCGCGTCGGATCCTGCTCGTGGTATGTTTATTCTAGGTTTCCTAGTCTTTGTTATCGGTGGTTCACTGCTGTTGTTCGCTGTTAAAGGCGCATCGGTTCGTGTTCGCGGTAACTTCGATTTGGTTTCTCGTGAAAACGCACTGCTTGGTAACAACATCTTATTGATTGCAGCGCTTGTCGTTGTATTAGTCGGTACGCTACTGCCTTTAGTTCACAAACAGTTAGGGTTGGGCTCGGTATCTATCGGTGCACCATTCTTTGACATGTTGTTCTTCTGGTTAATGATCCCGTTCTCGTTCCTGCTTGGTATCGGTCCTCTGATCCGCTGGAAACGTGACAACCTATCTAAGCTTGTTAAACCAATGCTGATTTCAGGTGCATTCTCACTTGGCTTGAGTGCGCTAATGGTTGCTCTACTGGCTGACCGCTTCAGTGGTACTGCGTTTGCTGGTTGGGTAATGGCGTTCTGGATCATCTTCATGCACGGTTTTGAGCTGCATGAGCGTGCGACTCACCGTCACACATTCCTGAAAGGTCTAACTAAGCTACCTCGTAGCCACTGGGCAATGATGTGTGGTCACATTGGTTTAGCCGTGACAGTGATTGGTATCGCGATGGTGCAAAACTACAGCATCGAACGTGATGTGCGTCTGGCGCCAGGTGAAAGCTACCAGCTTGAAGAATACAGCTTCCTGTTTACAGGGGTTCGTGACAAAGATGGTCCTAACTACGATGGTTACATTGCTGACTTTGAAATTACTAAAGAAGGCAAATACATCAACACGCTTCACGCTGAAAAACGTTTCTACACCACAGCTAAGTCTATGATGACAGAAGCGGCGATTGACCGTGGCGTAACACGCGACCTATACATCGCAATGGGTGAGCGTTTGGACGACAACAAGTCTTGGGCCGTACGTATCTACTACAAACCGTTTGTACGTTGGATCTGGGCAGGTTCTTTGATCATGTCGATTGGTGGTGCTATTGCAATCAGTGACCGTCGTTACCGTTTCCGTAAGCCAACCAAAAAGTCGGCTGAAGAGCAGGAGGCTTAATTAGAATGGACAAGAAGATTTTATTCATTCCTTTGATTGCGTTCATGGTTCTAGCTGGAATCTTTGCCACGCAATTAATGCGCAACCAGTCGGGTGATGACCCGACTAAGCTTGAATCAGTATTGATTGGTAAGCCTGTTCCTGAGTTCGGTCTAGAAGACTTAGAACAACCAGGTAAGTTTCATGATCAAGCGATCTTTAAAGGTGAGCCACTGCTTCTTAACGTCTGGGCGACTTGGTGTCCTACTTGTTATGCAGAGCACTCTTACCTGAACAAGCTTGCGGATCAAGGCGTTAAGATCATTGGTCTTAACTACAAAGATGATCGCAACAAAGCCGTTGGTTGGTTGAAAGAGCTGGGTAACCCTTACTTAATCAGCCTGTTTGATGGTAATGGCATGCTAGGCCTTGACCTTGGCGTGTATGGCGCGCCTGAAACTTTCCTAATCGATGCTAACGGCGTGGTTCGCTACCGCCATGTTGGTGACGTGAACCCAACCAACTGGGCATCGACGCTTGAGCCGATGTATCAAGAGTTGTTGGAGGAATCGAAATGATTAGAAAGGCACTGATTACTCTATTCGCTACGTTCGCAATCTCAGCGACAGTTACTGCTGCGCCTATCGAGTTTCATGAATTCGAAACCGTGGACCAAGAACAGCAGTTCAAAGAGCTGAGCAATACGCTGCGTTGTCCTAAATGTCAGAACAACACTATTGGTGATTCGAACGCTGAGCTAGCGGTCGACTTACGCCAAAAAGTGTACGAGATGACAAAAGACGGCAAGTCGAAGCAAGATATCATTGATTACATGATTGCTCGCTACGGAAACTTTGTGACTTACAATCCACCACTGACACTAGCTACATCGATCCTTTGGATTGGTCCGTTTGCGGTGGTTGTGTTTGGATTTGGTTTGATTATTTTACGAAGCAGAAAGTCAAAATCAAAAGCAGCAGTAGAGTCAGATAAAGACTGGGATGCAGACAAAGAAGCTCGCTTAAAAGCGTTACTCGATGAAGAGAACGACGGAGATAAGAAGTAATGACTCTATTTTGGATTTCTACCATTATCCTTTCGCTAGCGGCAATTTTCTTAATTGTTCTGCCTTTCATTAATAAGAAGGCAAACAATGATGAAATGCTTCGCGACGAGTTGAACAAAGCATTCTATAAAGACCGTCTTGTCGAGTTAGAAGTAGAAGCAGAGGAAGGTCTTGTTGATAACCAACAAGAACTGATCGCTGATTTGAAACAGTCTCTGCTTGACGATGTTCCTGCACAAGAAGAGATGAAGAAGACTCAAATCTCTACGCTTGGTGTAGTGGTACCGTCGATCATTCTTGTCGTCGTTGTGACTTATGGTATGTACTTTAAGTTCGGTGCATTGGACAAAGTTCAACACTGGCAAGAAGTGAGTTCTAACCTTCCTGAATTGTCTAAAAAGCTGATGTCATCGGAAGGTGGTGCACTAACGGATGATGAGCTGGAAGATTTGACTCTGGCGCTTCGTACGCGTCTGCATTACCAACCAAAAGATTCAACTGGTTGGTTACTACTCGGTCGTATCGCACTGGCTAACCGTGATGCTGAAACAGCAAAAGATTCTATGGAACGAGCTTACAAACTTGAACCTAAGAATGAAGATGTTCAGTTAGGCTTCGCACAAGCACTGATGCTTTCACCTGATGAAGCTGATCAGAACCAAGCTCGTTTGATTTTGAGCCGTTTGATTCAAAACGATTACGTTGACCTTCGTGTGTTCTCACTGCTAGCGTTCGATGCGTTTGAGCGTCAAGACTACCCGGGTGCTGTGAAGTACTGGAGCATCATGCAGCAGATGATTGGTCCACAAGACAGTCGCTATGAAATGCTTTCGCGCAGTATTGAAAGTGCTCAGAAGAAAATGGGCGACACTATGGGTGTTGACCAAGGTAAGACTGTTGCTGTAACGCTCGATCTATCTGCAGACGTGAATGCTGACCCTAACTCAGTGTTAATTGTGTCAGTACACAGAGCTGATGGTTCTCCAATGCCTATCGCAGCGGCACGCTACCCACTAGGGACTTTCCCGCGTACTGTTGTTCTTGATGACGGCAACAGCATGTTGGAAGGACAAGAGCTGTCTAGCCTTGAAACTCTGATGGTTAGAGCTAGGCTTGATACAGACGGCAACGTTTCAACTCGCGAAGGTGATTGGTACGGTGAAAGTGAAGTGGTTGAACTGGGTGCTCCAGTGACCATTGATATCAATAAGCAATATTAATCATCACTTTGCATAGGTGTTAGCTATTCCGATTTGCAGATAAACGGTATAGACTTAGCCAAACAATTGAGGCCAGCGATTGCTGGCCTTTTTTATTTTTTGAATTCCTTATGGAAAAGGTGATATGTCTGCCAGTGTTTTAAGACTCTCGAGTTTACTTTTTATCACAAGCTTAACGGTTGGGTGTTCAAGTGCGCCGGACGAAAGTGTTGACGATGATAACCTCGAAACCTCTGAATACGTCGAAGAGTCCCACCCGAATGATCCTTTTGAAGGTTTCAACCGAGCGATGTGGGATATCAACTACGAATATCTAGATCCTTATTTAGTTCGCCCTGTTTCCCTCGCTTATGTTGACTACACCCCTGTGCCAGTGCGTTCTGGTATCTCCAATTTCCTAGCCAACTTAGACGAACCATCAAGCATGGTGAATAACCTTATTATGGGCAATGGTGAAAAAGCACTCGACCATTTCAATCGTTTTTGGATTAACTCAACGATTGGTTTGTTAGGCTTGATCGATATTGCCAGCGAAGCTGGGATCACAAAATACGATGATAAGTCGTTCTCTGATGCGATTGGCCATTACGGGGTAGGGAATGGTCCGTACTTCATGGTGCCGGGTTATGGTCCACTAACGACGCGAGAAGTGACTGAAACCGTCGATGGTTTGTATGTGCCTCTGTCGTTCTTGAACTTCTGGGCAAGCTTAGGCAAGTGGGCATTTGAGGGCATGGAAACACGTGCTCAGTTAGTGTCACAAGAGGCGCTGTTGGATAATTCTCCTGATCCATACGCATTAACGCGTGATGTTTACATTCAACGTCGTGATTTCAAAGCCGAGATTGAACCTGAAGAGGTCGACCTTGAAGAAGAAGACTTCATCGATGGTTATCTAGAAGATTACTAGAAACACGATTTAGAGAACCGATAAAAGAAAGGCTCGATGTTGAAAACAACATCGAGCCTTTTTAATGATTATGACTTTAGATTAAGTCAAACAGATTAGAAGCGGTAGTTAGCTTGGATACCCACTAGCCAAACATTACCTGTTGTTGTACCAACAAATTGGCCACCAACAGCTTCTGCAACATCGTCAGATTTATAACCACGTGACTCAGTGATTGGAGCATCTTTAGCAATGATGTAAGTAAAGCCCGCGTCTAATGAAAGTTGTTCAGACCATTGGTAACCCGCACCAATGCTTAACCAAGTGCGGTCAGTTTCTGGGATTGTAATAGTACGGTTTTTGTTACTAACAGCCGAAGTATCGTAAGCCACACCAGTACGTAGAGCCAGTTTTGGGTCAACTTGGTAAGTTGCACCTAAAGCAAGGCGGTAGTTATCTTCCCAATTTTCCACTTTAACTGTTTGGCTGCCGTATGTGTTTAATTCTGCTTGTAGTTTTTCGAAAGAACTCCAGTCAGTCCAGTTAAAGCTTGCATGAACTGCCAATGTTTCCGTTAACTGGTGGAAGCTTGCAAGTTCAGCTGTTGCAGGAAGTGCTAACATCATATGGCCATTGTCACGTTGACCGGGTGTCATCATGCCAAAGCCCATACCTTCAGCATGACCTTCTAATTTGAGTTCAACCTCAGATTTATAGGCAAAACCGATACGGTTGTTCTCGTTGATCTGCCATGCTGTACCTACTTGCCAACCCCATGCTGTATCATCACCTTCCATGTATTTCAGTGTTGTTCCTGCAGGGACAGAGATTGGTGCGCCAGTACTTGGATTTACTCCAACAGCATTCTTTGCAGGAGCTGTCGCGCCAAAGCTACCTTCACCCATCACATAGCGAATACCACCACCAACACTTACTTGCTCAACTACTTGATAAGCAAAGTTTAGGTTAGCTTCTTTAGTGATTACGCTTGCTTCATTGCCGAAGTGAGAAGCATTGAAATCATCACCTAGGTTGGTTTCCATGCCGTAGTTTGTGCCAAATGCAAAACCGATAGCAAACTTCTCGTTGTAACGGTGAGAAATGTAAAGGTTCGGGATAATAGCGTCATCTGCGAAATCGTTTGAAGATGCTTGGCTTGTACCTATCGCAGGGTGGGCGTGGTTTACTTCACCTTTAACATCAATGTTAGGGTTAACGTAGATACCACCAACAGAAACTTGTGTGCCTTCTAGGTAAGTCAGCATAGCAGGGTTACGCCATTGTGCGTCTGCACCGTCAGCCATTGCTGCTTCACCCGCGTATGCGCGGCCTAGGCCTGTTGCTGAGTATTCTGCTAGTTGAAAGCCTGCCGCGTGAGTTACGGTAGAAGTCGAAAGTAGTCCAACTGCCACTGCAGCAGATAGAAGAGTCTTATTCATTTTCATTATTATGTTCGCTGAATCATAAGTATTTAGTGGCGTGATTCTACTTTTAGAGTCATTACTTTAAAAATGAAATTCGAATAAAACAGTGTTTTAGGGATTTAATGAGTAAATGTGTTTAATTATTAGAGAAATAATCTAAATGTATCGGCTGTGTTGCGAAATTTGAGCGTACACTTGTAGTCATATATTGTCCTTGCAGGCTACAGTTGTAAGCTTAAATTGATGTGGTTCAGTGGTTTAGGCAATAAAAAAGGGTCGCATAATGCGACCCTTTGGGGATTACTTATTAGCTTATATTAGAAGCTGTAGCTGTATTGGATACCAGCTAAGATAGCGTCTGCGTGAGTAGTTGCTGTTAGAGCACCGCCACCTTCAGTTACATCTACATCTTCACCTAGTAGGTAAGTAAAGCCAAAGTCAACAGTATGCTGCTGTTGGAATGCGTATGTGAAACCTGCAGAGAACCATTGACGGTCAGAATCAGGAACAGAAATCGAAGTTACTTTATCTTGAGCTGCAGTGTCATACATGTAACCAGCGCGCAGAGTCCAAGCATCGTTCAGGAAGTAAGTACCACCGATTGCGTAGTGCCAACCGTCTTGCCATTGGTAGTTACCAATTTCTTGCTTACCAGCAACAGAGTCTGCTTCTAGAGTGTCAAATGTGTTCCAGCCAATCCACTGAACAGAGTAGTGAACTGCAAACTTAGTATCTTTAATCTCATGGTAACCAGAGAATTCAGCCATGCTTGGTAACGATAGGTATAACGTATCTAGTGGAAGTGCCCCACCTAAAGTCATGTCGCCATCTGCTTCAATTTCAGGGCTGTAATGGTAAGAAAGTCCAAAGCGGTTTGCTGAGTCTACTTCATATACCGCGCCAATATTCCAACCTAAACCAATACCATCTGCATCGATAGATGCTAGATTAGTTGTACTAGTGTTACCTGTGATTAAGTCGGTTTTTGTGTAGTTACGCTCTAGTTTACCGCTACCTTGAATAATATCTAAACCGGCACCAACAGAGAATTGCTCATTCACACGGTATGAAGCCGATAGTGCATAGTTGATACTTTTGATTTCAGTAGTACCACCATATGCTGATAGGCCAGTGTGTGCGCCACCTAGAGCGCTACTTGAACCAAAGCTGCTATCAAAATTATTGGTTGTACCGAAGTTAGAGTAAATACCAGCACCTAGTGCCCATTGGTCATTTAGTCGGTGGATATAGTAGATATTAGGAACCGGAGTACCACTGCTATTGTTTGCGCTATCGACAGGCACTGTGCCGCCTGCTTTTACGTTTGTAACATCGATGTCAGTCTCGATATAGTTGATACCAGCAGAAAACTGAGATGAATCAAACAAAGCCATTGCTGCTGAGTTACGAGCCATAACAGAAGCATTATCTGCGATAACTGCATCACCAGCAAAAGCACGGCCAAGGCCAGTTGCTGATTGCGAGTTAAGTTGGAAACCTGCTGCCATCGCTTGCGAAGACGCCAGTGTAATTGTTACTGCTAAAAGAGACTTTTTAAACAGACGCGTGTTGTTGGTAGTCATTCATTTATTCCTTTATATATCCGCCTCTACAGGGCGATTAATTTGAGCAATTGCTCAATGGTGGCTGATCCTATTCGCAAGTATACGATATACAAATCCGACCATTGGGAATTTTGAGTGGAAAATTATGGAAATGACGCCTATCTGGCACGAAAATGGTGCGAAATGCTGTTTTTTAGAGTTTTAACTCTAGAGGTATTGGTATGGTGAATGGTTTTTTGGTTTATTTATAAATAAAGCCCAGCAATATCAGTAATATAATTGCTGGGCCTTTTGTGACGGGGCTTTGAGAGCGAATTAGCTCATTGGTTTGATCATTTTTGTCAGCTTTTCGGCGATTTTGGAAACATCCTCACCATTCTCACCCACCAGGATTAAGCTGCTGCCATCGACGGGTGTTACCGAGCCGGACATACCTTTTTCATCAAAGTCGATAGGTTTGTCTGTCGGAATACCGGTTAAAAACAGTGTTACTTTGCCTTTTGCGCCTTGGAATACCATATGTACCGCGTTGGATTTACCAAAGCCACAGTGGTTTAGGTAATAGACGTGGTAAGGGAAAGCATCATCAAACTGAAAAGCAAATGGATTCATTTTTGCGTTGATCTGCTGCGATGTGACCTGTTCATCGATGTTACTAACAAAGCTCTTCTCATCAACAACATGCTTCATCGCCGTATCAACTAAACTAGCTTGCGCAGGTGAAACGAATGCATTTCCCCAATTCACTTGGCCAACTAATAAACCAGCAACAAACGCCACTGAGGCAGCCATTGCCATTGCTCGTCTCGCAAACGTAGGCCTTACTACTTTGCTTTCTTCGCTTGAGGTCTGATTGAACAGAATACGATCAGCAAGATCGTCTGGCACATCCACATTCATCGCTGAGTGGATCTGCTTATCAAGCGCTAGTACATCGTCTAAGAAGTTACTATTGGCTTCGCTATTCGCGGCTGCATCAACAATATCTTGTGTACGTTGTTTAGGTTCCGACAATACACGACGACGAAATTCCAAATCATCCATTATGTTGCCCCCTCTCTGCCTCTTCTGTATCCAACAGCTCTTTCAACTGATTTCGAGCTCTGAATAAACGTGTCATCACCGTGTTTTTGTTGAGATCGAGAATATCGGCAATCTCATCACCACTAAAACCACCAATCACTTGCAAGAAGAGAGGTTCACGGTAATCAATTTCAAGTTTCATGATCTGAGCTTGCAACCACTGATGCTGATGGTGCGGGTCATCACTGACACTAGCATCGTTACCATGATCGTCGATATCAACCAGATCAAACTGTTTGCGTTCAAAACGTCGAGCGTTCTCGCGTCTCAAGATGGTAATCAGCCAAGATTTAGCGGCTTTTTCATCTTGGAGGCTATCGAGTGACTTCCATGCACGAAGGCAAGTTTCTTGAACTAAGTCTTCGGCAATGCTTTTGTCTTTGCATAACCAATAGGCGTAGCGAAAGAGGTCACGATGATAGGCACGCACGAGTGCTTCGTATTTTCTTTGTTTGTCCATATCAGAGTTGACCGGACGCTTGGCTGTTTTCTTTCCAAACATTTTTATTATTGACACACGAGCCTCCATAATTGCTCTGCGTATAGCTGTCCTCTATACGTTGTGCTTCGTTTTTATATTTTTAGAGCTAACGATCGGCAGGAAATCGTAAAATCACATTAAAATTGATCTACTTCAAAATCTAAGGCTTCGAACCCGTTATAGTACACCTTGTCGTCTAGTTAGTCATTCGTGGCTAGCATGTTGAGCAAGACGACACTTCCTTTTGAAGGCTGACTTTACTTTCTCCTAATCAGGAAACTGATTATTTCAATTGGCGCTAAGTTAATTGCTTTATATACATTCCGACCACACAGCTTTGTGTGGTTTTTTTTTGCCTCAAGAAAACCATTCTCTACATTGCGATAACAGTCCTGGCTTACAATAGTTTAGTCTCTTACGACAACCTTTCCCCCAAAAAGGTTCGCCTGAATGTGCAGTTATATTTTCAAACAGTGAGATACTCGTATCACGTTTATTTAAACGCTCGTTTGATTTAATTAACAACTTCTTTACAATGCTTCAGGTCAGACCTCTTAACTTTAAGGAGAAACCATGGGCAAACAGGAAGTCAAAACGCGTTCTGGAGAACGTGTTGCCGTTGTCGCTGGATTACGAACCCCATTTGCTCGTCAGAGCACAGAATTTAGCCAAGTGCCTGCGGTTGACCTAGGCAAAATGGTTGTGAGCGAAATGCTTGCAAGAACGGATGTTGATCCTGCGCTTATCGAACAAGTTGTGTTCGGCCAAGTCGTGCAAATGCCAGAAGCGCCGAACATTGCGCGTGAAATCGTGTTGGGCACAGGCATGGACATCAATACCGATGCCTACAGTGTCACACGAGCATGTGCGACCAGCTTCCAAGCGGCAGTTAACGTGACCGAAAGCATTATGGCTGGCACGATTGATGTCGGTATTGCGGGCGGTGCGGACTCTTCTTCTGTATTGCCTATCGGTGTTTCGAAAAAGTTAGCGGCAAATCTATTAGCGCTGAGTAAAACGAAAACTATGGGTCAAAAGCTCAAGATTCTTAAAACGCTTTCCGTAAAAGATTTGATGCCAGTACCACCTGCAGTTGCTGAATACTCGACCGGTTTATCCATGGGACAAACGGCTGAGCAAATGGCTAAGACGCATGGTATTACTCGCGAAGCTCAAGACGCACTTGCTCACCGTTCTCACTCTTTGGCTTCTCAAGCATGGAAAGAAGGCAAGATTAAAGACGAAGTGATGACTGCATTCCCAGCGCCTTACAAAAAGTATCTAGCGGAAGACAACAACATTCGCCACGACTCAACGGTTGAAGGTTACGCTAAGCTGCGTCCTGCTTTTGATAGAAAGTACGGCAGTGTAACGGCAGCCAATGCTACGCCGCTTACTGATGGCGGTGCGGCAGTGATGTTGATGCGCGAAGGTAAAGCGAAAGAACTAGGCTTAGAAGTGCTTGGTTATATTCGTGGTTATGCGTTCTCAGCGATTGGTGTTGAAACGGACATGTTGATGGGCCCGACTTACGCGACCTCTCAAGTATTGAAGAACACCGGTTTAGAGTTGTCAGACTTAACACTGATCGAGATGCACGAAGCATTCGCTGCCCAAGTTTTGGCTAACGTTAAAATGTTTGCGAGCGATGAGTTTGCACAGAAGAATCTTGGCCGCGATAAAGCGATCGGTGAGATTGATATGGATAAGTTCAATGTGCTGGGTAGCTCGATTGCTTACGGACATCCGTTTGCAGCGACTGGCGCGCGCATGATGACTCAAACATTACGTGAACTGAAACGTCGCGGTGGCGGCTTGGCACTGAACACAGCTTGTGCGGCTGGTGGTTTAGGTGCAGCAATGATCTTGGAGGTAGAATAATGTCTACGACTCTTGATGCAACAACAGAAAAAGAAACAGTCGCCCAACCAGGTTCAACGTCGGCGACTGAATCAACCAAAAAGAAAGCGACAGCATTTACTCTTAATATCGACGAGCAAGATATTGCTTGGTTAGCGATTGATGTACCAAACGAGAAAATGAACACGCTGCAAGCGGCTTTTGCTGAAGAAATGAAAGCCATCTTTGAGCAGCTAAAAGAAAAGCAGAGCCGAGTTAAGGGCTTAATCGTTCATTCACTAAAGCCAGATAACTTTATCGCTGGCGCTGATGTACGAATGCTTGATGCATGTAAAACGGCTGACGAAGCGCAATCTCTGGCTCGCCAAGGGCAGGAGATGTTCCAAACTCTGTCTGAACTGCCGTACCCAGTGGTCGCAGCGATTCACGGTCCATGTTTAGGTGGCGGTTTAGAGCTCGCACTGGCGTGTGATTACCGCGTATGTACCGATTCAGATAAGACTCGTCTTGGTCTGCCAGAAGTACAGTTAGGTTTGTTACCAGGCTCTGGCGGTACACAACGTCTGCCTCGCCTTATCGGTTTGTTACCATCGCTCGACCTAATCCTTACGGGCAAGCAACTGCGCGCTAAGAAAGCGAAATCGCTTGGTGTTGTGGATGCTTGCGTGCCTGAAACTATCCTGCTTGAAGTCGCTAAGAGCTTTGTTGAAAAGAATACGGGCAGTAAAAAAGGTAAGCGTCTTGCGTCGAAAAGCCAAGCGTCGACCAAAGAAAAGCTGATTTCACGTAACGGCCTTGGTCGCAAAGTAATTTTTGAACAAGCTTCTAAGAAGACCAATCAGAAAACACGCGGCAATTACCCAGCAGCAGATGCGATTCTAGACGTGATTCGTTATGGCCTTGAGAGCGGCTTTGACAAAGGCCTTCAGTATGAAGCGAAGCGTTTCTCAGAACTGGTTATGACTTCTGAATCTAAAGCCCTTCGTTCGATTTTCTTTGCAACTACGGAAATGAAAAAAGAGCACGGCGCAGACGCAGAACCCAAAGCGGTTAAGCGTGTTGGTGTGCTTGGCGGTGGTCTTATGGGCGCAGGTATCAGTCATGTCAGCGTTGCTAAGGCGAAAGTACCTGTGCGCATTAAAGACGTATCAAATGAAGGTGTACTGAACGCGCTTAACTACAACTTTAAGTTATTCGATAAGCAGCGTAAGCGTCGTATTCTGAGCCGAGCGGGTCTTGAAAGTAAGATGCTTCAACTGTCTGGTGGTATCGACTTTACCAGTTTTAATCACACCGATGTGGTGATTGAAGCGGTATTTGAAGACCTCGACCTTAAGCAGTCAATGGTTGCGGACATCGAAGCTAATGCCAAGCCAGAGACTATCTTCGCGACGAATACGTCTTCACTGCCAATCCATAAAATTGCAGAGAAGGCACAGCGACCAGAAAACGTGGTCGGTCTTCACTACTTCAGCCCTGCAGAAAAAATGCCGTTGGTTGAAGTTATTCCTCATGAAACAACCTCTGAAGAGACGATCTCGACGGTGGTTGCATTAGCGAAGAAGCAGGGTAAAACGCCGATTGTTGTGAAAGATACGGCTGGCTTCTACGTGAACCGTATTCTTGCTCCGTACATGAATGAAGCCGCGCATTTACTGCTAGCGAATGAGCCGATTGAAAAGCTCGACAGCACGTTACTGGACTTCGGTTTCCCGGTTGGCCCTATCACCTTATTAGACGAGGTGGGTGTTGATATCGGAGCGAAGATCATTCCGATTTTAGTGAATGAGTTAGGCGATCGCTTCCAAGGCCCTGATGTGTTCGACATTCTTTTGAATGACAACCGTAAAGGCCGTAAGAGCGGTAAAGGTTTCTACACTTACAAAGGGAAGAAGAAGGAAGTCGATAAGTCGGTTTACAAGCTTCTTAAGCTTCAACCAGATCCTAAGTTGAGCGATAACGATATCGCGATGCGCTGTGTGTTACCTATGTTGAATGAAGCGGTTCGTTGTCTAGATGATGGCATTATCCGAAGCCCTCGTGATGGTGATATCGGTGCGATTTTCGGCATCGGTTTCCCTCCATTCCTAGGTGGTCCGTTCCGCTACATGGATCAAATCGGTATTAAGTCACTGGTTGAGATGATGAATGACTTCGCTAAGAAGTACGGTGATCGTTTCGCGCCTTGTGATGGCCTACTGACACGCGCGGGTTTGGGTGAGTCTTTCTACAAGTAACTCTCTAACTCACTGATTAAGAAGCCCGCATCAAGCGATTGATGCGGGCTTTTTTGTTTTATGAACGAGTGTGAAAGGAATGAGATTCCCGACTCAGTCATTCTTCCTTCTCGGGAATGACGGGGGAGTGATGTGTGCTGTCTGGCAGCGTTGGCTTGGTGTGGGAGATTCCCGACTCAGTCATTCTTCCTTTTCGGGAATGACGAGTAGAGGGATTTGTTCTGTTTGGTAGGTTTGGTAGGCTTGGTCGGTGTGGGATATTTCCAACTCGGTCGTTTCTCTTTCTTGGGAATAACGATTGAGGTATAAAAATTAACCTATTGTGTTGACTAGAAGGGTGGTCAAACACACCTCAATCAAAACAACCGTCATCTCCTAAAGCGACGAAGGAGTGTAATAGGAGATCTGCTTTTGTGCTTCACCTAATAAAAAAGGTTGATGCTTTCACATCAACCTTATGATTTTCATTGCAGCTTTATCAGCCAAGCTCAGTATCTTTCGGGCGTAGTTGAAACTCATCAATAGAGCCAATTTCAACACCTGCTGACAGCTTCTCTTCCTCATTGTGAGCATTACCGTGGGCATGCATAATCAGACGATTCGCCGTACGAGGTTTTAGCTGACTCACCACAAAACGCATCATGTCAGAGCGAGTTAACCCCTTAAGGTCTTCCAATACGCGCTCTCTTTGGTTGAACTCAACATCCTTATTGCCTATCGCAACCCATAAGCGCTGAGCGCGACCGCGCAAAGTCGTATCCGGCGTTGAAATCTGATTCCAGAGGCCGCGTTTGCTGCTGTGCCATTGATAGTCGTTAAGCTCCAACAGCACCATGTAAAAGGCATTGAGAAACTCATCTATTGAGGCTAACAAGTCAGCAGGGGCGGCATTCGGTGATTGCACATACAACACAATTCCAGGGTGTCGGTTGAGCGGCATATTGCCGGTGCCGACCATGTAACCTAGTTGCTGCTTGGTTCGTATCTCATGGAAGAAAGTGGCCGACATCAAATGGTTTGCCAGTGAATACAGCGCGATGTTTTTAGGCGAAATATCAGGACATTGGTAATAAACCACGATGGCCGAATCATCTTGGTTACACACTACTTCACGTTGGAAGCTGCCGTTTTCACCGAGCATGATGAGCGGACGCAGTGACTCTTCGTAAGCCTGATCTTGAACACGCAGTGCATCTTTTAGCGTTTCAGCCATCTTGTGTGCATCGGCTTTTTTCCAGTCGCCATACACAAACATCTCAACATGAAGTTCCGCCAAGATTGCTTGAACAAAAGAGGAGAGCTCATCGACCTCTATCGTTTCCAGCGCTTCAATTAACACAGAATAGGGCGGGTTATTTGGTTGAAGTATCCCCGTCATCGCATTAAACAGCTGAGAGATAGGACGATCTTGCGACGCATTGTTCCAGTTTCTGAGCAGTTGATGCTTGATGGTTTCGAAGCGTGTTGGACTAAAGTCGCGTGCTTGGAAACGTTCAAGAATCATATTGAGCAGTTGTGGCTGCTTCTCGCTAAAACCAGACAGAGTGAGCGTTACACCGCCCTGATGGGTGTACATGTTGTAGCCCATTCCGGCGATTTCAGCCTGATACGTATCTTTTTCCAGCGAGTCTAAGAACATCTCTACACACAAGCGTGTTTTAACGATATTTCTTGGGCTCGCGACCGAGTGCGGGCTATCGATTGCAACATACACCACACCTTTAGGCACTCGGAATTGATGGTCTTGCAGATGCCATAACTTAAAGCCATCGAGCTCTTCTAGCAGTTGTGGGAACTTAGCGTCACCTTCGAGTTCAGTCGGGTCTAGATCGTAGCAAATAAACGGGTTTTTGCTTGGGAGTTCAAACTGCCAACCGGGGTTAATGCACGTAAAGCATTGAACTTGTTCAGCGCTAAAAGGTGTGACCGAGTAGGGCGTAAAGTACCACTTCGCTTCTCTGTCATACTCGAACCCCTGAGCAACAATGGTCGCACGCATGTTGTCGACGGTTAAGTAAGGCAGTAAAGAACGCTGTAATTCGTCATCGAAATGCGACATTTTGTAATCGCCATAGACCACATCTTGCTCTTGGTAGTGTTGCATGTTGATAACGAGATGGCTGACCACATCAAGCGGTCTTGCTGGCTCTTGAAAGCGGAAAGCAGACTCTAAAACGGCGCGTTTTTCTAGGTAGCGCCACTCCTCGATGCCTTGTTGTTCGACTAACTTGATGTACTGAAATATCGCTTGGATGATGTTATCGGTTTTGGTTAAACCTTCAATGGTCAACGAGCAACTCACGGTGAAATCACGGTAGTTACTGCCACTCGCGCCACCACCTGCAGAGAGGGATGTTATCCAACCTTTCTCTTTGAGTTGCATCATCAAACTGCCTTCACCTTCGTAACCTAAAAGGTGGGCAAAGAACGATAATGGCTTAACGCCGTAGTGTTCGTCCATGCTTGGCATCGGGAAGGTTAAGATCAGTTTACGTACTTCTTTAATCGGCTCAACGTGGACTTGAACGCCTGTGCTTAACTCGCCAATAATCGGTACTTCAACCTTTTTGCCTTGTAGATTGTGATTGGTGATCGAGCTAAAGCGATTCTCAACCCAGCTTTGCATCTCATCTAATGATTGATTGCCAGACAGTGTCAGGGTCATTAAGTCAGCAGAGTATTGTTGCTGGTGGAAAGCCAAGATCTCTTGTCGAATCGTCTCGCCGTTTCTGTCACCCAACGTATCGATATTACCGACAGAAAACTTCGAGAATGGGTGATTGTGATTCACCAGTTCTTTGGTAACTTGGTACAAGCGTCGCGAGTCGTCGTTGAGTTTCATCTTGTATTCGGAATCAACGGCTTGGCGTTCTTTGTCTAACGCTTCTTCGTTGAACAGGGGAGCGGTAAAAAATTGGCTGAAGCGATCGAGTGCGGTTTCAAAGGCATTCAATTCGACATCAAAAAAGAAGCAGGTGTGCTCTGTTCCTGTCCAAGCATTGTTGCTGCCGCCATGCTGGCTGATAAAACTTTGGAACTCTCCGACCTTTGGATACTTTTCAGTTCCTAAAA
Source organism: Vibrio sp. 1CM2L (assembly GCF_023161695.1). Taxonomy (NCBI): domain Bacteria; kingdom Pseudomonadati; phylum Pseudomonadota; class Gammaproteobacteria; order Vibrionales; family Vibrionaceae; genus Vibrio; species Vibrio sp. 1CM2L. The sequence continues at coordinate 124,549 of NZ_JALNTT010000003.1, forward strand.
ATAGCATATGCTCTAAGTAGTGAGCTAAACCCTCTCGGTCTGTAGGGTCATCAAAATGCCCCACATTGACGGCTAATGCGGCTGCTGCTTTTTGAGCATTTTGATCCTGAACTAACAGTACACGTAACCCGTTATTTAAGGTTATGTAGCGGTATTGATGTTCATCATTTGGGCTTAAGTGCACAGGAGCATCTCCAGAGAAGGTGGTTTTTAAATTATGTACCCGATGATTCGGCGTGCAAACCTTGTGATCATATTTTGGGATATGAAGTGCTTTTTGGCGATTTCTAAATCACTTTTATCGATTTTTATCAGTAATTTATTTTCTTTTAACAAGATTGTTAAGAAAGTCGAACTCTTTGGCAAGTGACTTGATATAATTATTTATATTGACTGCGGTTTCTCTGGATTGAGAGCCAAACCTAAGTAGCGTTTCGCTGATATATGGGATATATCGACTTTCGACATGTTACGAAGACAGGATTGAACATGAAAATATTCATTATGCGCCACGGTGAAGCAGAACATTTTGCGAACTCGGATGCAGAACGAGCGTTGACCAAGCGCGGGAAAATGGCTTCTCTTGCAGTGGCACAAGCTGCTAATGAGCAGGGGATTAGTCAATTCGATAAAGTGCTGGTGAGCCCATATTTAAGGGCACAAGAAACGTGGTTAGAGATCTCTCAGGCGTTTTCTGGAAAGAAAGTAGAAACCTGTGATGATATTACGCCTTATGGAATGTCCGACGATGTGTTTGATTTGACCTTAGCAATGGCTGAAGTAGAAAAACTAGAGACCATTTTATTTGTTTCTCATTTACCTCTAGTGGGCTACCTAACGGCAGAGTTTGCAACAGGCATGGCGCCGCCTATGTTTCCCACTTCGGGCCTAGCGTGTATCGACTTCAACCTTGAGACACAAAAAGGTGAGTTGCTTTGGAACATCAATCCATAAGCTCGTTGAGCTCTGTTTGATGACAAAGTTGCAGACAATTAGAAAGGGCATCTCAATATGATTGGGATGCCCTTTGTTGTTTTTTGGTGAGAGAGAATTCGTTAACCAGAATTACTTCTCAGGAATTGATAACAGAACCAACAGTGCGCCATTGCCGCCAAACTCTAACGGCGCTTGGTGGAAGGCCATCACATCTGGGTGCTGTGCTAACCACAAAGGCACCTTCTGTTTAAGGATGTGTTTACCGATACCGTGTTGAACACAGGCACATGCCACGCTCTCTTTCACGCAGTGCGCAATCATCGCGCCAAGCTCACGTTTAGCTTCTTGTTGAGTCATACCATGCATATCGAGATACACGTCAGGCACGTAGACACCACGACGTAGGCGCTTGACCTCATATTTAGAGACATCATCACGCGCATAACGTGTCGGACCGTCTTCGCTAAGATGCGGAATGAACTCATCCGAGAAATAAAACTCGCTATCACTGGCTTGTCTTGCCGTTCGAGTAATTTCTTTTTGCTTGGCATTTCTTTTTGGCTGCTGGACTATGGTATCCTGTTGCAACTTTTTAACGCCCTTTACTGCATCGTTGAACAGGGCGAAATCGTCATCGAAGTCGGTGTCTTTTTTGCTCATCAGGTTATGAATTCTAATTAGAAACGTAATTAGCAGTATTGTAGCGCTTTTCGGAGACAATTTTGGATAAGATTTTTGTAGAAGAAGCGGTATCAGAACTACACACGCTTCAAGATGTGATTCGTTGGACTGTTAGCCGCTTTAACGCAGCGGGCCTATTTTATGGTCACGGCACTGATAACGCGTGGGATGAGGCAGTACAACTTATCTTACCTACTCTTTATCTGCCGATTGATGTTCCTTCGCATGTGATGAACTCTCGTCTAACGAGCAGCGAACGTCTGCGTATTGTTGAGCGCGTAATCAAGCGTATTAATGATCGTACACCAACGGCTTACCTAACCAACAAAGCTTGGTTCTGTGGTCTTGAGTTCTTCGTTGATGAACGCGTTCTTGTGCCTCGTTCGCCAATTGGTGAGCTGATCGAAGCTCAATTCCAACCTTGGTTAACTGAAGAGCCAACTCGCATCATGGATATGTGTACGGGTAGTGGTTGTATCGCTATTGCTTGTGCTCACGCATTCCCTGACGCTGAAGTAGATGCGATTGATATCTCTACCGATGCATTGCAAGTTGCAGAGCAGAACGTTCAAGATCACGGCATGGAGCAGCAAGTGTTCCCAATCCGTTCAGATCTTTTCCGTGATTTGCCAAAAGAGAAATACAACCTGATCGTATCTAACCCACCTTACGTGGACGAAGAAGATATGAACAGCCTACCAGATGAGTTTACTCACGAGCCAGAACTTGGCCTAGCTGCGGGTACAGACGGTCTGAAATTGGTTCGTCGCATCTTAGCTAACGCACCAGACTACCTAACTGACGACGGTATTCTTATCTGTGAAGTAGGTAACTCAATGGTTCATATGATGGATCAGTACCCAGAGATTCCATTCACTTGGATTGAATTCTCTAACGGTGGTCATGGCGTATTCATGATCACTCGTGAGCAGCTTGTTGCTTGCGCTGATGAGTTCTCTATCTACAAAGACTAGTTTGTAGCTATTAAGCGAATGATCCGGTCATCGGGCTGTAAGCTTAGAACCTGAAACTGAGTAAGACGTTCGATTTGAAACGTTTTTATTTAAACGCTATGCAGCAATGCATGGCGTTTTTTATTGCCTAGATTAAAGATGTTTGCATTTATATCGAAGAAGTTCAGCGCAATATTTAGTTGATTAATATGAGGGCTTATTAGATATTGGTGTTTAATATTTAGTCGTTTTAGTGAGTTAAGGAGGATTCACGATGAACTTTGATACATGGATTTATTATTTATTAGCGGTGCTGATCTTAACGGCATCACCAGGCCCAAGTTCTTTATTGTGCATGACCAAAGGTGTGCAATCTGGCTTTAAATTATCGATATTTACCGCCTTGGGCAGCTTAACTGCGATTACTGGCATTCTAACCTTGTCGTTTACCGGGCTAGGGGTAATTATTGCTTCGTCCGAAGTGGTATTTAATGTCATAAAATGGACTGGTGCGGCTTACCTTATCTTCCTCGGCTGGAAATCTCTGCGCTCTAACCAACAAGATTATGACAAGTTACCGGATCAACAAGGCGGTGCTCGAACTGTCAAAGAAAGTGCTGCGCAGCATTACCTAAGTGGCTTTATTGTTGGCGCGAGCAACCCCAAAGCTATCCTGTTTTTTACCGCACTTTTCCCACAGTTTATTGATCCCTCAATTGCGCTATTACCACAGTTTACCGTGTTTGCTTTGACCTTCGCAGTGATGGAATTGTCTTGGTTACTGGTGTATGCCTACTTGGGCGCGAAGTCGTCAAATTGGTTGTTTGCGAAAGGTCGAGCTAAGGTCTTTAATCGTGTCACTGGAGGTGTCTTTATTGGAGCTGGTGCACTGCTTTCGACGACCAGTCGAGCATAACTTTCTGTTTTATCAGAGAGGTGAATAATTACAGAATGTTCTTGATGCTGTCATAAAAGGTTAATATTAATATGCTTGCTGATTTTGGCGAAAAGCCGATATATTGTAGTTACACCATCACGTTCTCAAGGAGAGACATATGCAGCATCAAGAAATGATTCAACACAGTAACTTTGGCGTAATCAGTCGTACTTGGATTTTCTCTACCCTTTCTCTAGTGGGTATTCTTGCTCTAATGTAGTCAGCTTCATGGCTCTATATTTTTAGTTTTTATTATGAAATCACTTGTTAAAAAGTCTTCAAAGTCAGAACTCTTTCTCTTATAAATGTGGCTTTTCTCATCAGGCTAGCCACTTAACTTTTTCTTAGTCATCTTCTTCTAGCAAGCTTCCCCCAATAATTAACTTCTAGTTGCCACTTTCTCGTTGTCACTTCTTGCCTTAAGTCACCACCTTATTTCAGTGGACTGGTTTGTCACCTTATCTCTATAAACAAGCGCCATCGCACTTCTGAAGTTGTTACGAAACTGTGATAATCTTAAGTTATCTTTTATCTACAGTGTATCTCTCATGTCTGTCTGGGATTCTATTTCATTTAACAATCGATTTACTGCATTACCTCGACTGTTCTATACCCCAATTCAACCTACACCGCTAAACAATGTTCAATGGCTCGCATGGAACCATAAGCTTGCGGATGAACTCGGCTTTCCGTCATTTGATGATGCTTCCGAGGAATTGCTTGAAACGTTATCTGGCAATGTTGAACCTGAGCAGTTTTCGCCTGTAGCAATGAAATACGCAGGCCACCAGTTTGGTTCTTATAATCCGGATTTAGGTGATGGAAGAGGGCTGTTATTGGCTCAAGTTGTCGCTAAAAGTGGTGAAACGTTTGATTTACACCTCAAAGGTGCCGGTAAAACGCCTTATTCTCGCATGGGCGATGGACGCGCTGTTATTCGATCAACGGTTCGTGAGTACTTATGTAGTGAAGCGATGGCGGGGCTTAACATCCCAACCACACGTGCATTAGCCATGATGACCAGTGACACGCCAGTTTATCGTGAGAAGCAAGAGTGGGGGGCATTACTGGTGCGTGCTGCAGAATCTCACATTCGATTTGGGCACTTTGAACATCTGTTTTATACCAATCAGTTGGCAGAACATAAATTACTGGCTGATAAAGTCATCGAATGGCACTTCCCGGAATGCCTTGATGAAGAGAAGCCTTACGCTGCCATGTATAATGAGATTGTCGATCGCACTGCGGAAATGGTCGCGTTGTGGCAAGCGAATGGTTTTGCTCATGGCGTGATGAACACCGATAACATGTCGATCATCGGGCAAACTTTCGATTATGGTCCATTCGCATTTCTTGACGAATACGATCCTCGCTTGATCTGTAATCACTCGGATTATCAAGGGCGCTACGCATTCAACCAGCAACCGAGAATAGGTTTATGGAACCTGTCTGCACTGGCTCACTCACTTTCTCCGCTGGTGGATAAGGCCGACTTAGAGGCCGCGTTAGAACAGTACGAACCGCAAATGAACGGTTATTTCAGTCAGATGATGCGTCGTAAGTTGGGGCTACTTTCGAAACAAGAAGGTGACAGTCGTTTGTTTGAATCTATGTTCGAGCTGATGTCGCAAAACAAAGTCGACTACCCAAGGTTCTATAGAACGCTATCGAACCTAGACACCTTGTCGCCACAAGAAGTGATTGATCTGATAATTGATCGAGATGCAGCAAAACTGTGGGTAGATAACTACTTACAACGTTGCGAACTGGAAGAGAGCTCAGTGGCAGAGCGCTGCGAAAAGATGAGGCAGGTAAACCCTAAATATATCCTCAGAAACTACCTAGCTCAGCTTGCGATAGACAAAGCAGAGCGCGGTGATAGCAGCGACATTGACGCTTTGATGGTGGTACTGGCAGACCCTTATGCGGAACACCCGGATTATGAACACCTTGCGGCTCTACCTCCTGAGTGGGGCAAAGCAATGGAGATCAGCTGCTCTTCATAACCAACCAATAGCGGATTAAGCCCTAAAGATTCAGATAGAGGTCACTAAGTTGTGATCTTTATCTGTTTGTTCTTCTAACTTTACAAACATGTCAATAATCAAACAATCGGCCAGCCTATACACTATGTGAATAAGTTGTAAATTTAATAGGTTTGGGCGATGCCAACAAATACTCGAATTCTCGTGGTGGATGATGATCAAGAAATCCGCGAGCTGCTGGAAGAGTACCTCACAAAATCGGGTTTCGATGTTTCTTCTGTGGGAGATGGCGTTGAACTAGAAGCTCATCTGCAAAACCAAGGTTATCCAGATCTGATTCTGCTGGATGTGATGCTACCCGGTGACGATGGTTTTACCTTGTGCCAACGTGTCCGTAAGCAATCTAATGTGCCAATCATCATGCTGACTGCCGTATCGGATGAAACCGACCAGATCATTGGTTTAGAAATTGGTGCCGATGACTACATCGCCAAGCCGTTCAGTCCTCGTCAGTTAATGGCTCGTATCAAAGCGTTATTACGCCGCGTTCAAGTGGTTGATGACAAGCCAAGTGATGCACTGCCAAAGCAAATTATTTTTGGTGATTGGACGCTTGATACATTAGCGCATCGAATTTCCCACAATGAAAATTCAGAAGAGATGGATTTGTCGGGCAGTGATTTTTCTCTGTTGATGTTGTTCTTAACTCGCCCTAACGAAGTTCTTGACCGTGACACCATCTCTTTCGCTACCAGAGGCCGAGAAGCGCTACCTTTTGAACGTGGCATTGACGTGCAGCTTAGCCGTCTGAGAAGCCGATTGGGCGACAGTGGTAAATATCCTCACTACATCAAAACCATGCGCGGCAATGGCTATATCCTCGCTGTTCCTGTTCAGTATGAACACTGATAATCAAGTGCTGTTAGTGAACACCTTGCCAATGAAGTATTGCCTATGAACTGGATGAGTCGATTAAAACCAAACTCCTTGGTCGCAAGAACATTGCTACTGACCTTGTTAGCCGTGGTGATTGCTCAGGGGATCGCAACGTCTATTTGGTATAGCGAATCCAAACACAAAGAGTTGGAAGGGATTCGTTCTGCCTCCGAAAGCATGGCCAATATGTTTGCGTCGACGGTGACTTTCTTTCAGTCTCTGCCCGTCAAATATCGTCATATCGTATTAGATCAGATCCGCAATATGGGCGGTACGCGCTTTTTCGTATCTTTCAATAAAGAGGCTTTGATTGTCGAACCGATCCCTGATACCCGTTTAAAAACCGCTTCGATTGAAGCGATAGAAAGTGTTTTGAGTAGCAAGCTCAATAAAGTGGAATCAGTTCGTGTTGATTTCTCTCGCCCTGAACATCTTCGTTTACTTAAAAATGACATTTACTTGAGCGATCTCCCGCGATCGTGGGCACATCACACATTAACCTTAGAACCTCTTAATCCGCCGATTCTGGTTGTTCAGATAGAATTAGCCAGTCATGAATGGGTGTATATCGCCGCGTTGTTACCGGCGCCTTACGTCAAACTCGACGATACGATTCTCGGCAGAGAACAGGTGATCTTCTTAGTTTCCTCAACACTCATTCTTTTGGTTTTGACTTACTTGATGATTCGTCGGCAAGTACGCCCTCTTAAAAAATTAGCAAGAGCGGCCAATGAGATGAGTATGGATATTCAGCAGCCACCACTTAATGAAGAAGGGGCAACGGAGCTGGTGACGGCGACCCGAGCCTTCAATCGCATGCAGCAACGAATTCGTCGCTATGTTGCCGACCGTGAGCACCTTTTCTCGGCAATCTCCCATGACTTAAAGACACCAATAACACGGCTTAGATTGCGTGCAGAGTTGTTGGAGAGTGAAGTAAAGAAAGACAAATTCAACAAAGATCTCGATGAGCTTGAGATGATGGTTAAAGGTGCTCTTCAGGCCGTAAGAGATACTGACTTACACGAGAACAATGCCATTATTGACCTCAATGAAATGGTGCTTGCTGTGATTGAATCTCATAACCAGTACCAAACGAAGGTTGAGTTCGAGCCGGTCGTCATTGAGCCATTGGTCGCGAAGCCACTGGCGATAAAGCGTGTACTGACCAACTTAATCGACAACGCGGTTAAGTATGGTTCCTCAGCTGTGGTAGAAATCAGCGGTGATGAGCTTTGGGTAGTCGTGACCATTAAAGACCGTGGCAATGGCATTCCAGAAGACAAGCTAGAGTTAGTTTTTGAACCTTACTTTAGGTTAGCAACGGATGATCAAGGACACGGTCTTGGCCTCGGGATCTGCCGAAATATCCTGCATGGACACGGCGGAGATCTCATTATTCGCAACTCCTCTCAAGGCGGCTTAGAAGCCAAAGTCTATATCCCAACAGGCCTAGAAGTGTAATGTAACAATTGTGTTACATAGGGCTTACCTTTTGTTTCAATCCTAGAAATCAAAATAAGTAGACTCTTTATTGAACCGGACGTCGAGTCCGCTAAAACATGGAAGATAATAATGAAAATCAATAAAACCCTACTTACTCTATCTCTTCTTGCTGCCTCAACATTTTCTCAAGCTGGTGAAGTGGAAGTGCTTCACTGGTGGACTGCCGGTGGCGAGGCGAAATCCGCAGCGGTACTGAAAGAGATGATTGAAGAACAAGGCCATACTTGGAAAGATTTTGCTGTTGCTGGTGGCGGGGGTGAAAGTGCGATGACTGTTTTGAAAACTCGAGCAGTGTCGGGCAATCCTCCATCTGCCGCGCAGATCAAAGGTCATGATATTCAAGAGTGGGGTGGTTTAGGTTTTCTAACGTCTCTCGATGCAACGGCGAAACAAGAACAATGGGATGAGCTACTGCCAGAAGTGGTCACTAAAGTGATGAAGTGGGATGGCGAATATGTGGCGGTTCCTGTCAACGTTCACCGTGTTAACTGGCTTTGGGCGAACCCTGTTGTTTTAGAAAAATCAGGAGTGACGGTTCCAACGACATTAGATGAGTTCTTTGTTGCCGCAGACAAGATTAAAGCGGCTGGCTTCATTCCACTGGCTCACGGTGGTCAACCTTGGCAAGACGCTACGGTATTCGAAGCTGTAGCACTTGATGTACTAGGCAGTGAAGATTACAACAAAGCGTTCGTTGATCTGGATATGGACGTGTTATCTGGCGACAAAATGGTGGAAGTGTTCACCAAGTTCAAAAAGATGCGTGATTACATCGACAGCAACTCTCCGGGTCGTGATTGGAACGTAGCAACTTCGATGGTTATCAATGGCGAAGCGGCAATGCAGATCATGGGTGACTGGGCGAAAGGTGAATTTACTGCGGCAGGCAAAGTGCCGGGTAAAGACTACATCTGTGCACCAGCTCCAGGTACTGATGGCCAATTCACTTTCAACATCGATAGCTTTGCGTTCTTTGAGTTAAGCGACAAAGCGAGCCAAAAAGCGCAGCAAGATCTAGCGAAAACCATTCTTACCAAAGATTTCCAAGAAGTCTTCAACCTTAACAAAGGTTCTATCCCTGTACGTCTAGATATGGACATGTCTAAGTTTGACCAATGTGCGTTGGACTCAATGGCTACCTTCAAAGCGAGTGCGGAATCTGGCGATCTTGTTCCGAGTATGGCTCACGGCCTAGCGACAACAAGCTACGCTCAAGGCGCTATCTATGACGTAGTGACCAACTTCTTCAACGAAAAAGATGCCGATCCAAAACAAGCGGCGGCTAAGTTAGCGAAAGCTGTGAAAGCGGCTATCTAATCTAACTTGATAAGCGACACACAACGCACGTGAGTGACGGGTTGTGTTGCTTTACCAAACCCCCAGGGTGGGTAGGCTCGTAGGGAGTCTATCTACTCTTCACTCCCAATTCTGATATGCGTGATGCTGATGTGGTGCCGAAAGGTAAGCCATTGGCTCGATTGTGCAACAAGGATAAGTTATGGAGCATGTTTTGACTGAGTCGACTCCAAAACCCACAAGGAGCCAGCCTGCACCGAAACCAAGTTTTGCTGACAGGTTGCAACATTGGTTACCTAAAATTGTACTGGCGCCGACCGCGTTAGTGACCGTGGTCTGTATCTACGGTTACATTTTTTGGACGGCAGCGCTGTCGTTCACCAACTCTCGATTTCTGCCGAGCTTTAATTTCGTTGGTTTAACCCAATATGAAAAGCTGATGGATAACGATCGCTGGATCACCTCAATCACTAACCTCGGTGTGTTTGGCTTTCTGTTCATGGCGATTGCTATCTTGCTTGGTGTTGGTTTAGCGGTATTGCTTGACCAGAATATCCGCCAAGAAGGGGCGATTCGAACTATCTATCTCTACCCAATGGCGTTGTCATTCATCGTGACAGGTACGGCGTGGAAATGGATTCTTAATCCGGGTCTTGGTATTGAAAAGCTGATGCAAGATTGGGGATTTACTGACTTCAAATTTGATTGGTTAGTCGACTCTGAAATGTCGGTCTATACCTTGGTTATCGCGGCACTGTGGCAGTCTTCAGGTTTTGTGATGGCAATGTTCTTAGCGGGTCTTCGTGGCATCGATTCATCAATCATCAAAGCGGCTCAAATCGATGGTGCAAGCTTACCTACTATTTATCTCAAAATCATTCTGCCTTGCTTGCGCCCTGTGGTTTTCAGTGCGGTTATTATCACGTCACACATTGCGATTAAGAGCTTCGACCTTGTGACCGCAATGACGGCGGGTGGCCCGGGCTATTCATCGGATCTACCTGCACTATTCATGTACGCCCACTCTTTTACTCGTGGTCAAATCGGCCTTGGTGCTGCTAGTGCCATGATGATGCTTGCCGGTATCTTAGCGATTCTCGTGCCTTATCTTTACTCTGAACTTAGGGAGAAAAAGTCATGATGAATAACATCAATTTTGCTCGAATCTTTATCTATTCAGCACTGCTTTTCTTCTGTTTAGTGTATCTAATGCCATTGTTCGTGATGGTGCTGACCTCATTCAAAACTCTGCCTGATATCAAGGCGGGTAACTTGATGAGCTTGCCGAAAGAGTGGGTGTTCGATGCTTGGTATAAAGCGTGGGACTCGGCTTGTACGGGCGTGAAATGTGAAGGCATCAAAGGCTACTTCTGGAACTCATTCCAAATGGTGATTCCTGCGGTTGCGATTTCAACATTGCTCGGTGCATTCAATGGTTATGTGGTGACGAAATGGCAATTTAGAGGTTCAAACCTGTTCTTTAGTTTGTTGCTTTTTGGCTGCTTCATTCCGTTCCAAGTGGTACTACTGCCAATGGCAACCATGCTTGGCAAGATGGGTTTAGCAAACACGACCATCGGTTTGGTGATTGTGCATGTTATCTACGGCATGGCGTTTACGACTCTGTTTTTCCGTAACTTCTATATCTCTATTCCTGATGAATTGATCAAAGCGGCAAAGCTAGATGGTGCAGGCTTCTTTACGATTTTCTTTAAGATCTTATTACCGATCTCCACGCCAATCATCATGGTGACGGTGATCTGGCAGTTCACCGCTATTTGGAATGATTTCTTGTTTGGGGTGGTTTACTCCGGCTCAGAAACTCAGCCGATCACCGTGGCATTAAACAACTTGGTGAACACCAGTACAGGCGTTAAAGAATACAACGTCGACATGGCTGCCGCGATCATCGCCGCACTGCCAACGCTGTTGGTGTATGTCTTCGCAGGAAAATATTTTGTTCGTGGCCTAACGGCAGGATCAGTAAAAGGATAATTACCCATGGCAACATTAGATTTAAAACAGATCCGTAAAACCTATCGCAACGCGGACAACGAAACGTTAAAGGGCATCGACATCAGTATCGATTCGGGGGAATTTTTGATACTTGTCGGCCCTTCGGGGTGTGGGAAATCGACCTTAATGAACACCATTGCTGGGCTCGAAAATATTAGCTCGGGTGAGATTGTGATTGATGGTGTAGATGTAGCGCAGGTTGAACCTAAAGACCGCGACATTGCGATGGTATTCCAATCCTACGCGCTTTACCCAAACATGACGGTACGCGGCAATATCGCTTTCGGTTTGAAGATTCGCAAGATGCCTCAGGACGAGATCGATGCTGAAGTGAATCGAGTGGCAGAAATGCTGCAAATCGAGCAATTGCTTGATCGTAAACCGTCGCAACTTTCTGGTGGTCAGCGTCAACGTGTCGCTATGGGGCGGGCTCTGGCTCGTCGCCCTAAGCTTTATCTATTTGATGAACCACTTTCTAACTTGGATGCCAAGCTACGTGTTGAGATGCGTCATCAGATAAAACGTCTGCACCAGAAGCTCAATACCACGATCGTTTATGTAACCCATGATCAGATTGAGGCAATGACACTGGCTGACCGCATCGCGGTAATGAAAGATGGTGAGCTGCAGCAGCTCGGCACACCGCAAGAGATCTACACCAAACCCAACAATATGTTTGTGGCTGGCTTTATGGGGTCACCGTCAATGAACTTCATTAAAACCATGGTGGATTTGGATGAGGAACAGAATCCGATCATTAAAGTGGTCGGTACCGCAGATCAAGAACACCACATTCGTTTGCCACAAAGTATGCGTGACCAAGATGGCAAAGAGTTGGTGATTGGGCTGCGTCCAGAACACATTACTGAACAGGAAGGTGATGATGTTTCTGCCTCGACAAAGCTGGACTTACAGCTAGAGGTATTGGAACCGACAGGGCCAGATACCATCGCAATGGTTAAAGTGAACGATCAAGAAGTCGCGTGTCGCTTGTCACCGGAGTTTGAGGTGTCGGTTGGGCAAATGGCACCGCTGCATTTTGACCTATCCAAAGCCGTATTCTTCGATGCTCAGACGGAAGCGAGAATCGATTTCTAAGTGTTACTAGCAAGTTAGTTTCACCAAACACCTCATCGTTTGATGGGGTGTTTTTGTATCAAGACAGGTTAATTGTCACATTAATGATAAAAAACTCAGTAGAGTCTATGCTTGATGGGAGATTAATTTTTATAAAAAGGATGTCTGCAATGAGAGTCCAATTACTCGTAGGAGCAATGTCACTTGCTCTTCTTTCCTCTCCTGTATCTGCTGTTGTTAATCATGATTTGAGAGACAGTTATATTGTCGTTTTAAAACAGAGTGTATCGGAATCACGGGCGAACGATATCGCGCGCGAAGTTGCCAATGGGCGTGGTGTAGTTGGTCATCAATATAGCCATGCCTTGAAAGGGTTTTCTGTTAAGGTCCCAGAGCAAGCTCTCAAAGGTCTTAAAAATAGGTTCCCCGAGATTGATTACATTGAGCCTGATATCGTCATGCATGCTTTACCGCGAGGAGGTAAACCTAATCGAGGCGGAGGTGGAGATAGTGTTGATCGAGCTGTTCAGCAGGTTCCTTGGGGTGTAACCAGAGTCAACGGTGGTACTGTTGATATGAGTAATTCCTCATCTGTTGCGTGGGTTATAGACTCGGGTATTGACAGTAATCACCCAGATTTAAATGTAAACAAATCTCGAGGGGCAAACTTTACTCGCGGTAAGAAAAACAATACTAGCGATGGTAATGGTCACGGCACGCATGTAGCAGGAACGATTGGTGCGTATGATGACGGTTTTGATGTCGTTGGTGTTGCTCCTGGTGTACAGGTAATTCCAGTACGGGTGTTAGATAATAGCGGCAGTGGTTCAATGTCGGGCGTGATTGCAGGAGTTGATCATGTTGCTCGTTATGGTGACTCTGGTGACTGTGCCAATATGAGTTTGGGAGGAGCTGGATATTCAGCCGCCTTGGATAGCGCGATTAAAACGGCCGCTGCTCAAGGGATATTTTTCTCAATCGCAGCGGGTAATTCAGGGCAGGATGCCAGTGGGTTTACGCCAGCGAGTACCAACGGCACGAATATATTTACTATTTCCGCATTTGGTGAATCTAACGATAATTTCGCTTACTTTTCCAATTATGGCTCTGATGTAGATTACGCTCAACCTGGAGTCGATGTGTTATCGACCAAAACGGGCGGAGGAACGGTTTCTTACAATGGTACCTCAATGGCGGCTCCTCACTTTTGTGGAGTACTGTTAGCCACCGGAGGCTCATTCTCTTTGGATGGGGATGTGAATAATGATCCCGACGGATCTCCTGACCCTATTGCAGTGAGTAATTAACTTGTTTGATAGTTTAAGTAGGTATAAAAATGCCGTTGTAGGCAATAAAAAGCGACCTGATGGGTCGTTTTTTATTGTGAATAATCATCGAGTAGACAGTTAATTATCATCAAAGCTGATATTTAGTGTGATGTGGCTATATAAAGCTGACGTAGAAACGCGTAGGATCGAGTCAACTTTAGACCAAATACTAGGTTGCACTTTGGTGCATAAACAGAAGAATACATGAAACTAACAGCAAAACCCTCAGCTAGTAACGCTTTACTTATTTCTATTACGACACCGGACTTCAAAGGTGACGAAGCAAAAGAGTCTCTTGCCGAACTTGCTCGCTTAGTAACAACCCTAGGGTTTAAAGTGGTTGGTACTCAATCGCAGCACCACAGTTCAGCTCAACGACAAAACGTGTTGGGTGCTGGTAAGCTTGCGGAAATTGCTCACCTAACCGGTTACCAAGGTTCGATTGAAGAAGCAGAAGATGAAGACTTCCTTGATGAATCAGGTCTATTTGATTCAGAAATCGACGAGCTAGATTTTGATGATCTTCCAACGGGCAATTTCCAATACGGCGCCGCTGATGTTGTGGTCTTTGACTGTGATTTAAGCCCATCTCAACTGCGTACTGTTGAGGCGAGTTTGGGTGTGGAAGTATTTGACCGTACTGGCATCATCATCGAAATATTCAGCCGTCACGCTCGTACTCGTACTGCTCGCCTGCAAGTTGATATCGCTCGTCTAAACTACTTAGTGCCACGACTTCGTGAAACGGCAGAGGGTGATAAAGAGCGTCAAATGGGTCAGGGCGCCGGTGAAACTTCTCTAGAGCTAGACCGTCGTAACGTACGTGACCAAATTGCTGCGCTTAAGCGTGAGCTAGTAAGCGTACAAGATGAAATGAAGACCCGACGCACAAGGCGCGCGGAGCTTTTCACTGTTGCTTTAGTTGGCTACACCAATGCTGGTAAATCTTCGATGATGCGTGCAATGACCGCAACCGAAGTCGTGGGTGAAGATAAACTGTTCGCAACGCTAGACACCACGGTTCGTGCGCTTCAACCAATCACTCAGCCGCGTATCCTTGTTTCAGATACTGTGGGTTTCATCAAGAAACTGCCACACGATCTGGTTGCTTCGTTCCACTCAACATTAGCAGAAGCGCATGATGCTTCATTGCTGCTTTATGTCGTTGATGCTTCTGACGTTTCATTCCGCGCGCAACTTGATGTAGTACACGACGTATTAGCTCAAGTGGGTGTTGAAGGCAGCGAAAAACTATTAGTGCTGAATAAGTGCGATAGATTGACTGAAGAGCAGCAATTAGAGCTGATCGAAGAATTCCCAGATGCGATGCTAACGTCAACTCGTGATCCTCTGGATATTACGAAACTGCACAAGTACATCGTTGGTGTTGCTGAAGAAGGCATGATCGAAGAAGAGATCACGATTCCTTATTCTGGACAAGGTATCATCGGTGAGATTCGCTCAAACATGAGTGTGGTAAAAGAAGAGTACGACTACGAGTGTATTAAGTTGACCGTTCGCTCTAGTGAAATTGACTTAGCTCGACTGAAAAAGCGTATGCAGAAATCTTGATCGTCTATCTAGTTTAGATAAGAACGCCTAAAGAAAAAGCGACCTTAGTGGTCGCTTTTTTTATTCGTTGAGCTTAATTAACGCTACATTGAAATGCCTATGCCATTCTTTGCGTTGGCTTCCAACGTGCCAGCTCTGGATCAAGTTTGATACCTTGTGAAGTCAGCAAGTTAACACGAGCCAAGTACGCCGCACCGTGCATCAAATGCTTAGCAAGGTCGACCGCATTACGCTGTTGGTAATCGTCTAGGTAGCTGTCTTTCGCCCATGCGTTGAATGCGCCAAGTGCCGGGCCTGCCCATACTTGGTAATCCATCTCACGACCTTGTTCGCCCGTGTTTGACCAACGGCTCGAAAGCCCCAAGTACCAACGGAAGATCAACGCCATTTTGCGTTTTGGATTGCCTTCAGCACGTTCGATCTGTTTAGGGTCGCGCTCGTTAAAGTGCGCCACAGTACCAGCCCAAATATCATCCAGAGTTGAACGGAATACCTGCTTCTCTAGCTTTTGACGCTCTTCAACTGGAATCGCTTCAATCGAGTCGTAACGTGTGTAGATCTCGTACAGCTTGTTTGCACGCATTGGGAACAAGGTGCCACGTTTAACCACTTGCAGTTTCACGCCCATTTCGAACATGTCTGCCGCAGGAGCCATAGTTACGTCAGCCATTTCGGTTGTCGAAAGTAGCTTACGTGTGTGCTCGCTCGCGCCAGCCTCAACACACGCTTGGTTGATAGAACCGGTAACAATGTATGCCGCACCCATGTTAAACGTTGCTAGAGCAGCGTGAGGCGTACCTACGCCACCACCACAACCGACACGTAGCGGTGTTTTAAATTGGTATTGAGCTTGGATTTGCTCTTTCAGGGCAAGAATCGTTGGTAGTAAGGTAACCAGCGGACGGTTATCGGTGTGGCCACCTGAATCGGCCTCTGCAGTAATGTCATCAGCCATAGGAACAAGCTGTGCTAGCTCCATCTGTTCTGTTGTGATTCGGCCTTCATCAACCAGAGCTTGCAGCATTTTCACAGGAGCAGGCTGCATGAACTTACTTGCGACTTCAGTGCGGCTTACCTTAGCAATAACTTTGTTGCCAATCTGAATCTCACCTTGTGCATCGCGGCTAAGGCCAGCGGCACGGTAGTGAACGATTTGCGGTGTTAGACCTAAGAATGCTGAAGCTTCAACTGTTTTCACTTTGTGCTTCAAAAACAGCTCAACACTGCCGCGCTCTAGCGCTGGTTCGCTTGGGCTGTGAATCAAGTTAAACGCGTAAGGACCGTTTGGCAGTGCAGCTTGAATGCGGTTGATCGCTTGCTCAACGCGAGACGGGATTAAGCCCGCCGCGCCAAATGAACAAAGAATGCCAGCTTGGCCAAGCGCAATCACCAACTCTTCAGATGAAATTCCGTTAGCCATTGCGCCCGCGTAGTAAGCGTATTTCACGCCGTGGCAGCGACGAAAATCTTCGTCGCCTAGGCTTTGTGTACCAAGAGCGGGAGCAAAGGCGCTAACAGGTTGGCTGTTCGCCGAGCTTGCTGAATCACCCGATGCAATCTCAGCTTGTTGGCTTACGCCTAAGCCTTTCTCTGGGTGGTTCACTACGTAACAAGCAAGGCTTAAATCTTTCAAGATTGTTGACATTGCTGCGTTATCGAAACGCGTTGTGTTCTCTTCGATCTGCCAAGGCCACGGAGATAGCTTTTCGTTATTGATTGTAGTTTGAGTTGTCATACTAAATTCTTTCCTAATTCTCTGTCTCTAATGGCGGCTTATGCTTTCTTGATACCAGAAGCTTTATCGATAGCAGGGGCTTCTTCGATACAAATCGCGATGTCTTTCACTTCGTAAATACGCAGACCATCTTTACTCAGGTTTGCGTCACCAACGATGATGCGTTTGCCGTCTTCGTCTTTAATCGCAGTGATGTGTACATCCAGAGACATCTGTTTGTTCAGAGGGTTAATCTGACCACGGTATTTCCACTTCACTTCAGATTGAATTTGACCAAACTTAGGATTGCGGAAGCCAGCGCCAAGATCTTTGTTTAGCGCGTAGGTTTGCATCAGTTCGATGATCGCTTCGACACCTAGAGAACCTGGCATTACTGGGTCTTGATGGAAGTGGAACTGGAAGAACCAATCACTTGGGTCAATTGTACGCTCAGCGTATAGGTAACCAAGACCGTCTTTACCACCATCGCTGGTGATCTGCACAGTATCGATAAAGTTCAAGCGACCGCCAGCCAGTTGGTAGTGCTCTTGCACTTCACCAGTAGCAGAAACGGGTGCATTGAAGTAACGCGTCGTTTTGTCTAGTAGGTTGATGTTTACATCCGGCGTGCGGTTGTTATCAACGTGCCAAGGGTGAGTTACTTTACCGTTGTCCAAACCAAGCTGATCTTTCAGTGCTGCGCCCTTGAAGTAACCAAATACCGCTGTACCTTGGTAGAAAGGCACGCCGTCAGTGCTCAGTTCGAAGCTGAAGCTCTGTACGATGTTGGTGCCCATCATTACTGTTGAAAGCAGACGAGAATCGTTGGTAATTGTTTTGCCACGCAAGTCGACGTTACGCAGCATTTTGCCGCTGCCATCTAGGTTGCGGAAAAACAGTTCTTCACCTGGGAAGCCCAGTGTTGTGCCCATGTAGCCAGAGATAAAGCCGTTTGGCTGCAGTGAAATCTCCATCAACACCGAGTAAGGCATTAAGGTGTGGTGGCTGTTTTCATCAAAGTACCATGCATTTTCTGGCACTTCGTATTCTGCGATACACGATGAAGGTTTCTTGAAGTCGCCACGCTTGCCATCAATCTCGACGACACGAGTGGTTAGCTGTAGGTCGCCACACGGAGTACGTGGTGGAATCATCCCACGGTAGATAGAGAAATCAGGGCCGAAACATTTCTCGATATCACCGGTTGCGAATTCGAACATGTGGTAAGGCGTGAACGGAACCGTATCGGGTGTGCGGTTCGGGTAATCCGGCGTAACCGGAGCTTCAACGTGTTGAAGTGGAATCACGCCTTTGTTTGGCGCTGTTGCTAGGTCTTCAATTTGCGCCATCAATGGCGCATTCGCTGAAGCCTGTTGATTCACTGCCGGTGTATGGCCCAAGTTTTCGATAATAGGGGGCGCGACAGCTGTTTCTAAAGAAGGCAGGTAACGAGTACATTCGTCGTCTTCTTTGATCATCACACCCAAGTTTTGGAAATCAACAATCACTTTGCCGTTCAATAAGATATCAATGTTAGCTTTCGCGTATGGACGAGGGCTTAGACCAATCTCGGTCACTTCCATGCGGTACGTCAGTTCTGCCGATTGTGGGAGAACTTGACCACGACAACGCACTTGTTGAGGGGCATTTTCAAGCGGTTGGAAACGACCATTTTGAACAAGCGTGTGCATGCCAAGGTGCATCATGAAGAATTGAAGAAGTTGACCACAACCTTCTGCCATCAAAGAGCCAGCCATTACTGAGTCATCTTTGAAGTGACAAGGGAAGTACCAGTGCTCAGGCTCTAGCTGCTTGTGACCTTCAATCAGACCAAGTCCCCATGTGCCGCCTTGCGGTTCAACACGGCTGACCTTTTCGATCATCATGAACTTCTCTGAGCTGAAGCACAAAGAAGGCTGGTGGCGATTGGATTGGTGAGTTGGGCCAAAACACTCTGCAATGTTTGCAGTCAGCAGGTGGCGCAGTTCTTGGTGGTTAAACTGCGTTTTAGGGCAGTGCAGCATAGGGTCGAAGCGTTGCTTAGTTGCCAGCTTACGAGCCTTGATTTCATCTTCAGTGTGAATCACACCTTTGCCGTCTGCTAGCTCTTCATCAGTGAAGAAGCCCGCACAACCGTTATCCATTTTAAGGATCATCTTGTCGCCAACGAAACATTCGTACGAGAAGAAGAACAGCAGCGTGTCGCCATTGCGAGCAAAGCTGTTGATTGAGATGTCGTAACGCAGCGTATCGCCACCACGAGGCAAGTCGCCAAGGAAGGTCAGCGTACAGTCAAGTAAGCGATAAACACGCTCGCCTTTGTTTTCAAAATCGATACCTAAGTAGCTGATCAGCATTAGGTCGCACTGACCTGATTCAACTGCAACAGCCCAAGGGATCTGACCATCTACAAGGTACGGCGCATCAACTGGGATGTCGTACTCTGTGGTCATAGTGCTTGGCTTGTACTCGTTCACTGTCGCGTTGAGCTTGGTTACACGAGATACCAATAGGTAGTCTGTGGTTGGTAGGCGAACGCGGCGCGAGTAGCTATCGATGATCGCGTAGTCAGGGCCAAATACATTGGCGATGTCGCCTTCAGCGTATTCAACCAAATCATCGTAATCCCAGATACATGGTTTACGGATAGGTTTTACTGGTGCAGGTGTCGCAAGTGCGTTTACTGGTGTTGACTGAACCTGATCTGGTTGAGCTTGAACAGGCTGAGTTGATGTTTCGGCTGAGCTATCTAAACCAGATGTCACTGCGTTTAGCTGTGCTTTTAATAGCGCATCAGCCATCTGCATGCCTTGGGCACGAGTGTGCAGGAATGCTTTGTGTACTTGCTGCGCTGCTTGCTGGTTTTGAGCAAAAGCTTGGTTGTGTGGTGTTACAGACGGCTGTAATGCTGCATCCGTATTAGCGTCGATTTGAGACGCGCCATTTTTAGCGGATAGGACATGAGTCATATTGCTGTGGTTACCTGTTAGCTGACTGTGGCGAGTTGGCGCCAGAGTAGGGGATACTGATGTAGGAGTTTCGATGACTGGCTCTACCGCGTTCTGCGCTAATGCCTTCTTCTCTAACTCTTTTTGCGCAAGGGCTGCTTGAATGCTTGCTGTCGTTTGAATCGACGCCACTCTTGCCGCTTGTTTACCAAAAGCTTTCTGTTGAATCGTTGCCAAGTTGGTCACTGGGGTTTGGGCAATATGTTGATAGATATCGCGACCACCAAGAGTCACTTGCTTAACCAATTGACGTTTAGCATCGCTCGCCAGTTCATTGCTTAAACGAACGGAAAGTGACTGAGATTCAACACTTGACTGGCTCAGTAGCAGCTGTGAACATTGTCCTTCGCTGATGTTGACAACAATCGCGCTCTTAGATCTGGCATTTGGATTCAGAGACTCAAGGTTCAGGTTGAGCAGACCGTGTAGCAGGCTTGCCATACCAGAGGCTGCAGAGCAGTGACCCACACGTTGACTCGCTTGAGTCGTCTTTGTGTTCCCTAAACTTAGAGACGAAGACTGATGTAATGAAGATTCAGGTGCATGGTTAAGCTCAAGCAGAGAAACATCGTTTAAGCTCATACCGACTTGAGTCAGTAACTCATCAGCAACTGCATTGTTACGCTCGCTTGAACCAAAGGCCAATGCGTTGATACTGCCGTAAGCCGTATCTTGGTTGCTCGCCACTCGACTCTCTTCAACAAGAACAATTGCACCTGCGCCTTCGCCCACATTCCAACTGCCGTCTTGCGGTTGTCCGAATTTTGGAGCAAGTGACACTGGGCTCACGCTGTTCTTCAGAATCACATGTTCTGCACTGCCGCTTAGGTCAACGGCTGCAATCACGACTGCGTCCATGGATTCTTGCGACATCAAGTTTTGTGCGACATCGATACAACGAGCAACTGACTGTTCAGCGGCTGAAATCGTAAAGGCAGGGCCGTTAAAGTCCCACAATGAAGAGATACGCGAAGCCATGATATTACCGATGAAACTGGTGTATTGGTTCAGCTTGGCTGCGTCCATCACACTGTCCATCGCGATGGTTTTTAGCGATTGGTATTCGTCTTGTGTTAGCTCAATACCCATGTTGGCAAAGCTGTCAGCCAATTGGCTATGCAGGTTTACGCGTCCACGGAATTGGTGCATCTCAAGCTCTGTTTCCATCGCAACGAGTACTGCAACCTTTTGGCCTGCTACAAGCTTGGCATCTTTGATCGCTTCGTCTGCAACTTTCATCAGTAGCAACTGCTGAGAGATCAAACGGTCATCTTCATTAGGCGGCACTTTGAAGCGAAGGAAGTCGAGATCGAACTGATCGATGTAGGCTCCGTTTGGAATACCGTGTAAACCAAACTGGTTCAGCAGTTCTGGATGTTGGTCTAAACCTTTCCAGCGCTTCTTAGGCAAGGCAATGAAAGCATCGTTGTTGGTTTCAATCGCAGTGCTCAGCGCGTTGATACTTTGCAGAGAACCAAAGTGAGACGCTAGACCTGTAATGCTTAAATTAGACGGTTGTAGGCTTGGAGAAGCCGACTCTTGAGTCTGGTTTACATGACGAGTGTCTGAATACGCTTCAAGCAGTAAGTGAGCATTACAACCACCGAAACCAAATACAGAAACACCCGCGCAGCGCTCTGGGTTGCCCGCTTTATTTGGCCAAGGTTGAACCTGGGTTGGCAGAGTCTGTGAGCCAAATAAACCTTCTGGCGACGATAGTGGCTTGTCCAAATTAATACTTGGCGGAAGCACGCCTTCTTTCATCGCAAAGATCATCTTCATGATCCCTGGCATACCCGCCGCAGTCAGTAAGTGGCCGAGGTTTGACTTCGCAGAGCCAATCAATGGCGGGTTAGAACCATTCAATTTGTCAGCAAAGAAACGCTCCATTGAGGTTAACTCAACCTTGTCACCTAATGGCGTGCCGGTTGCGTGACACTCAATCACTTCAATGCTGTCTGGCGATAGGTTAGAAGCTTCGTAAGCGCGTTCAAAGGCTTGTACTTGTCCTTTGCTGTTTGGGCTTAATACGAACTGGCCACGGCCATCGTTCGACAAGCCAATACCGCTGACAACTGCGTAAATGTTGTCGCCATCACGCTCTGCATCAGCTAAGCGTTTTAGGACTAAAACACCGGCACCTTCGCCAGCAAACAGACCTTTACTGTTGCTATCAAACGGAACTGACACACCGTGGTCAGGGTAAGCGTGGAAGATGGAAAAACCCATGTTGATAAAGAATGGGTCAGCACCGGATACCGCGCCTGCCAACATCATGTCGGCCTTGCCCGTATTCAAGTAATCACAGGCTAACTTCAATGAATAGACTGAGCTTGCACATGCTGCATCTAGGCTAAGTTGCACGTTGCCTAGACCCAATGCATCAGCCACTAGCTTAGAGGCGTTATGTGCAGCAGCGCCGTTGATAGGGTTGAGGTCATGAGCCGTTTCATTGGTTGGTAGCAGTGAAAACTGGTCATTAGCCAATTTAGCTTGTAGTGCTTTCTCGACCACCGAGTGATACATCGGCAGAAACAAGTCGTTTGAACGTGTGGTTGGGAACGAAAGGGCACCCATGATCACGCCTGTGCGCTCTAAAACATCGTCATTCAGATCAATGCCTGCGTCGACTAACGCCTTACGACTGGTGTCCAAAGCCCATAGGAAACTCTGGTCAACACCGTTGAACGACTCTGCTGTTAAGCGGTAGCCATTGCTATCGAAATTGAAGTTTTCGATGTAGCCGCCTTTATCACAGTAAAAGCGGTCTGACTCACCTTGTACACCCTGATAGCTTTCAGGTTTAGCACCTAACTTTTCAGCGCTTAATATGGTGCGAGAATCTTTTTTATCTAGCAAGTTTTGCCAAAAGTCTTTTGGCGTATCCGCTTCTGGGTATTGGTTAGCAATACCAACAATCGCGATCTTATTGCATTTCACTTGCTGCTTATTCTTAGTTTGAGTTTGAGTTTGAGCCTGATACTGGTTCGATTGAGAACTCATACTAGCTCTCCTTGATGATTCACTGCGCTGCCTTGAGACACACCACGTAATTGCTTAGCGGCGGTGATCTGTTGTTCTAGCCCTTGAATAAGTGGCTCGACAGACAGTGGAATTTGGTGAGTAATGAGCTGGCCAATACACTTGATGAGCGTGACAATATCGTCACCACCCTTGGCATTGGAAGCGATTGTGCAGTACTGGTCGGCTACGTTGTCGCTACGATTGATCTTGTCGATCAATGTGCTGGTTTGACGATCGGCACCTACTTCGACAAACAGACGCGCACCTTGCTGACGCGCACTCTGGATCAACGCGGTGAAATCCAGCGTCGAACAGAAAGTATCGGCAATTGAAAGGGCGATGCTGTCGCTGTCGATATTGATTGGTGCGCTCGTCGGTAGACCTGCTGCGCTGATAAAGCGGATATGCTTTGGCAATTCGTCGAACAGTGGTTGCGTGTAAAACTTACGCACTTGGCTATGTTGGCTCAATGCTGGTGTGGTGTGCATTGCGGTAACACGATTCGCGGCAATGCCACGTTTACCCAGTTTTTTGAGCAATGCACGACATGTGCTTTCACAACCGGCCAGTACGCAAGTATCACCTTGGATAATGGCAAGGTAAGCACGTGGGAATTCTGGTAACAGAGCCTCAATTGCTTGCGCATCACTGCGAACCACAAAGCTATTCCATTGGATGCTTTCGTCACCGTTCAGCTGCCAATCTTGACGTACTGCGGTGAGTTCGCCAGAAATAGCCGTGGTGAAGATAGGACTGGTTTGAGTCATCTCAATTAGCGCATGTGGGTTTTTCCAAACATTCAAGCTAGCCCACATGGAAGCTTCACCCTTGGAGTAACCCAAGGCGAAGTCTGGCTGCACTTTGAATTCTTCACACAGTAGTTGTGTTAACAGATAACTACTGCCCACACCTGCAATTGCCAGCTCACTGAGCGACATTTCTTGCGCGTCTTCAGCGTAGGTTTTGTCAGCCTGTAGCATCTCTTTCAAGTTACCTTCGCGTTCTAAGCGAGCAAATAACTGTGGGAAATGGTGGTGAAACTCGCGCAACATGCCGGGATAAACCGTGCCAACACCAGGGTAAACAAATGCAACGCCACCTTTGCTTTGAGGCTTTGGAGAGAAACAACTGCCCGCAGGAGTTTTGTATTGGCTATTGTCAGCCATTACTTTTGGCAACGCATTTTCTACCGCTGTGATCTCTTGTAGTGCAGCATCAATTGAAGCGGCCTGAATCACGATATTCGCGCTAAGGCCAGCATTGTGCTGAACGCTTTGAAAGTGACTTAGGTTTGAATGCATCAAGCTGGCGATAGCAAGTTCACTGTCTGCCAATTCGCTAACGCATTTAAGCTCTTCTCTTAACGAGGTTAGCTGAGAAACCAATTCAGCTTGGTCATTGCCAGAAACCACAAACATCAAACGCTCACTTGATAGCAAGGGTTTTGGTTGTTGCAAACCGGTCGCTTGAGTCAATATCAGGCTGGTGGATTGTTGGCTATCGTCGCTGAAAGTTAACGCAGCAACACGTGCTTTGTTCGGCTCAGTGAACCAATAATGACTCGGTAATGAACGGCTCGATATAGCCTCAACTATATTCAACAATTCATCAAACTGCTGTGAAGCAGATAGGGTTGAGTATTGCTGTTGATGGCTTAAATCTGCAGCGGGGCGGCGTGCAATATCCAGAGCTAGCTGAATGCTATTTCCGGTAGCTGTATCTACAAAGCTCGCCAAATTCGCGTGTGGGTGAATTTTATTCTGAGCAGCATTCAGCGCACTCAGCATCAACAATGATGGTGAGTGAGAATCCAAACAGAGCTTAACGGCATTACCTTGATTGACTGCCTCGATGGCGTGAGTAAGTGCTTGATTAAAATTGCCACCAACCACAACAGTTATCATCTCTGGGAGCGAGGGGAATAAGTCGGCAGAAAGCTCAGCCGCGTTTGCTGGCTGAGCTAAAAGAGCGATGCGCAATGGCATCGCTTTATTAGTAGGAACAGTCACTATGACAATTGCTCCTTTTCTGCGTTCTTAGTTGCCTCTTTCTTCGATACTGCTGAGCTAGATTTCGGCAAAAATGCGTCATTTAAGCTCTTGCTGATGGTGACTTTGGCACCTTTCATTACCGCGCTTAAACGACCATCTTGGTGGTAAAGCGAGATGTCAGCTTGCAGCGAACGAGCCGTGCTTTTTATCACGCTCAGCTCTAGCCAACCTTGGTCACCATCGTGCATCGGTGCGTAACAAATAAACTCACCGATTGCAGACGGTAGGCTTGCCGCGCCGTATTTCAATCGAGCCCATACCAACATGGCTTGCAACAGATAATCTTCCGCAAATGGTTGGCTATCACCAAAACCTTGCTTAGGGATAAATGATCCGCAGTCGCTGTTTTCAATCTGAGGCAACTGGCATTGAGCCAATAAGCCTAAGTCGTCAAAACGTTCAACTGAGGTAATACCTTGCAGTCTTGGTCCATGAAACAGAGTGCCGTCACTGTATAGAGCTTGTGCCGTTGTTACAGGTGCTGAAGTGTTGGCTTTAAAGCGCTTTGTCGACGCTTGTTGAACATCTTCAGACACTTGCACAGAGGCAACTTGCAACTGAGCTTGATACTGTGGTCGCCCTTGGCAACTGATCACTGCTTTTAGCTGACCTTTTGATTTAGCATCAGAGGAAAGAACCAGTTTCAGCTCTTGCACTTCATCAGTATCAAAAATCACACCTTTCAGCAGTTTGTAGTTGTGAACGCTAACGTTCACCCCTAACAGTTGCTCAGCGACTTCACGCATCCATTGGATGGCACACACTGTCGGTAACACTGGGTTACCGGCAATGCAGTGATCTTGAATGAAAGGCAATGCCTTTGGATCAAGATGACGTGTCACAGTAATGCTTGTATTCAGCGGACTCTCTGCAAGATGCACAGACTCCGCATTAAGCTTTTTTACAGCAGCTTCCTTGTTGTCAGAACCTTGCATGCTCGTACCAACCAGCAGTTGAATACCAGTTTCGTTCAGTAGCTGAGAGCTAAACAGCTCTGCACCCGCTTGAAGAGGAATTACGTACACACCGCGCTCTGTAAACATACGCTTCAGCGCTGCGTTTACCATGCCGCCGTCCCACGGTCCCCAGTTGAAGCTCATCACTTTCGCTTGAGGGTTACGCGCAGACAATTGCAGAGCCGCTTTGTTTAGGATCTCGTTAGACATCGAGTAGTCGCTTTGGCCTGTGTTTCCGTAGAAACCTGCCGCCGAAGAGAACATCGCAATCAGTTTTAGTTTGCTGCTATCAAGACCACCAAGAACTGCTTCTAATCCGCCCACTTTCGTGCCGTAAACCATGTTCAGTTCATCAAGCGTTTTGTCTTGAATGTGTTTGTCAGCCAGTACACCTGCACCGTGGATAAGACCTGTAATGTCGTCGAAATTTGCCAGTGTTTTCCCTACTGACTCATGGTACGAAACATCTAAGCTTAGGTATTCAGCGCTCGCGCCAATCTCGTTGAAAGCGGTAAGTGCTGCGTTGATTTCAAGGCTGCTCAATACCGGTTTTAGCAGATCATCAACTTTCTTCGGCGTTGGCTTATCACCCGTAGCTTGTAGGTGAGCGATAGCCGCTGGTTTTAGCTCTTTCTCTTGCTTGCCTTGTGCCCACTGAGGTAGTTCAGCTGAAGTAATATGCTTACTACGACCTGCAAGAATGAAATGAGATTTACATTGCTTAGCAAGCGTCAGTGCACATTCAAACGTCACGCCTTTAGCGCCACCAGTTACGAGAACTTTGTCGCTCTTGGTGAGTTGAGCGCCTGCGTTTTTGGTTTGTGCTGCACCTGGTGTTGAAGCAATCAATGTTGCACGACCAGATTCACCGTTTTCCGCATGGCTAAGGCCGATTTCAACCGTGTTGGTATCGATATCGAATAGTTCGCCAGTGATAGCTTCAGCTAGGTGACGAGCATCAATAGAAGCGTCAGCATCCAATGCTCGGCAGAACACGTTTGACCATTCATGGCTCAGTGTCTTAGTGAGACCAGACAACGCGGCTTGGTTGAGTTCTGCATTCGCTAATTGCTTAGTATCTAGGTAACCAAAGCCACCATCGATACGGCTTAGTGTGAAGAACACACTGCGACCAGAAACGGCATTCAGTTGGTCATTTAGGTGCTTGGCGAATAAGAACGCTGTCGTCAGTGAAGCTCTTGAGTCTGCATTCAAGTTAACCGCTTGCTCGTTGCTTTGCTTGGCATCAACGATAGCTTGTAAATGAATGAAGCCAGCAATCACTTTGTTCGACGTTTTAAGGTCTGCTTCGATGTCGTTAATAACTGCAGTCACACCAGCATCATCGACGCTGTTGATCGTGTAGCTTGCGATTTCACTGTTTAAAGGTGACGCGGCAGAAAGAGCACTACGCACTACAGCAACTTGAATGCCGTTAGCGGTCAACTTTTCTGCTAGAACACCAGCGTTGTGACCATCATCTGTGATCACGACACAAGCATCTTTTGAGAAACAATCGACGAGTTTATCTGCCGCTGGTAGCTTTTTTAGCGCCACCTCATTGTGTGGAGGAAGTTCCGCTGTCGCTGTTTCTGCGATAGGCGTTACTGAATCAGCTTTAGCAGTCGCTACGGGTGCAGCAGCGGATAGCTTACTTTGCATGTAGGTAACGATTTCACCAAGTGTACGACACTCAGCTAAGTCTTCAGGGTTTAGCTCCGGCAGCGTTGGCAGCTGGTCTTGAACTGTACCCAGGATCTCAACGCGTTTAATCGAATCGATACCAAGGTCTGCTTCCATGTCCATCGCTAGGTCGAGCATTTCTGCTGGGTAGCCTGTTTTGTCGGCAACCACTTCCATCATTGTGGATTGAACATGTTCAGGGTTCAGGTCGTTGCTTGCGCTTCCTGCAGCGGCTGTAGCTGCTTCTGGAGCGACTGTCGCAGCTTCTGAACTAGGAGCTAATTTGCTGTTCATGTAGTCAACGATTTCGCCAAGAGTACGACACTCAGCTAGATCTTCAGGGTTCAGCTCTGGCAATGTTGGTAGTTGATCTTGAACCGTACCAAGGATCTCAACACGTTTGATTGAGTCAATGCCAAGGTCTGCTTCCATGTCCATTGCTAGGTCGAGCATTTCTGTTGGGTAGCCCGTTTTATCAGCCACTACGCTCAGCATTGTGCTTTGAACTTGCTCAGCGTTTAAACCGTTTGAGACTGCTTGCGCTGGTGCAGATGCTTGAGCTGCTACTGGAGCAGAAGCTGGAAGCTTGCTGTTCATATAGTCTACGATTTCGCCAAGAGTACGACACTCAGCGAGATCTTCAGGGTTTAGCTCTGGAAGAGTCGGTAATTCGTCTTGAACCGTACCTAGGATTTCAACACGTTTGATTGAATCGATACCAAGGTCAGCTTCCATGTCCATTGCTAGGTCTAGCATTTCAGTCGGGTAGCCCGTTTTCTCTGCTACTACTTCTAACATGGTTTCTTGAACAACAGCTGCATCTAGTCCATTGTTAGCTGCTGCTGGAGCAACTACTTCCGTTTGTGCTGCAACTGGTGCAGAAGTCGGAAGTTTACTGTTCATGTAGTCAACAATCTCGCCAAGAGTGCGACACTCAGCTAAGTCTTCAGGGTTTAGCTCTGGAAGAGTAGGCAGTTCATCTTGAACCGTACCAAGAATCTCAACACGCTTGATTGAGTCGATACCAAGGTCTGCTTCCATATCCATTTCTAGATCAAGCATTTCCGTTGGGTAACCCGTTTTCTCAGCAACTACTTCTAGCATGGTTTGTTGAACGACTTTCGCATCAAGACCGTTAGCTACAGCAACTGCTTGAACTGGTGCGGCTTCATTAGCTGAAACTCCAGAAGGCATCTTGCTGTTCATGTAAGTAACGATTTCACCAAGAGTACGACACTCAGCTAAATCTTCAGGGTTCAGCTCAGGTAGGTTTTGCATTTCATCTTGAACGGTACCAAGGATCTCTACGCGCTTGATTGAGTCGATACCAAGGTCTGCTTCCATGTCCATTTCTAGATCAAGCATTTCCGTTGGGTAACCCGTTTTCTCAGCGACCACTTCTAGCATCACTTTTTCAGCATCGGCTGATTGTACTTCTACTGGTGCAGCGACAGGAGCCGGTTGCGCTTTAACTGGCACAGGCTGAGCTGCAACAGGTGCTGCTGCTTGAGCCACTACTTGTGGTGCAGGAACGGCTTTCTGGACTGGAGCTTGTTGAGCTGCTGTCTTTTGAAGCGGTGCAGCTTGAACTGGCGCGGCCGGTACAGGAGCAGTTTGCACTTGAGCTACAGGCTGCTGAACGATAGCTGTTGGAGCAACTGGAGCTTGAATCGCAGGTTGAGCATTTGCTGGCGCAACGAAGGTTGGTTGTGTCGTTTGTACTGAACCTTGCGTCAGCATATTAAGTGCTGAGTTGTTGCTGTGCGCTTGCATTTCTAGGTAATGAGCGTGCGCTTTTAGCGTTTCAGCTTGGTGCTGGTGGAACATCTCCATAGAACGCTGTAGGTTCTCAGGAATTGCTACGCCTGCTGTTGCCATTTTCGCTTGCTCAGACATTAGGGTATTGAACGTATCACCGTATTGCTGAGGAATCGCCAAGAATTGCTGATGTACTTCTGCTGCTTGTTGTTGAGCATTGAAGAACGACTGCAGTGAAGATTCATCAACCGTTACTGAAGCTGTTGGCTGAATAGTCGCTGGTGCAGGTTGTGCTACTTGAGGTTGCTGAGTTGTTGTTGCTACTTGTGCACTTGGTGCTGGAGCAGTTGACTGTTGTATATTTGAAGCTTGAGGAGCAGCCACAGGTACTTCAACGATTTCTGTTTTAATCACTTCTTTTTCCACGATTTTCTCGACTTCAACTTTCACTTCAACAATCTCAGTCTTTTCGGTGACGTTGCCCGAAGCCAATGATTGATCCATTTTCTTACGAGTAGCAGGGCTGATGTAGTTGGTTGCATTCAGCTTGATGTTCATTGGTGATGCCTTTGCAGGTTCAGCAATGTCAGCTTGGTAAGGGTCAATGTTGTCTAATGAAACTCCTGCCACACACAGTTGAACCGCAGCTAAACGAAGCTGTTGGTCACTGTCGCCTTTAGGGCTTGGGTTGATGCTGATTGCGTAAAGCTCTTCGTTCTTATCAGCCAATGTTTTTTCAACCAGCTTTTGAAGAATGTTTTTCGGACCGAACTCAACGAATACGCGCGCACCTGCTTCATACATCGCTTCAATTTGCTCACTGAAACGAACCGATTGCAGCATATGTTGCTTGAACGCTTTCTTGATCGCTTTAGCGTCTTTGCTGTGTAGTTTGCCCGTTGCGTTTGAGTAAAGCGGCAGCGTTGGAGCGCTGAATGAAGCTTTATCAATTGCCGCAGCAAATGGCTTTTGAGCATGAGCAACAAGCGGCGTGTGGAAAGCACCAGAAACTGGCAGAGCAATTGCTTTGAAGCCTTGTTCAGTTAGCGCTTGTGCTGCTTGTTGAACCGTTGCAGTTGGACCAGCAATAACCAGTTGAGTCGGAGCGTTGTAGTTGGCAATACTCACGCCTTCGAATTGACTGATGCAGCTTTCAACGGCTGGAAGCTTGTCTGCGTCTAGGATGACCGCAAACATAGTACCGCTGTCGCCTTGTTCAGGTGTCGCCGCCATCGCATCGCCACGAGCGAAAGCTAACTGGTAGTAATCGTCTTGCGAGATAACCCCCGAAGCACATAGTGCGCTTAGTTCACCAAAGCTGTGGCCTGCGACCATGTCGGCTTTGAAGCCAGCTTGAGTCATGATGTCGAACTGACCCATAGACACAGTACCAATTGCACTTTGCGCATTGGCCGTGTTGGTTAACACAGCTTCTTGAGCTTTGGTTGCTTCTGGTGTGAAGGTTGGAATTGGGAATAGAATTTGGGACAGAGCCGTCTTTTTGTGCTGACCAAATACTTGATCCGCTTGCGCAAGCTGTTGGCGCATCTCTGGGTAATGACAAGCAAGCTCGCGACCCATGTTTAGATATTGCGAACCTTGACCTGCAAATAGCGCTGCTACTTTACCAGTGCCGTTTTCAGCAATCAGTGCCGACTCACGGTAGCTAGTACCGTTTGGCATCTGCCAATGTGTTTTAGTTTGGCTCTCAAGCATAGAAACCGCTTGAGTCAGCTGAGCTTGAAGGTCTGCTTGGTCAGTGACAACTAAACCAAGACGAGCATGTTTAGCGTTTACTTTACGTAGAGAGTGTTGCTCAGCAAGTGCTTCCAGTTTGAACGCAGCATCGGCAGCTTGAGTTGAAACCTGTTTTAGCTCGTCGATCAGTGCTTGGCGAGATTCTGCGCTGAACAACAGAGTTTGCGGTACTTGGCGCTGACGGTATTTGTCACCGCGAGCGTGCTCTGGCGTGTACTCTTCTAATACAACGTGGAAGTTAGTGCCACCAAAACCGAATGAGCTGATACCTGCACGGCGCGGTGTGCCGTCGACACGTTTCATCCAAGGACGAGTTTGTGTGTTTAGGTAGAACGGAGAGTTCTCGATATCCAGTTTAGGATTCGGGCTCGACACGTTGATCGTTGGCGGCAGTACTTTGTGGTGCAGTGCTAATGCAGCTTTGATTAAACCTGCAGTACCCGCAGTTGATTTGGTGTGACCTATTTGAGATTTCACAGAACCTAACGCAATGTGTTGCTTCTCTTCATTGTTCTCACTGAATACCGAGTTTAAGCCACCAAATTCAGCAACATCGCCAGCTGCTGTACCTGTGCCGTGCGCTTCTAGTAGGCCAAGCGTGTGCGGTGCGAAACCAGCATCATCGTAAGCACGTTTGAGTGCTTTTGCTTGTCCTTCAGGGCGAGGTGCGTAAATACTCTTGAACTTACCATCCGAAGAAGAACCGACACCTTTAATCACTGAGTAGATTCTGTCGCCGTCGCGTTCAGCATCTTCAAGGCGCTTCAGAGCAACCATGCCGATGCCTTCACCAATCATCATGCCTTTTGAGTCGATATCGAAAGGTTGAATGGTTTCATTGGTGGTAAATGCTGGGGTTTTAGAGAAGCTCATGTACATGGTTGGTGAGTTATCAGTACACACACCACCAGTGATCATCATTTCACTGCGGCCTTCAACCAGCTCGCTCAGTGCCATGCGCATTGCGGCTAGAGAACCTGCACACGCAGCGTCTACCACACAGTTGATGCCACCAAGGTCAAAGCGGTTAGCGATACGACCTGAAATCACGTTACCCAATGAACCAGGGAATGAGTTCTCTTCCCAGTGGATGTATTGGTCTTGGAATTTTTTGATCAGCATTTCGCTGTCTTCGTCGTTGATGCCACTGCTCTTGAAGACTTTTTTCAAAACAGGGTATTGGAGACGAGCATTTAAGCTTTGAGCGATCTTCTGACCACCGCCTACACCGAGCGTAATACCGATCTTATCGCGATCGTAGCCTTCAGGCAGCTTCGCATCTTCAAGTACTTCTTTTGCCACGATCAGAGAAAGCAGCTGTGACGTATCAGTCAGTTCTAGGATATTTGGCGGAAGACCGAATTCCATAGGGTTGAAGTCAACTTCAGGGATGAAACCGCCGCGCTTACAGTAAGACTTGTCTGGCGTAGTACGATCTGAATCGTAGTAATCTTCTGGGCGCCAGTGCGTATCAGGCACTTCGGTAATTGCATCGATCTTTTCGCTGATCAAATCCCAGAATTTGTTTAGGTAGCGAGAGTTCGCAAACATGCTTGCCATACCAACAATAGCAATTGGCATGTCTTTAAGGCGTTTATTAAGTCGAGTGTCGTCGACTGATTCCGGTGTATTTTTTTCGGGTTGGCTCATTATGAGTCTCCACTTGAAATCACTGAGGGCGATGTCGTGTTTTGAGGCTGCGCTTTTAAATAAATCGAAAATAAATCTGAGACAGATTTGGGCAAACGCAGCTGAAGAGTAAGGCTACCGAAAGTCGGCCACCTGACTGAAATAGGGGGTGCTAAGTACAGTGACTTGCAGGGGTTGATTACGTTTTTCATGCGAGAAGAGGGCATTCGAATGTGAGGTTAATGTCCATTTAAATCCTGTCCAAAGTACTGCTTTATGCAAAGCAGGTATCCGCAATAAAAACGTGTGATTTTGTTTAATGGTTGAGCAGGCTACCCGAGGTGAGTGGCCGATACAATGCTCCCAGAGGCCACTATGATCTGTTCAGACCAGATGATTTTACTGAACTTTTGTTTTTTGTATTTTTAATGTAATTAACTTATTGATAATTAATGGGTATGAGTGGTTTTTTAGTGTTTGTACTCTATTTTTTGACTTGTTGAGATCTATGTCAGATTTTTGTAAGTAACATTTAATAGATGTCTGTTCCGTAAGGTGGAGTGTGATCTGTGTTTTAATTTGTTATTATTTTAAAAGTTAGTTTTAAGTCCCTATATGAAGGGTGTTTCCTGCGCAAATTCTCTATGTTTATCTCAAATCATAGGTGAGTTAAATTTGTTCGTTTTGATGTTTTTTTGATAAGTGGTTTGAAGAAGTGAACGTGAGTAAATTGGAAAATCCAATCGTTGATTTGTGGCTATGTTCTTTGAGTGATTTGCCTGACGACATCGACAGTAAGTCACACCTCAAACAGACACTCACGGCCGATGAAATAGCCAAAGTCGAGCGGTATCGAATGCCCTCATCTCAAGTTCAAGCTCTGTATGTTCGCAACTACCTAAGAAAGGTGTTGTCTAGCTATTCTGATTTAATGCCCGAAGCGTGGCGCTTTGAATATGGTGAGAAAGGAAAGCCAAGTTTAGTCGCCGAACAGCAACTCAAGACGGGGTTAAATTTCAATATCAGTCATAGCAAAGAACATTTGTTAATCGCGGTTTGCCAGAGAGTAGGGAGGCCAGTTCAATTAGGTGTCGATATCGAACATGCAAGAAGCTCGACCAATATCGATTCGATCATGAAGCACTATTTTTCAGATAAAGAATTGGCGGATTTACTTGAACTTAGTAAAGAACTGCAGAGAGAGCGTTTTTTCGATCTGTGGGCGCTGAAGGAGTCGTATATCAAAGCGACAGGCAAGGGGCTAGCCACATCGTTGCGAAGCTTCTCGTTCGATTTCTCTAATTTTACCAAGCGAACATTTTTGACCAAGCAAGCATTGGAACTCAGTTCGTTAGGCTTTCAATCAGGCTTGTATCGCGAAATCAGGCTACATAGCGGGATTGGGTTGAATTTGAATTCTGCTCAACAAGACGATAGTTCTACAGATTGGCAGTGTTGCTTAGGGCGGTTGGATGAGCAGTATCGTTTTGCGGTTACACTTGGCGGAAATTTGCTACCCATGCAGATAGAGATGAGAACCTTTTCGTCGTCTCACCTCTTTACGTCTATGTAGATAAAATAAAGCTAGCTCGACTCTCCAAGCATCGCTTTTAATACTTCAGCGGGTACCGGCTGCAGTTGCTTGTCTTTATCAAGGCAGACCATTTCAATATCACCAATCACGGCAGGCTTAGTCGCATCTTTACGCCATACCTCTTGTCGCCATAAGGTTTTGTATTTTCCATCGAGTTCAAAAGAGGTTCGGATGTCGCAGATCTCAGCAAACTCAACCCCATCTTGAAAAGTCATGTTGGCTTTATAGACCGCAAAACCTAGTCCGTGCTCGTTCCACAATTCCGCCAATTTATCGCTACCCAAGACATGTTCGCGCGCACGCTCAAAGTACTTTAGAAAGTTAGGGTGATAAACCACACCTGAGTGATCGGTATCTTCATAGTAAATTTGTACTGGGTGATGGTAGATCTGACTCATTGGTATCAACTCTTGGTAAGTAGTGGGACAGTAAATCTGACTAAGTTGTGCAGCACTCTACAGGATAGGTCGAAATTACTTCAAGACATCATCGGTAATGTGGCTTTTGGTCAGACCTCATTCATCACTAATACATTGGTCAGCTTCCACCCATTTACAAATATTCTATGTGTCATTTTCCACCCATTTATTTTTGCAGCGAGTTAGCGACAACTGCAGGCAGATCTGATGAAGCCTTGTGGTTAAAGGCTTGTTAATGAATTGTGTCAATGTGGCGCGCTAATTGCCTTAGTGAAAGCACGCAGTTCCCATTGAAGGGCTGCTTTGTTTACTAAGGAGAATAATAATGTTTAAGCCTCTTACCCTGCTGTCTGTATCTGCTCTGGCGCTCACTAGTTTTAATGCTGCTGCAAACTGTGACCCAGGTGAAATCGTGATTAAATTCAGTCATGTAACCAATACCGATAAGCACCCGAAAGGCATCGCCGCTTCTTTACTGGAAGAGCGAGTAAACACGGAAATGAATGGCAAAGCTTGTATGCAAGTTTTCCCTAACTCAACACTTTACGATGATAATAAGGTACTGGAAGCCCTGTTAAATGGTGATGTTCAAATGGCGGCGCCATCGCTGTCAAAATTTGAGAAGTTCACTAAGAAATACCGCATTTTTGACCTTCCTTTCCTATTTGAAGACGTAGAAGCCGTTGACCGTTTCCAAAACTCAGAATCTGGTGAAAAGCTGAAGAACGCGATGAAGCGTCGTGGCCTGCAAGGCCTTGCGTTTTGGCACAATGGCATGAAACAGATGTCGGCGAACAAACCTCTTATCAGCCCTGAAGATGCAAAAGGTTTGAAATTCCGTGTTCAAGCATCGGATGTATTGGTGGCTCAGTTTGAACAACTAGGCGCTAACCCACAGAAGATGTCTTTCAAAGAAGTGTACGGTGGCCTGCAAACTAAGGTTATCGATGGCCAAGAGAACACATGGTCAAACATCTACGGTAAGAAGTTCTTTGAAGTACAAGACGGCGTGACTGAAACCAATCACGGTATCTTGGATTACCTAGTTGTAACGTCAAACGACTTCTGGAAAGACCTACCTGAAGATGTACGCACACAGCTTGGCACTATCGTTCAAGAAGTGTCTGAGACGCGTAATGCAGAATCTTCAAAAGTTAACCTAGCGAACAAAAACAACATCATCGAAGCGGGTGGTGAGGTTCGTACACTTACGCCTGAACAGCGTGAAGCATGGGTAGCTGCACTTCAACCAGTATGGAAGAAGTTTGAAAAAGACATCGGTTCAGACCTTATCGATGCAGCGTTAGCTTCAAACCAATAACACCGCTAAGGGAGTGGCGAGTATTCGTCACTCCTTATTAAAACAATTATAAGCGGAGTCAATTATGGAAAAGCCTCAAATGGAACAACCAAATTCTAGCGAATCAGCACTGGAAACCTCTCTTTTTTCCAAAGTCGGAAGAGTTACGGATGTGATTGAAGAGTCATTAATCGCATTTTTCCTTGGCGCAATGACGCTACTTACTTTTGCCAACGTGGTATTTCGATACGCATTCAATGACAACATCTTATGGGCACTGGAACTGACGGTGTTCATGTTTGCTTGGATGGTATTAGTGGGCGCATCATATGGCGTTAAAAAACACTTCCACATTGGTGTTGATGTAATCATCAACCTTGCCCCAGAAAAGCTACGCAAAGTGTATGCGCTAATCGCCGTGACAAGCTGCCTAGCATTTTCAATCTTACTTCTTATCGGCTCTTGGAATTATTGGTACCCATTCGCGACCGATCGCGCATGGTATGAGACCGACGATATTCCAATGCCAGAGATGCTTCAGTTTCTTGCTGACTGGCTGAATGAAGGCGAGCGATACGAGAAACTGCCACGTTTTATTCCTTATATGGCGCTGCCGATTGGCATGGCAATGCTGACGTTCCGTTTTGCTCAAGTTGCTTACCAAGTGGTAACAGGCAAGCTTGACCGCATGATTGCAGGACATGAAGCCGAAGAAGAGCTGGATGCGTTGAAAGCGGACGTGCTAGCGGGCTCTGACGAAGATGCGACAGCGGTATTGAATTCGACTCCGCAGAACAAAGCGAATGAGTCGAGTACAAAATCTAACGGTAAGGAAGACTAATCATGGCAATGTTATTTCTATTTTTAATGGTAATTGCTTTCATGTTGGTCGGTGTACCAATTGCAATTTCCCTCGGTTTATCGAGCGTAATATTCTTATTGATGCATTCAGATGCGTCATTAGCTTCAGTCGCACAAACGCTGTTTAATGCTTTTGCAGGCCACTACACACTCTTAGCGATTCCTTTCTTTATTTTGGCCTCTAGCTTTATGTCTACTGGTGGCGTGGCGAAACGTATTATCCGTTTTGCTATCGCGATGGTGGGTTGGTTCCGCGGCGGCTTGGCGATGGCGTCGGTTGTGGCATGTATGATGTTCGCAGCCCTTTCTGGTTCATCTCCTGCAACGGTAGTGGCTATCGGTAGTATTGTTATTGCGGGCATGATCAAAAACGGCTATTCAAAAGAGTTCGCGGCAGGGGTTATCTGTAACGCGGGTACCTTGGGGATCTTGATTCCACCGTCAATCGTGATGGTGGTATACGCAGCGGCGACCGATGTATCGGTAGGTCGTATGTTCTTAGGTGGCGTGATTCCTGGTCTGCTGGCGGGTGTGATGCTGATGATTGCTATCTACATTGCAGCTCGTATTAAGAAGATTCCGGCGCAGCCATTTGTGGGCTGGGGCGAGATGTTCGCAGCTGCGAAAGATGCGAGTTGGGGTTTGCTGCTTATTGTCATCATTCTAGGTGGTATCTACGGCGGTATCTTTACTCCGACAGAAGCGGCGGCTGTCGCTGCGGTGTATGCCTTCTTCATTGCCAACTTTATCTATAAAGATATGGGGCCTTTCG
This sequence comes from Vibrio sp. 1CM2L, assembly GCF_023161695.1. Lineage (NCBI taxonomy): Bacteria > Pseudomonadati > Pseudomonadota > Gammaproteobacteria > Vibrionales > Vibrionaceae > Vibrio > Vibrio sp. 1CM2L. The sequence goes on from NZ_JALNTT010000003.1 coordinate 162,299, forward strand.
CTGACAAGAACAATACAAAGCCTGCTTTGGTGAAAGTGTTCCAAACTTTCTTCCATAAAGACACCAAAGACACACTTTACGATGCAGGTAAGCTGACGATTATGCTGCTGTTTATCATTGCCAACGCTCTGATTCTTAAGCATGTACTGACCGAAGAACGCATTCCTCAAATGATCACTGAGTCTATGCTATCTGCGGGCTTAGGGCCGATCACCTTCTTGATTGTAGTGAACGTTTTACTCTTGATTGGTGGGCAGTTCATGGAGCCATCAGGCTTGCTGATCATCGTTGCGCCATTGGTATTCCCAATCGCTATTGCACTCGGTATCGATCCAATTCACCTAGGTATCATGATGGTAGTGAACATGGAGATAGGGATGATAACGCCGCCTGTCGGGCTCAATTTGTTTGTGACCGCAGGTGTCGCCAAGATGTCGATGATAAACGTAGTGAAAGCTGCACTGCCTTGGGTAGGGGTGATGTTCTTGTTCCTGATTATCGTCACTTACGTGCCGTGGGTATCAACATGGTTGCCGACCACATTGATGGGACCGGAAATCATAACCAAGTAGTTATTTGGTGACATGGAATTTAACCCATAAAAAATGAGGAGGTTACTAGACCTCCTCATCTATATTTCTGCCACGATTTGAATGATGGTTTATCTGCTCATACAGAGCCCGTTTTGCCTCTAATTCTGGCGTGTATAGATCAACATGATTGTCAGTATAAAAAATACCATCTATTTCGAAAGTATCGGTAATCGATGGCACTTTTGTTTTCTCACCCATAACGACTTCCTTATTATATTTATTGCATAACATCCTGTTATTGAAATAAGTATAGGTGATCTTGCTCCCAAATCTAATTTAGTTTGGTTCTACCTTATAAGATTCTTTCGTTAGCTGGTGTTTTTGCATCTTATCGTAGAGGGTTTTCCTCGGTAATTGCAGCCTCTCCATGGTCTCTTTTATACTGCCATTGCATTCAATAAGTGCCTGCTTCAACGTGTTTTTTTCAAAGTCAGATACCAATTCTGCCAAAGACAGCTCTTGAGTAGTTTCAGTGGCGCTGTCTGATAAGTGAGAAAGCTTACCTAAAAGCACAAAACGCTCTGCAGTGTTACGTAATTCTCGAACATTTCCCGGCCAATCATGAGCTAAAAGGGTATGCAGCTCCTTTTGTGGAAGGGCTGGGGCTGTCTTGCCATAACGTGCTGCAGCGACCAGTAAGAAGTGATGGAAGAGTGCTGGGATATCTTCTTGTCGGCTTCTTAACGGTGGCAAATCTAGGGTCACGACATTGAGCCGATAATAGAGGTCTTGGCGGAAAGTGCCTTCTTCAGCAGCCTTTTTTAAGTCAACTTTGGTTGCGGCGATTACTCGAATATCAAGTGGGACTAATCCGTTTGAGCCGACTCTTTCGATGACGCGTTCTTGCAAGACGCGCAACAGGCGAATTTGTGCCTGCATTGGCATGGATTCAATTTCATCTAAGAATAGAGTTCCGCCTTGAGCAAATTCAAATTTACCGACACGTTTGCTTTCAGCGCCAGTGAATGCGCCTTTTTCATGGCCATACAGCTCACTCTCAATTAGGTTTTCAGGAACCGCTCCACAGTTGACCGCGACGAAGTTTTGTTCCCGCCTGCTGCTTTGTTCATGTAGAGAACGTGCAACTAATTCTTTGCCGGTGCCTGTTTCGCCAAATAGCAATATGTCGGCATTGGTATCGGCAACGTGAGTGATGATAGACCGCAGCTCCGTCATTGATTGCGTGTCACCAATGATCCTTGGGCCAAGCGCTTGGCTGGCCTTGAGTGAACGTTTTAACTCAAGGTTCTCAAGGGTGAGCTGACGTTTTTCTATCGCTCGCTTGGTGGTTTCGATTAGGCGTTCATTAGCGAAAGGTTTTTCAATGAAGTCATAGGCGCCGTATTGGATTGCTTGAACGGCCATCGAAATATCGCCGTGACCAGTAATCATGATCACGGGGATCTCTTTGTCTTTGTGCATCACGGTGTTGAGCAGGTCATGCCCGGATAGGCCCGGTAAACAGATATCAGTGATGATCACGTGAGGTAAGCCGTTTTCTTGAATCGCGAGCAGAGCAGACTCCGCATCGGGAAAGAATTCGGCATCAATGTCGGCGAGCTCGAAGCTCTGTTCAATCGCCATTCTTAGATCGGATTCATCATCAATGAAATAGACGTGACACATAGTGATTCCTTTACTTCTTTGTATTCTGGTTATTGCTGAGTTTTTGCTTGCTGTTCATGTCCAACAAGGGGCAACTCTATGCTGAATCGAGCCCCGCCTTGAGGGCTACTACCGGTAACGAGCTTGCCATTTATTCCGCTGATTATTTGTTGAGAAATCGATAGTCCAAGTCCAAGTCCGTTTTTCTTGGTGGTATGAAAGGGTTCAAAAAAGTTTCCGTTCGAAGGGGAGGTGAAGCCGGGGCCGTTATCATCGACATGAATCAGCAAGGTATTGGCTTGTTGATGGTCGGACTCTCTAATCGCTAACAGAATAGCTAATTGTTTGTCGTCTTGTTGTTCCATCGCCTGAATCGCGTTGGTCAGCAGGTTAATGATCACCTGTTCCAGTTGAATGGCGTTGGCGAGCACGCAAGCATCAAAGGTTTCAGGGAGCTCGTTGACCTTAACTCGTTCACTCTTAAGTTGTGGCTTCATCAACTCTTTCGATGAATGTAAAACTGGGAGTATTTGTAATGTGTGTAGCTCTTCTGCGGTGGATTTCTTGGCGAAGGAGCGAAGCTGGTGGCTGATTTTCGCCATACGATCAGTGAGTGCTGAGATTCGCGATAGATTGTCATCGACACGATCGGTTTTATCTTTGGCAAGAAACAGTCGGCCGTTGTCGGCATAACTGCGAATCGCAGCGAGCGGGTTATTTAGCTCGTGACTGATGCTCGCCGACATTTGACCTAACACCGCCAGTTTGGCGGCTTGGATGAGCTCGTCTTGAGTTTGCCTCAATACATGTTCGGTTTCGATACGGTGTTTGATCTCGACATGCAACTCCGATGTACGTTCAAGCACTTGAAATTCGAGTTTTTGCTTGGCTTCGGATTGCAGCCTGTCTATCTGTGCTCGTCTTTGTTGTCGATGGTGGTTGAGCTGCATCGTTAGATAAATAATCGCAAAGATAAGGCTCAGAACCACAAGGTAAGCAACTAAGTCCCACCAAACTAAGTGGGTTGGAGAAAATACCCGTATGGTGAGTTTTGGTTCGGCTAGGAAACGCGAAGAGCTAAAGAACTGCTCTTGGACGAGTTTGTGTGGCGACTCAATACGACTAGTGGCACTGTCTAAATCGCCAGAGAAGTGCAGGCTTTCTATTTTGGTATCGAGATACTGCCTGCTTTCCTGAATTCGAGTGTGTTGCGCTTCGCTTAGCGGCTCAAGGCTTTTGAAAAGCCATTCAGGGTTACTCGACATAAATACGATCTGGTCTTTATCGTCAGCAACAAAAAAACTCTGTTTGCCTTTCCAACTTGCTTCAATCAGCGATAAATCCATCTTTACGACAATGACGCCAATAATCTCGGCGGCATATGAGACGGGATAAGAATAATAATAGCCTCGCTTTCCTGAGGTTGAACCTAGCGCAAAATATTGATTTTCATTGCCAATAATCGCTTCTTGAAAGTAAGGACGGAAAGCAAAATTACGACGAATAAAAGAATGCGGTTGATTCCAGTTACTGGCTGCAATGGTGGTGCCGATACTGTCTAGTAGGTAGGTGTCGGATGCTTGAATCACCGAGTTTACGTGCTCTAGATAACGATTAGTGAGCTCGGTTTGCGCAGAGTTACTTGGAGAGTGCAGGGCATCGACCAGCTCTTTGTCTTTTGAAAGCAGTTCTGGAATGTGCGCGAACTTATCCAATTGGCTTGAAATATGAACAGAAAAGCGGTCCAGCTTAGATTGATGATCATTTAACAAACTTTCATGGCTTGTGCTCCACACCCAATGACCGCCAAACACCATCAGTAAACTGTATGTGACCATTAACAGTATTGGGATTCTAAAAGCTTGAAACATGAAGGCTCTCCGCTGATTTCTTTAGTAAACAATCAAGCCTGTCTTCTCTCGTTTATGGTAGCAAATAGCGGTAGTTTTTGCTGAAAGCAGAGAGTGAACAGATGGGTGTAGGTTAAGGGTTTGTAACGGGGATTGTTGAAAAAGTTATCGACTCTGAGGGGTAAAACAAGAGCAAGATCTCTTTTTAAGGTTTTTAGCAAAAAAAGCCCTCGATTCCCTTGAAAAAGTCGCTATTGTCCCCATTTCTGTTGTGCTAAGTGATGATTTGATCGTTTTTGTATCACTTAGTTGGACGAATTTAGAGCATTCATCATCATGCAGAGGTGAACGGCTCGACAGAGATTAAACAGATCGCTAGAATGTCGCGTCTAAAATTTCTGTCCTGAGGCTAATCGGAGATACCTTTCTTGTTTATGAAAACAAGCTTTATTACGTTTTAATCGACGTGTGAAGAACGAAGATATCGCTGATTAGTCTGGTGTTTGGTTGAATAATCAATTCAGACATCAATGCTCGATTTTAAATTAGGTGTTCGGATAGAGCACTACACAAGGATGCAGCCAACAACGTCTGCTTTTGAATTAAAGCTAAGTTACGGCTCATATGCTCAGATTACTGAGCCAGTTTTGAGGTTTATATAATGCAAGTTACTGTTGAAACGCTAGAAGGCCTAGAGCGCCGTCTTAATATTACTGTTCCTGCTGCTAACATCGAAGATGCAGTTACAGCTGAACTACGCAACATCGCGAAAAACCGTCGTTTCGATGGTTTCCGTAAAGGCAAAGTGCCAATGAAGATGGTTGCTAAAATGTACGGCAAAGCAGTACGTCAAGACGTGATGGGCGAAGTAATGCAACGTCACTTCATCGAAGCGATCGTTAAAGAGAAAATCAACCCAGCTGGCGCACCTACTTTCGCACCAGTTGAAAACAACGAAGGCGCTGACCTAGTATTCAACGCAACTTTTGAAGTTTACCCAGAAGTTGAGCTGAAAGGTCTAGAAAACATCACTGTTGAGAAACCAGCAGTAGAAGTTAAAGAAGCTGACGTTGAAGAGATGATCGAAACTCTACGTAAGCAACAAGCAACTTGGACTGAAGTTGAAGCTGCTGCTGACGCTGGTTCTCGTGCAACTATCGACTTCGTTGGTTCTATCGACGGTGAAGAGTTTGAAGGCGGCAAAGCTGAGAACTTCCCACTAGAGATGGGCGCTGGTCGCATGATCCCTGGCTTCGAAGACGGTATCGTTGGTAAAACAGCAGGTATGGAATTCGAAATCGACGTAAACTTCCCAGAAGATTACCACGCTGAAAACCTAAAAGGTAAAGCAGCTAAGTTCTCTATCAAGCTGAACAAAGTTGAAGCTCGTGAACTTCCAGAACTAAACGAAGAATTCGTTTCTAAGTTCGGCGCTGCTGACGGCGTTGAAGGTCTTAAAGCTGAAGTTCGTAAGAACATGGAGCGTGAGCTTAAGCAAGCTGTTAAGAACCGCATCAAAGAGCAAGCTATCGACGGTCTAGTTAACGAAAACAACATCGACGTACCTTCTGCTCTTATCGATCAAGAAATCGGTGTTCTACGTCAACAAGCTGCTCAACGTTTCGGTGGCAACACTGAAGCTGCTGACCAACTTCCACGTGAGCTGTTCGAAGAGCAAGCTAAACGTCGCGTAGTTGTAGGTCTTCTTCTTGGTGAAGTAATCAAGACTGAAGAGCTAAAAGCTGACGACGAGAAAGTTAAAGCTATCATCGAAGAGATGGCTACAGCATACGAAGATCCAACAGAAGTTATTGCTTACTACGAGCAAAACGAGCAAATGATGAACAACATGCGCAATGTTGCTCTAGAAGAGCAAGCTATTGATGCAATCATCGCTAAAGCTCAAGTTTCTGATAAAGAAGTTAGCTTCAACGAGCTAATGAATCAGCAACCTGCTTAATATAGTAATATCTGACGTAGAAGGTTGACGTACGGTCAACAATTCTGCTAACAATGGTCCGTATGATTTAATCATTCGGGCCATTTATTTTAGGGACATAAGAATATGAGCTACCAAGAAAAAAATACAATGCCATCGATTATGGACGCACTAGTTCCTATGGTGGTTGAACAGACTTCCCGTGGTGAACGTTCTTACGATATTTATTCTCGTCTATTAAAAGAACGTATCATTTTCTTAACAGGTCAAGTGGAAGACCACATGGCAAATCTTGTCGTGGCTCAACTGCTTTTCTTGGAATCAGAAAACCCAGACAAAGATATCTATCTTTACATCAACTCACCTGGCGGTAGCGTAACAGCAGGCATGTCTATCTACGACACAATGCAGTTCATCAAGCCAAACGTGAGCACAGTATGTATGGGTCAAGCTTGCTCTATGGGTGCATTCTTACTAGCGGGTGGTACTCCTGGTAAGCGTCACGTGCTTCCAAACTCACGTGTAATGATTCACCAGCCACTTGGCGGCTTCCAAGGCCAAGCGTCTGATATTCAAATTCACGCGCAAGAGATCCTAACGATCAAACAAAAGCTAAACAAACTATTGGCAGAGCACACTGGTCAGCCTCTAGAAGTTGTTGAGCGCGATACAGATCGTGATAACTTCATGTCTGCTGATCAAGCAGTAGAATACGGCTTGGTGGATTCAGTTCTTAATCACCGCGGTCAATAATTGCAGGGCAATTGTTTAACGCAAAGTGATTCAAATTGATATACACTCAAGCATAGAGAGTTAAGGCTAAGAGGTTAGCGAATGACAGATAAAAGCAAAGAGGGTGGTAGCGGTAAACTGCTTTACTGCTCTTTCTGTGGCAAAAGCCAACACGAAGTTCGCAAGTTAATCGCAGGTCCTTCTGTTTACATTTGTGATGAATGTGTCGATCTTTGTAACGACATTATTCGTGAAGAAATTAAAGATGTTCTTCCTAAGAAAGAATCGGAATCGCTGCCAACGCCGCGTGAGATTCGTGAGCATCTTGACGACTATGTAATCGGTCAAGAATACGCGAAGAAAGTGCTAGCAGTTGCAGTTTATAACCACTACAAGCGTTTACGTAATGGTGATACGACAGCTGAAGGCGTAGAGCTAGGTAAGAGTAACATTCTTCTTATCGGTCCTACTGGTAGTGGTAAAACACTACTGGCTGAAACATTGGCTCGTTTCCTAGACGTTCCTTTCACAATGGCAGACGCAACAACACTAACCGAAGCAGGTTACGTGGGCGAAGATGTTGAAAATATCATCCAGAAGTTGCTTCAGAAATGTGATTACGACGTAGCGAAAGCGGAACGCGGCATTGTTTACATCGATGAAATCGACAAGATTTCTCGTAAAGCTGAAAACCCATCAATCACGCGTGACGTGTCTGGTGAAGGTGTACAGCAAGCTCTACTAAAACTTGTTGAAGGTACAGTTGCTTCAGTTCCACCTCAAGGTGGTCGTAAGCATCCACAGCAAGAGTTCTTGCAAGTGGACACGTCTAAGATCCTATTTATCTGTGGTGGTGCGTTTGCAGGCCTAGATAAAGTGATTGAACAGCGTGTAGAAACAGGTTCAGGTATCGGCTTTGGCGCAGAAGTGCGTTCAAAAGATGAAACCAAAACTATCGGTGAATTGTTCACTCAAGTAGAACCTGAAGATCTAGTGAAATATGGTCTGATTCCAGAGTTCATTGGTCGTCTACCTGTGACAACAACACTGACAGAGCTTGATGAAGAAGCGCTAATCCAAATCCTATGTGAGCCAAAGAATGCACTGACAAAACAGTACGCAGCATTATTTGAGCTTGAGGATACAGAGTTAGAATTCCGTGAAGATGCCCTACGCGCAATTGCTAAGAAAGCAATGAACCGTAAAACAGGTGCTCGTGGTCTACGCTCTATCTTGGAGGGTGTTCTACTAGAAACTATGTACGAACTGCCATCTTCAACTGATGTAAGCAAGGTTGTGATTGATGAGTCGGTAATTAATGGTGAGTCAGAACCACTGTTGATTTACAGCAACTCAGATAACCAAGCAGCTGTTGCAGAGTAGGTCTTTTTTAGACAAGTCACTCAAATTGAAAAAGGAGGTAAGCAATTACCTCCTTTTTTTTATTCTTCCATTGAATCCAGTCGTTTAAGCCCCATATACTGCTTTATAAGTTAAAGCGGAAGAGAGAAATATATGAACTTGGAACGTTCCGAGCGTATCGAAATCCCCGTGCTACCTCTACGTGATGTAGTGGTTTACCCACACATGGTTATTCCATTGTTTGTCGGTCGTGAAAAATCGATTACATGCCTTGAATCGGCAATGGAAGCTAACAAACAAGTACTACTTGTAGCGCAGAAAGAAGCGGACACTGATGAGCCTTCAATCGACGACCTATTTAACGTAGGTACAGTCGCTACTATTCTTCAGTTATTAAAGCTCCCTGATGGTACGGTTAAAGTACTTGTTGAAGGTCAGCAGCGTGCAAAAATTCACCAATTCAAAGAAAGTGAATTCTTCTTAGCGGATGCCGAATACGTTGTTACCTCAGAACTTGACGAAAAAGAACAAGAAGTGGTTGTTCGCAGTGCGATCAATCAATTCGAAGGCTTTATTAAGCTAAACAAAAAGATTCCTCCAGAGGTTCTAACGTCTCTGAACGGTATTGATGAGGCAGCTCGCCTTGCTGATACGATTGCTGCGCACATGCCACTTAAACTGGTAGACAAGCAGCACGTTCTAGAAATCTTAGATGTGACTGAACGTCTGGAATTCTTGATGGGCCAAATGGAGTCAGAAATTGACATCCTGCAAGTTGAAAAACGCATCCGTGGCCGCGTTAAGAAGCAGATGGAAAAATCTCAGCGTGAGTACTACCTGAATGAGCAAATGAAAGCGATTCAGAAAGAACTTGGCGAGATGGACGACGCACCTGATGAATTCGAGACTCTGAAGAAGAAGATCGAAGATTCTAAGATGCCTCAAGAAGCTCGTGAGAAAACTGAGCAAGAACTGCAAAAACTGAAAATGATGTCGCCAATGTCTGCTGAAGCAACAGTAGTACGTAGCTACATTGATTGGATGGTTGGCGTTCCTTGGGCTAAGCGTTCAAAAGTGAAAAAGAATTTAGCGAAAGCGGAAGAGATCTTAAACGAAGATCACTACGGCTTAGAGCGTGTTAAAGAACGTATTCTTGAATACTTGGCAGTACAAAACCGTATCAACAAGCTAAAAGGCCCAATCCTTTGTCTTGTAGGTCCTCCTGGTGTAGGTAAAACCTCGCTAGGTCGTTCGATTGCTGCGGCAACGGGTCGTAAGTACACACGTATGGCACTAGGTGGCGTTCGTGATGAAGCTGAGATTCGTGGTCACCGTCGTACGTACATCGGTTCACTTCCGGGTAAATTAATCCAGAAGATGTCTAAAGTTGGCGTTAAGAACCCACTGTTCCTATTAGATGAAATCGATAAGATGTCTTCTGATATGCGTGGCGACCCGTCTTCAGCGCTTCTAGAAGTTCTAGACCCTGAGCAAAACAATGCATTCAACGATCACTATCTAGAAGTCGATTACGATCTGTCTGATGTGATGTTCGTTGCAACGTCTAACTCGATGGACATTCCTGGCCCACTGCTGGACCGTATGGAAGTCATTCGTCTGTCTGGTTACACAGAAGATGAAAAGCTGAACATTGCTAAGAGCCACCTATTGGACAAGCAAGTTCAACGCAACGGTCTTAAGCCTCATGAGATTGAGATTGAAGACTCTGCAATCATCGGCATCATTCGTTACTACACGCGTGAAGCGGGTGTACGTAGCCTAGAGCGTGAAATCTCTAAGATCTGTCGTAAAGCAGTGAAGAACATCTTGCTAGACAGCGACCTTAAGTCTGTAACGGTTAACATTGATAACCTGAAAGAGTACTTAGGCGTTCAACGTCATGACTTCGGTAAAGCGGATGAAAGCAACCGTATTGGTCAAGTGACTGGTTTAGCTTGGACTCAAGTTGGTGGTGATCTACTGACTATCGAAACTGAAGCAATGCCGGGTAAAGGTAAGCTAACGCAAACCGGTTCACTTGGCGATGTGATGAAAGAATCGATCCAAGCGGCAATGACCGTGGTTCGTTCTCGTGCAGAAAAACTGGGTATTAACTCAGATTTCTACGAAAAGCGCGATATTCACGTTCACGTACCAGAAGGTGCTACACCGAAAGATGGCCCGAGTGCGGGTATCGCAATGTGTACTGCACTTGTCTCTAGCTTGACGGGTAATCCGGTTAAAGCTGAGGTCGGTATGACAGGTGAAATTACCCTTCGTGGTGAAGTTTTACCTATCGGTGGCTTGAAAGAAAAACTGCTTGCAGCACACCGTGGCGGCATCAAAACTGTACTGATTCCTAAAGACAATGAGCGTGATTTGGAAGAGATTCCAGACAACGTAATCGCTGACTTGAAGGTGATCCCGGTTCAGTGGATTGATGAAGTACTCAAAGTCGCGCTAGAACGAGATCCGTCAGGGGTCGAGTTTGACGTGAAAAAATAGTGATGCATAGCAAAAATAAGTAAAGAATTACGCTGATAGGCTCGAAAAGGCTTGTCAGCGTTTTTTTTGGACGCTAAGTTATTGATCAAAGCGGCAGCCCTTTTGCAATAAGGCTTGCGGCTAAATTAAAACCAAAATGGAACGTACAGTCATCAGAAGTAGTCACAGATGACACATAGGGGAAAAACAGTGAATAAAACACAACTAGTAGAATCAATCGCAGAAAACGCAGACATCTCTAAAGCTTCAGCTGGCCGCGCTCTAGACGCATTCATCGAAGCAGTTGGCACAACGCTACAATCAGGCGACCAAGTTGCACTTGTTGGCTTTGGTACTTTCAGTGTTCGTACTCGTGCTGCTCGTACAGGTCGTAACCCAAAAACTGGTGAAGAGATCCAAATCGCAGAAGCTAAAGTACCTGGCTTCAAAGCGGGTAAAGCACTTAAAGACGCATGTAACTAATTTTCACTGCTGAAACCTCCATTTAAGAGGGGAAGGCAGTAAAATGCGTTTACTGTTTGAAAAATGATGTTTCATTCTTAAACAGTATGTGTACAAAGCACATTGAACTTATTTAAATTATGCGCATCCTACTGATGCGCATTTCTTTTTCTGATAATATCGCGTGAATAGATTTTTATTTTGAAGCCAATGCTTCATATCCGGAGAGCACTTAAATTATGATGGATCGATTACGCGAAGGCGTGAATAGCATCGCGGTAAAAATTATCCTTGGGTTGATTATCCTGTCATTCGTATTCGCAGGTGTAGGCAGCTACATCACCGGTGGCGGTAACAACGCAGCAGCTAAAGTTGGCAACACAGAAATTGCTCGTGGTGAGTTCGAACAGGCTTACCAAAACGAACGTAACCGTATGCAGTCTCAACTTGGCGATTACTTCGCGCAAATGCTTGCAGACCCTGCTTACGTAGAGTCTTTCCGTAAATCAGTACTTGATCGCATGATCAATGATGTACTGCTTGAGCAGCAAGCTGAGTCTCTAGGCCTACGAATCAGTGATTCTCAAATCCGTACCATGATTCTAGAAATGCCTCAGTTCCAAACGGCTGGTCAATTCGACCAAGAAGTTTACCAAGCAGCACTACGTCGTGCAGGTTTCAGCGCAGAGAGCTTCGCTGAATACATGCGTCGTGACCTAATGCGCAACCAGCTTGTGACTGCACTTCAAGGCAGTGAATTCGTTCTTCAGGGCGAAATCGATACTCAGAGCAAGCTTATCGCACAAACTCGTGATATTCGCACAGTGACACTGTCTGTTGCTGACCTTGCAAAAGGCATCGAGTTAACTGACGAACAGATCGAACAGTACTACCAAGAGAACCCTGCAGCTTACACTCGTCCAGAGCAAGCGAAGGTATCTTACATTGAGCTTTCTGCTGAAGCACTTAAGTCTCAGCTTGAAGTAAGCGATGAAGAAGCACAGAAATACTACCAAGAGCACCTAGACAAGTACTCAACTGAAGAGCAACGTAAAGTTAGCCACATCCTAGTTCAAGGCGACGACGAAGCGAAAGCTCAGTCAATCCTAGACGAGCTAAATGCAGGTGCTGATTTTGCTACGCTAGCGGAAGAGAAATCTGACGACTTCGGTAGTGCAGATGTTGGTGGTGATTTAGGTTGGATTGAACGCGATGTTATGGATCCAGCATTTGAAGACGCGGCTTTCGCTCTTGAGAATATTGGTGATACGACTGGCCTAGTTAAATCTGATTTCGGCTACCACATCATCAAGCTAGACGAACTAAAAGCGTCTCAAGCTCAGCCTTACACTGAAGTAGCGGCAGAGATTAAGACAGAGCTTCTAGACCAACACGCAGTTGATCAGTTCTACGAGCAACAAACCGAGCTAGAAAAAGTAGCGTTTGAATTCCCAGATTCTCTAGATGATTCTGCAGAAGCTATCAACGCGAAGATCACAACAACAGATTTCATCTCTCAAGTCGACGCTCCAGAAGTTCTGATGACGCCTGCAGTTATGCAAGCTATCTTGAGCCCTGAAGTGAAAGAAGACGGTCTAAACTCGGAAGTTATCGAAGTTGCACCTGAGCACGTAATTGTTGTTCGTGTAGAAGAGACTCGTGACGAGACAGTTCTTCCTCTAGCTGAAGTGAAAGATCAAGTTGTTGCTGCATTGTCTGCTGTACAAGCAGAGCAGCAAGCGGTTGAGCTAGGTGTTTCTCTAGTGAACGAACTTGAGCAAGGCAATGAAGCAGTGCTAGCGGACAACAACCTTGAGTTCACTGAACTTGAAACGATTGACCGTAACTCGCCATTAGCGGTATCTGTATTCGCTCTAGCGAAACCAGAAGCAGGTCAAGCTGTGTTCGGTCAATCTAAAGACCAAGACGGTAACATCGTTGTTGTTGAGCTTTCTAAAGTGACTGCTGAAATCAACCCAGCTTACAGCACTCAAATTGGTGCACAGTTGGAGCGAGTTGGTAACCAGCAAGACCTGACTAACGTACTAAACGTACTTCGTAAAAACGCAGACGTTGAATACTACGTAGTGGGTCAAGGTCAGTAAGCGTTTGATTCCCTCGGTAGCAAGCTCAAGTTAGAGTTGACTACCGAGAATCAACATATGATTGTTAAGCTCCAATTCAGATTTGTGAGCCAACAAACAAGCTGATGAAAATAAGATGTATAACGAAGCGGGTCACCTAGGTGACCCGCTTTATTTTTATCTGGTGATTGTGTTATCTAGCGCGGCAAATGCATAAGTTACGTTTTTTGAACAAAGGAACGATTTATGCGCACGATATATTCAACATTAATTCTTTCATTTCTGGTGCTCTTAAGCCCTGCCGTGTTTGCAGACAGCCCAACTAAGGCTGAGCTTTACGATGGCATTGAGATTACGGTCAACATCAATACCGCGACAGCAGAAGAACTTTCAGCACTATTGGTTGGCGTGGGTGATAAGAAAGCCAAAGAGATCGTCGATTACAGAGATCAGAACGGGGCATTTACGACTGCTGATGATTTGGTGAGTGTCAAAGGAATAGGTCAAGCGACGGTTGAAAAGAATCGCGAAAGAATTCAGCTTTGATCCGTTTTTTTATTCATTAGAAATGAAACGACAGCTATGAAGCCTCCAGCCAGTGCACCTGCTAGGTGGGCTTCAATTGCTACGCGAGCGTTAATCAGTTCGCCAGTCGTACTAGAAGGACCAATAAGCTGCTCCCAAGCGATTTTAGCGACCAATCCGAACACTAACAGCCAACTAGATTTCCTGCCGTTTAAAGCCTCTCTGAGCGCGAACAAGCCAAATAACCCATGCAAAGTGCCCGATAGGCCAACGTAGATCTGAATGCTTGAAAATAACAGAGAGACGCCAGTCACTAAACTGATCACAAGCAAAGCAACAACAAGCTGTTTTTTACTCGGTTGAAACAGGTAGCTGATGATCCACAAGCCTGCTAGATTCATCAGAAGATGCGAGTAGTTGGTATGTGAAAAGTTTCCTGTTAGGATTCGCCACCATTGCCCTTCGGCAATCGCATTGCTATCCCAAACGACCCAAGCTTGTATTGGCTCAAATTGGAATAAGACGCATAAAAGTGAAGTGAAAATTAAAACAGGGTACACATTAAATCCATGTCTCGTTATTGCCCCCAATGCAGCAAGGCTTTGAAAGCTTGTATTTGTCAGTGGGTTACACCACTCGAATCGAATGTTGAGCTTATCATTCTTCAGCACCCATCAGAAGAGTATCGTCCGATGGGAACGGCGCGTATTCTCTCGTTGTCTCTAAATAACAGTGTGACGCTTGTCGGTGAAGACTTTTCAGAAAATGAACAACTGAACGCATTGCTGGCCGATGAACAGTACCAACATGTGATTTTATACCCAAGCGAAAATTCTGCTTCAGTTGAGTCTGCGACATGTCCTAATAAGAAGCTGCGTGTAATTTTATTGGATGGTACGTGGAAAAAGGCATTCAAGATGTGGCAAGTATCGAGTAACTTGCATGCGTTGAACACGGTTCATTTACCGAAAGATCTCAAGGGTAACTACCGAATTCGCAAAGCACCCAGTGAAAACAGCCTTTCAACCGTTGAAGCTGGCTATCATTTGCTTAGCTTGTTAGAGAGAGATGGCGACTTTAGCCCTTTGCTAACGGCATTTGACCAAATGATTCAGTTTCAAATCAATCAAATGCCGCCGGGTGTGTTTGAGAAAAACTACTTAGATTAAGCCGATTCACTGGTACGAGTCAGGAGTTAAAACTCGGTATGAGCCGAGAACAGCTGCTGATGCATTTTCTGCGCAAGATCATCGGTCATCGATGAGATGTAATCCGCTATCACGCGCATTTTTCTTGATTCATCTTGATGTTGTAGCCATTGCTTCTTGATGGGTAGTGGCAGCAAGCGTTCCGGATCTGCGCTGAATGCTTCAAACATATCCATGATGATCTGTTGGCCTTTGTATTCGATGACTTGAACCTGTGGCACTTGAATCACGAACTCGCTGACAAAGTGTTTCAGTTTATCGAGCGTGCCGTCCATGCTCGGTTCAAGCACCGCATTGTATGCCAAAAGCACATTCTCAAAGTTAGCATCCACTCGCTTAATCGAGATGCTGGTCAACAGGGCGTTGACTATCCCACCAATCGCATCCTTTCGACGATACTGTTCACCAGAGAAAAGCATCTCTGTGATTGAATCTAGGTGTTCACAAATCCATGGGTCGGCCATCTCTTTCAGTTGAGGATAAGCCGATTCGACCCACTGAGCTTTGGTCACAGAACCAAGCACAATCGCATCTTCTAAATCATGCACGCCATACGCGATGTCATCAGCCAACTCCATGATCGAACAATCCAGCGACTTATATTTGGTCTTGTTATGTTCAAGTGGCTCGGTGTGTGTTTTTCTTTTCTGTTTTAGGAGCTGTTGGTCGCTGCTTGAAAGCGGCTCAAGCACCCAGTTAAACAGTTCTTCATCATGATCGTAGATGCCTTTTGCTGGCATCCAATCTTTAGCACGGAGCTGTCGTTGATGCTTAACGGGCTCAGACTGTAATTTAGCTTGAACCTCACTAAGCAGAGAAGGGTACTTAATCAGACCTAACAAAGTGCGTCGAGATAGGTTCATCCCGTGATGTTCAGTGTAAGGTTCTAGCTGTGTGACAATACGAAACGTTTGAGCGTTGCCCTCAAAGCCGCCGTGGTCGCGCATCATGTAGTTGAGTGCGACTTCGCCACCATGTCCGTATGGTGGATGACCGATGTCGTGAGCCAAACACAGTGAATCAATCAAACTGTCTGAGGGCAATAGGTCTCGAAATTCGGGTTGCTTTTTCTTCAATTGAGCGACGATACCGGTGCCAAGTTGCGCCGCTTCGAGGGAGTGGGTAAGGCGTGTTCGGTGAAAGTCATTGACCGTGGTGCCATGGATCTGGGTTTTCGCTTGTAAGCGACGGAAAGCAGCAGAGTGAAGCACGCGCGCACGGTCACGCTGATACGGGCTGCGGTGATCATCACGTCTTATTTTGTGTTCATCGTCATTTCGATACTGCCATTCCTGTTCGAGTACAAAGGGTGGTTCGAGTGGAGAATTCAAAATAGCACCTATCAAATTGATTTTATTTAGCTAATTAAAAACAACTTATACCCAGCTAGCTTATCTCGTCTAGTGATAATTCAAAGCTCGGCGCAAATGTGGTGAGAAAGTAGTCCATTTCTGGGCTTTTGCGTTGTTCGAGTGTCTCTTCCAGTCGGCGCTTGGCTTGCTCGTATTCATGATTGCCCGCACTGAGCTCTTCCAAGCATTTCAGGTAAGCACAGATGGTGTCGGCCTGCTTGACGATGCTTTGCTCTTCTTTACTCGCAGTACCAGATATTAAGAAGGGGGAGAAGTCGTCTCGGAATTCTTCTGGCAACATCGAAAGCAGTCTTTGTTCTGCTGCGGCTTCTATCTTCTTATACTCTTGTGCAATGTCCGGGTTGTAGTATTTAACAGGCGTTGGCAAATCACCCGTCAGTACCTCACTGGTGTCGTGGTACATGCCAAGCAGAGCAATGTGTTCGGGGTTAAGCTGACCATCAAACTTCTTGTTTTTGATCAGCGCCAAAGCGTGTGCCACGAAAGCAACTTGTAGGCTATGTTCTGAAATGTTCTCGCTTGAGACCGATCGCATCAGGGGCCAGCGTTGAATTAGCTTCATACGTGCGAGATGGGCAAAGAAATGGCTCTGTTTCATAAATGTCCTATCTAGAGAGTGCTCCACTCGTATTTTGTGTTTGCGCAGGCATACGAGACAGCGGATACAAAAAAGGCTCCTAAACAGGAGCCTTTTAAGCATAGAAGTGAATGAATACAAGTTAAAGTCTTTTAAAACAGCAAATTGTAGCCATCTTTCTTTGTGCTTATTAACCTTCGATGAGGTCGTCTTGGCTGTAAGTCTGTAAGAAGCGCTCTAGACGACCAATCGCGATTTCTAGATCTTCGATGTGCGGCAGAGTCACGATGCGGAAGTGGTCCGGTTTCGGCCAGTTGAAGCCAGTACCTTGAACCAATAACACTTTCTCTTGCTTAAGGAAGTCGAGTACAAACTTCTGATCGTCTTTGATGTTGTACATGTTTGTGTCGATTTTAGGGAACAGGTACATTGCGCCTTTCGGTTTCACACAAGAAACGCCAGGGATCTTGTTGATCAGTTCCCATGCACGGTCACGCTGTTCAAGCAGTCGACCGCCTGGAAGAATCAGCTCATTGATGCTCTGATAGCCACCGAGTGCGGTTTGGATGGCATGTTGCATCGGAACATTGGCGCACAAACGCATTGAGGCCAGCATTTCTAGTCCTTCAACGTAGCCTTTCGCTAGGTGTTTAGGGCCTGTTAAGAACATCCAACCACCACGGAAACCACATACACGATAAGCTTTAGATAGGCCGTTGAACGTCACCATTAGTACGTCTTCCGCAAGTGTCGCCACTGAAGTGTGTACCGCACCGTCGTAAAGTACTTTGTCGTAGATCTCATCGGCGAAGATGATCAAACCGTGCTCGCGAGCAATCTCAACCACTTGTAATAGGAAATCACGGCTGTATACCGCGCCTGTTGGGTTGTTCGGGTTGATAAGAACGATGCCGCGCGTCTTTGGTGAGATCTTCGCACGCATGTCATCTAAATCTGGATACCAATCAGCATCTTCATCACACATGTAGTGAACCGGTGTACCACCAGAAAGCGCAACAGACGCTGTCCATAGTGGGTAGTCCGGAGCGGGAACTAAGATTTCATCACCATTATCCAGTAGCGCTTGCATAGACATAACGATAAGCTCTGATGCGCCGTTACCAATGTAAACGTCTTCTACATCAAGGTTACGTAGGCCTTTTTTCTGGTAGTGCTGAACAACCGCTTTGCGGGCTGAATAGATGCCTTTTGAGTCGCAGTAACCTTGAGATGTCGGTAGGTTACGGATTACGTCAACAAGGATTTCATCAGGGGCGTCAAAACCAAATGGGGCGGGGTTACCAATATTAAGCTTCAGTATTTTATGCCCTTCTTCTTCCATGCGCTTAGCATGTTTGAGTACAGGCCCCCTGATTTCGTAGCATACGCTGTTGAGTTTTGACGACATCCCGATATTTTGCATTGCCGATTTCCTGAAATTAATTTAAATACTTTATTAAAGTACCGCAAAATGGCGTTTGATAGAATAAAAATCTGATGAATGTCGCATTTCAGTGTCACGTTTAGCCTTTTTGTTGTCACTCTTTTCTAAATTTTAATTAATCGCTTTCTTGGTTATTGGCTAAGATGAATAAAGGGGCGGGATCGCTTAAAATCACAGGAATGTTGAAAAGATATAGTACATTCTTGATCTAAGTGGGTACTGCCCATAAAGTATCAAACTAATATAATAATAATTTAGATGTGAACGAGGTCGATTTGTCACATTTCCAGCAAACTATCTCCGCTTTGATTGAGCGAGTACAAAATGCCCAAGCAAGCGAAGTTCGTTGTGTTGAAGTTCTAACGCAAAAACCATCGTTTGCATTTATAGAATGGCTTCATGCTCAACCGCTCTTTCCTAAGTTCTACTGGCAGTCACGCGACACTCGTGAAGAGGTTGTTGCGCTCGGACAGTTACATACGTTTTCAGATCCTGCACCCGCGTACGCGATTCTTGGTGAAGACCAACGAATCTGGGGTGGACGCTCGTTTGACGGGCACACCGCAAAGAACCGTCGCTGCATGGAGTCGTTTTTCTTCCTTCCTCAGGTTGAATTGATCCGCTTTGACAATACTTGGTCGCTGGCGGTTAACTTGTCCCCTGATCGTGTTTCTTCTATTAATGCTTTGAATAAGCTTTCTGTAGAAGCCGCGATATTGGCGCCTTTGTCTGCCCATATTGAACAAATTAATCACGTTCCAGAAAGAGAGCAGTGGGGCAACCTTGTCGATAAAGTGCTGCAAGGCATTAGCGACGAAGAGTACAAAAAAGTCGTTTTAGCGCGTAAAACCACACTGCAGCTCGATGCGCCAATCTGCGCAGCTCAATTACTTAAAGCCAGCTATCTGCAAAATCACCACAGTTTCCACTTTATGTTGGTGCTGGATTCTAAACATAGTTTCATTGGCTCGACACCTGAACGCTTATATAGCCGACATGGTACTGAGCTCGATACCGAAGCGCTTGCTGGGACCATTGGTCGCGGAGAGAACGCAACTGAGGATATGGAACTGGCCAACTGGCTTTCTCAAGACAGCAAAAACCTCAATGAGAACCAGTATGTGGTCGACGACATCATTGAGCGTCTCACTCCTCATTCTCAAACGGTCCATGTTGAAAAGGATGCGCGTCTAGTGCGCTTGCGCAAGGTGCAGCATTTGAAGCGCAATATCCATGCTCAGCTCAACAATGGCGTTAATGGTGTGCAGTTGCTTGCTGCTTTACAACCAACAGCGGCGGTAGCGGGTTTGCCGCGTAAAGAAGCGATGGATTTCATTCTAGAACACGAACCGTTTGCTCGAGGCTGGTATGCAGGCTCTGTAGGCTATATCAGTCATCAGAGAGCGGAATTCTGCGTGGCGATTCGAAGCGCCTTGATTGTAAACGATCAAGTACAACTGTTTGCTGGCGCGGGGATCGTGCCGGGATCGGTTGCCGAACATGAATGGCAAGAGCTGAACAAGAAGATGTCGACTCTGCTCAGCCTCATTTCTGATCACCCACCATTAGGTGTGGCGTCATGAATCACGACCAAGCCGTATTAAACAGAGTTTGGTGTCACACGTTACTTGAAGAACTTGCACGCAATGGCGTTGAACATGTTTGTGTTGCACCGGGCTCTCGCTCAACGCCATTAACTCTCGAAGCTGAAGCTAATCCCAAGTTAAACTTACACACGCACTTTGATGAGCGTGGTCTTGGGTTCTTAGCGTTAGGCTTAGCTAAAGCCAGCAACAAGCCAGTTGCGGTGATTGTGACATCAGGAACCGCTGTGGCGAATTTGCTTCCTGCGACGGCTGAATCTGGGCTGACACGAGAGAAGCTGATCTTGCTGACCTCTGATAGACCCATCGACTTGGTCGACTGTGGTGCCAATCAAGCGATTCAACAACAGGGTATCTTTTCTTCCCATGTTGAAAGTGCTTTATATCTACCAAGTCCAACCACACAGATTTCATTGAATTGGCTTCTAACATCGGTTGATAGCGCGCTTGCGAAACAACGCAATGTGGGCGGTGCGATTCATATCAATTGTCCGTTCCCAGAGCCGCTCTATTCTAAGAACAGTGCTGACATGTATGCTGACTACACTAACAGTATCGCTGGGTGGAGCTCGTCAACAACCCCGTATTCTAATACCTGTTTACCCAACCATTTGACTGTACAGCCGATAGCGCCGGGCGATTACCTAGCGCGTAAAGGTGCGGTGATTATTGGTTCGATTGATAAAGGAGCGGCAACAAAAGCGCAGCAGTTTGCTTCGGCTTTGGGCTGGCCAATTTTCTGTGATCCTCAATCGGGCGTGAGCAGTGATTGGAAGCATTATGATCTCTGGTTACAGAGTGACTCAGTCAAAGAGCAACTCAACCAGTGTGATTTCATTCTTCAGTTTGGTGAGCGCATTGTTTCTAAGCGATTAAACCAATGGGTTAAGTCACAAGCGGCTTGGTTCGATTGCACGCAATATGTCGTGGTTTCACCTGATGCGCACCGTATAAATCAAGACCATCTGCCTCAAACTCATATTGTTTCCAATATTGAGTCCTGGATAACCGATCAACACCTGCCAACTTTGTTGGGCAAACATTCGGGTTGGGCGACGCCTTTAATCGAGGTGGCTAATACCGTTCAGCAACTCGCACTCGCACAAATATCCAATAATGACCAACTGACCGAGTTGAGTGTTGCTGTTGACTTGTCGTCTAGACTTAAAGACAGAGAGTTGTTTGTGGGAAACAGCTTGATGGTAAGGCTGGTGGATATGCTGTCGTCAATATCTGCGAATCGGGTTTACAGCAATCGTGGTGCATCGGGCATTGATGGCTTGGTGGCAACGGCTGCGGGTGTAGTGAAAGCCAACCAAAATCCTTTGTTGATGTTGATTGGCGATACTTCTTTGCTTTACGACCTCAACTCACTGGCTCTGCTGACTCATAATTTAACGCCGATGGTTATTGTTGTGACCAACAATGATGGTGGTGCGATCTTTGATTTATTGCCGGTACCAGAACAGCAGAAACAGTCACTTTATCAAATGCCTCATGGTTTCAGTTTTGAACACGCAGCTGCGCAATTCCAGTTGGGGTACGCTGCGCCAGAAACCTTGAACTGCTATCAAAACATTATCGAACAACATTTCGAACAGGGTCAGGGTACCTTGCTCGTGGAAGTTAAGACGCCTCCCGAACAAGCGTCTACTTTGCTGAAACAATTCAGTTCAATGCTCACCGAGGCATTAGCCTAAGGACTTTACATGCTTTACTCCGATTATTACCCAGCTGTACAAGATTCTTCTGACAAACCTTTGCTTGTTTTCTTACATGGTTTACTCGGAAGCGGGGATGATTGGAGTGCATGTCATCCATTCCTTGAGGATTTTCCTCTCCTTTGCATAGATTTACCCGGACACGGACAAAGTCGCTTTATCGATCCGGTAGGGTTTGATCATTGCTGCAAGAAAATTGTCCAGTGCATCACATCCCAACTGGCTCTCAACGATCTTCCTGCCGATTATCCTATCGTAGTGATTGGGTATTCTATGGGCGGAAGGCTCGCTATGTATGGGGTGACAAGCCCTTGCTTTGAGACGCTCAACCTCGAGAAAGTCATCATTGAAGGTGGCAACTTTGGCTTGGAATGTGATGAAGAAAGAGCACAAAGGTTAGTACACGATACGCAATGGGCTGTTCGCTTTGCACAGCAGTCGATTGAAGATGTTTTAGACGATTGGTATCAACAAAGCGTCTTTTCTTCACTAAATCATGAGCAAAGACAAACTTTGGTCATAAAGCGTAGTGGTAACCTTGGAGTATCCGTAGCAAATATGTTGTTATCTACTTCGTTAGCTAAGCAACCGGATTTACGTGCCACATTGAAATCTCATGAGCATTTATTGCATTATGTATGTGGAGAAAAAGATCGTAAATTCATGGAGCTAGCAGAGAATAGTGGCTTTGAATATAGTCAGGTGGATTACGCGGGTCATAATGTTCATTTTGAGCAACCTGAGCTGTTTTCCAACCTGATAATCCAATGTATCGCCAGTCGTCGTTAATCTGACTGAGCGATTCTCTCGTATCAAGCACTATCAAAAGCAGAGCAACACCGTCACGACTACTCGTTAGTCGTGGTCTCTAATAGAACAATGGGAATCACCATGGCTAAAACAGTAGGCATCACAGAAGAAGAACTTTACGCGGCAGTTAACTGGAGCGATGAAAGCAGTCAATACGAAGATATTCAGTACCACAAATCTGACGATGGTATTGCAAAAATCACGATTGCACGTCCTCAAGTCCACAATGCGTTCCGTCCACAAACCGTAAAAGAGATGATCAACGCACTGGCTGACGCTCGTTACGACGAGAAAGTAGGCGTGATCATTTTGACGGGTCTTGGTGAGAAGGCGTTCTGTTCTGGTGGTGACCAAAGTATTCGTGGTGACTACGGCGGCTACCAAGATGATTCAGGTACACACCACCTGAACGTACTTGATTTCCAACGTCAAATTCGTACTTGTCCAAAACCAGTTATCGCAGCGGTATCGGGTTGGGCAGTAGGCGGCGGTCATGTACTTCACATGATGGCAGACCTTACTATTGCTGCTGAAAACGCGCAGTTCGGTCAGACGGGTCCTAAAGTTGGTTCTTTCGATGGCGGTTGGGGTGCTTCTTACATGGCTCGTATCGTTGGTCAAAAGAAAGCGCGTGAAATCTGGTTCTTGTGCCGCTTCTACGATGCACAAGAAGCACTGGACATGGGCCTTGTAAACACCGTTGTTCCTGTCGCTGACTTAGAAAAAGAGACCGTTCGTTGGTGTCGTGAAGTTCTTCAACACAGCCCAATGGCACTGCGTTGCTTGAAAGCGGCTCTGAACGCTGACTGTGATGGTCAAGCAGGCTTACAAGAGTTGGCTGGTAATGCAACCATGATGTTCTACATGACAGAGGAAGGCCAAGAAGGCCGCAACGCATTCAACGAGAAACGTCGACCGGACTTCGACAAGTTCCCGCGTAATCCATAGTCTTTCTCCTCTTCAAAATGAGTCGCTAATAGCGGCTCGTTTTGTTTTGATGTTCCCCGTTTTTTAGGAAACTTTATGAACTCAGTGAATTCTCAGCGTCACGCTAAACTTTACCGTTATCAATTACCTATGGATAGTGGGGTGGTTCTTCGCGACAATAAGTTGAACGAACGCGTTGGCTATATCATCCAACTAGAGTGTGATGGTAAAACTGGTTTTGGCGAAGTTGCACCTTTGCCCGGTTTTAGTCAAGAAGATGCCGAACAAGCTGGCATTCAGCTTCAACACGAATTAGAGCTTTGGAGCCACAATAAGCCTCAAACTCCTTTCGACGAGCTGTATCCTTCTGTCGCGTTTGGCTTTTCAATGGCGATGATGGAATTGCGAGGCGATCTTAACGCTCAAGGTAACTACCAAGCTGCGCCTTTGTGTACAGGCGATCCAGATGAACTGATCCCTGTATTGAATGAGATGCAAGGCGAGAAGGTCGCGAAAGTGAAAGTCGGCCTCTACGAAGCGATTCGCGATGGTATGCTGGTTAGCTTATTCCTTGAGTCGATCCCTGATTTGACCCTAAGACTTGATGCCAACCGAGCGTGGAAGCCAGAGAAAGCGAAGCAGTTTATTAAATACATTTCGCCGTCACTGCGTCAGCGCATTAGCTTTATTGAAGAGCCTTGCCAAAAGCCAGAAGACAGCTTGGCCTTTGCCATCGACCACGGCGTAGCGATTGCGTGGGACGAAACACTGCAAGAAGCGGTGCGAAGCCCAGAGTTTGATCTTAGCGACCTTACTGGTGTTAAAGCTGTCGTGATCAAGCCGACTCTTATTGGTTCTGTCGAGCGTTGTGTGGCAATCATTGAGCGTGCACAGAAGCTTGGAATGAAACCTGTATTGAGCTCAAGCATTGAGTCGAGCCTAGGTCTGACTCAGATTGCTCGTTTGGCGCATCAATATTTGCCAAACGAAGTGCCGGGGCTGGATACGATTGGCTTGTTCAAGCAGCAGCTAGAGGTTTCTTGGCCGGGGAGTCTGTTGCCTGTCTCTACACTTGACCAGCAACAATTGATTTGGTCTTCTTAGACCGAACTATTTGAATGGCAATTTAGTTAGCTTAACAAGTTTTTAATCTATTTTTGGTTATCCTATGATGCGCCCACAATCTAATCATCACCCGCTCTGGGTACAGTGGGCGCAGCAAAACCCACTTCAACCAGCGTTAGTGACCACTCACCGCACTTATACTTGGCAGCAAGTGTTTGTGTTGGTTAGTGAGTACCAACAACAGCTATCTCATCAAGGCCTATCTGAAGGTGATGTACTGACGATTGTTGGTAAGAATCAAGCTGAAGTGCTCCCGGCTTACCTTGCCGCACTCAATTTGGGTGTGGTTTGTGCGTTTACGATGCCTCAGCCTAGTTTACGCCTGAAGCAAAAGCTCGATTCCTTATATCAAGCAGATCAACAAAGCTACCTTTGGCTTTTAGACAGTAGTGGGATAGAGCATTCAGAGACTGCTGATTTGAATACTCAGTTGGTGACCTTGCCTTGTTTAAATGAAGTGAAGGTCGATGTTGATGACAGTCGGATAACGACATCTCAAGAGACCAACTTCAATCCGCAAAACCTAGCGAGCATCGTATTCACTTCAGGCTCTACCGGAAACCCAAAAGCGGTCGTTCATACACTTGAGCAGCACTTGTGTTCTGCGTCAGGGCTGCTTGAGGTGTTTCGTTATCAACAAGGTGACACTTGGTTACTGAGTTTACCTATGTACCATGTGTCGGGGCTGGCGATAGTTCATCGTTGGTTGGCGGCTGGTGGTTGCATCAAAATAGGCACAGGTCAGCTTGAAACCGATATAGAAGAATGCAGTCACGCTTCATTAGTCGCTACTCAGCTACATCGATTGTTAAAGAGTAAGCAAGCACTTACTTTAACGCATGTACTTTTGGGTGGTAGTCATATACCAGAAGCACTTGGGCTCGAAGCTCAACAAATGGGTATCGAAACATGGCTTGGATACGGCATGACCGAAGCGGCTTCAACCGTGACCGCGAAGCCCGTTGATGCCAGCAGCACCGCCGGTTTTGTCCTTAACCATCGCCAGCTAAAAATTGAAGAAAAACGTATCTTTATTGGTGGCGAGACGCTCGCGTCCGGGTATTACTATCAAGGTAAATTAACGCCATTAGTTGATAACAACGGCTGGTTTGATAGCAAAGATCTTGGTGAGTGGGATGGCGAACAAGTGTCGATTATTGGTCGTGCCGACAATCAGTTTATTTCTGGTGGTGAGAACATTCATTGCGAAGAAATTGAGCGAATACTCAATCAATTGTCTGAGGTTAATCAGGTTTTTATTGTTCCCATTGAAGATGATGAGTTTGGATTCCGACCTGTAGCGATTGTCGATTGTGCTGATCTGCCAACCAAAGAGTGGTTTATCGAGCAATTAACTGGTCGTCTTGAACGGTTCAAATTTCCTGTTGAGTATTATCGAATGCCTCTTCAGGAACAACAGGGTATTAAGGTTTCGCGCGCTGGATTGGCGCAGTGGTTACAGCAGACTCGTTCTAAATAGAGCGAAGAGCAATAAAATGAAGCGCAATACACGGTGACTAGTCGTAATTGCGCTTCAGGGGGTTGTGACGGTGGTGAAGCCGTCACAAATTCTAATTATTTATCGTGTCATTCAAGGTTTGGCGTTAAGCGAGTGCCTTCTTCATTTGCTCAGCGACTTTATCTACCTTACCTAGGCCAATGATAACTTGCAGGCCACCTTTACCAACCGGTACCACACCTGCCGCACCGAGTTTCTTCAGTTTATCGCTGTCTGCTGCACCTGAGTCTTTCACAGTTAAGCGTAGACGAGTAATACAGTTATCGACTTCTAGAATATTATCTGCACCACCAACCGCTTCAATGTAGCTATTGGTTAGGTTAGCCAATGCTTCTGGCGTTTCAGTTTCTTTCTCTGCTTCCATCTCTTCACCACGACCTGGAGTACGTAGGTTGAACTTGATGATAGCGAAGCGGAAAATACCGTAGTAAAGCGCGAAGAACACCACACCTTGAACCAGTAGCATATACCAGTTAACCGCTAGTGGGTTTTGGCTTGATAGTACTAGGTCAACGAAACCAGCAGAGAAGCCGAAGCCTGCCATCCATTCCATGCTTGCTGCAATGTAAAGCGATAGGCCTGTTAATACTGCATGCAGTAGGAACAACACCGGTGCTAGGAACATGAAGCTGAACTCTAGCGGCTCTGTAATACCTGTGAAGAATGAAGCCATAGCTGCCGCAAGCATGATTGCGAATACTTGGTTTTTGTTTTTCGCATCAGAACAGTGGTACATCGCCAATGCTGCTGCTGGTAGGCCAAACATCATGATAGGGAAGAAGCCCGCTTGGTACATGCCTGTTTTGCCCGGAATACCCGTGCCGTTAGCGATAGATTGCGCGCCGCCTAAGAAGTTTGGAATGTCGTTAATACCAACAACGTCGAACCAGAACACAGGGTAAAGAGCGTGGTGCATACCAACTGATAGGAACAAACGGTTGAAGAAACCAAACAGACCGGCACCCACAGCGCCCATGCTTTCTAGTTTAATACCCAGAACGATCAGAGCGTCGTAAACAGCTGGCCAGATGTAAAGTAGAGCAAAAGAGAGAGCCATACCTGCGATTGAGGTCAGGATAGGAACCAAACGCTTACCACTGAAGAATGCTAAAGCTTGAGGAAGTTCAACGGTTGAGTAGCGGTTGTAGATCTCAGCAGAGATGATACCCACAATGATACCTACGAATTGGTTGCTGATTTTGCCAAATGCCGCTGGCACTTCACTGAGTTCAACATCCATTAACTGAGCAACAGAGCCCGGAGCAAGTAGCGTGGTGACGACGAGGAACATCACAAAACCAGACAGTGCCGCAGAACCATTCTTATCACGGCTCAAACCAAATGCGACACCTACCGCGAACAGAACCGCCATGTTGTCGATGATCGCGCCACCAGATTTGATCAAGAATGCGGCTAAGATACTTTCTGAACCCCAACCAACAGGATCCAACCAATAGCCGATTCCCATAAGGATTGCTGCAGCTGGCAGTGTGGCTACGGGAACCATCAATGCCTTACCTACTTTTTGCATATACCCGAGTATATTCATATGTGCCCCTAAGTTTGTAATTAATTTTTTTAATGTTTCTGCTCGTCAACGCATGGAGTCAAAGGTTGATCGAGGCAGGATTTTAAGTAACTGCGGCTATTAAAAACTTATTTCTTAATGCAAACAAACGAAACGGGTAGTAGTATGAATTAAAATTTTTAATGCATGAGTTCGTATGGCTAACCATCAATCTTTACTTAGAAATCTTCATACTTTTAATGTTGCTGCAGAGAAAATGAGCTTTACGCTAGCGGCGAAAAAGTTGCATCTGACTCAGGGAGCCGTTAGCCATCGAATCAAAGTGTTAGAAGGTGAACTCGGATTTAACTTGTTTGTGCGAGGGACTCGTAAACTGGAACTAACGGAAGAAGGCCAGCGCTTTCAACGAACGTTATCCAAGTCGTTAAGCTCTATTTTTGGTGAGATCGAAGACATTACCAACACAGACTTGTATGGACAGATCAATATCGGTACCAGTCCTGCATTTGCTAACAGTTGGTTACTACCAAGACTGGCTGATTTTAAAAAGCGATATCCTAAGTTTAATCTCAACATTTTCTCGCAAGAAGAGCAGGATTTTCATCAAAATCATCTCGATGTCGCCATTTACTATGGTGCTGAAGATCTCAAAGACATGCATCGACAGCGCCTGTTCGGTGAAAAGTATATTCCGGTGTGTACACCGAGTTACGCGGCTGAGCACGACATCTTTGATGATGGCTTAGAATCGCTGCACCGGATTAATTTCATTCATGCACTAGGGTCAGATGTATGGCAGCGTTGGATTAAACACCACGGCTTGGATGTGAACTTGTTTGAGCAATTTTACTGCGTGAGCCACCGAGATATGGGCGTAAGAAGTGCCCTCAGTAATATCGGTGTCGCGATGGGGCGCTATCATTTTGTTAAGCAGTATGTTCAGACTGGTGAGCTCATAACACCTTATCCGAGCATGGATACAGACCAAGGGTATGACTTAATCTGCCCGCTAGGCACGGAAAAACGGCCTAAGGTAAGAACCTTTATTAAGTGGTTAGAAGGGCAGTTGCGTTAGGTTAGTTAATTTAGCAATTAGATAGTTCAAAACAGAATTTATTATCTTTATAACCATCCATCATAATAAGCCATATAAATAACGGATTATAGAATAAGGTCTTATTATGAAAATTGCCCTCATCATTGCGGTTTTACTGCAGATAGGCCAAGCGGTCATCTCGTCAGGGTTGACTCGTTCGTTGGCTGAGCTCACCGCATTTGTGTTGGTTGTGGTACTTGTTTTAATGAAAAGAGAGAGTAAGAAGAGTGATAAGCCCCTGTTTGATTCGTGATTGCTGCAACAAAGAATATCCTTACCACAAACGATAAAGGCAAAGCCCATTGGAGCTTTGCCTTTTTGTTTTGTTGCTCGCTAACCCGAGTGTCTAGGTAACCGAACAACCATCTAAAGCGTTTCTATGCAGGCTAGGCGAGAGTTAACCATGCTAATGAACCTGTCGAGATCATGACCCACATCGTAATACCAAACATCAATGGTTTTGGCCCTGCCGCTTTTAACTTCTCAACTGAAATACCACAGCCAATTAAGAACAAACACACTACCAGTGCTCGCTTAGAGACATCAAAGATTCCTTGATAGACCATCTCAAATTGTGGCAGTAAGTCACTCACCGCGATAGCGGCGCAATAGAAGAAAATGAAGTAGGGAACTGTAATCTTCTTTTGATCGTTCTTGAAGATCATCGCACTGATTAAAGCGATTGGGATGATCCAAAGTGCGCGAGCGAGCTTCAATGTTGTCGCTGTCGTCAGTGCTTCTTCGCCATACGCTGAAGCTGCACCGACAACAGAAGACGTATCGTGAATCGCAATAGCTGCCCAAGTACCAAATGTTTGTTGGCTGAGTTCAAGCGCGTGACCAATCATTGGGAATAAGAATAGAGCAACCGAGTTCAACACGAATACAGTGGCTAATGCCAAGCCAATCTGTTCATCGTCTGCTTTGATAGCGGGCGCCACAGCTGCTATCGCGCTACCACCACAAATCGCGGTACCAGAAGAGATAAGGTAGCCTGTAGTGCGGTCTAACCCCATTCGTTTAGCCAAGAACCAACCAATGACTAATGTACCGATAATCGTCGTTACAATGAGCCCAATACCATCGCCTGTTACTGCTAATGCTTTTTCAAACTGAATACCAAAACCCAAGCCAACAATAGAGTAGGCCAGTAGCTTTTTGGTAAGTTTGCCGACTTCCAAGTGTTCAGGGACTAAACCTAAACTAGCAAGCAGGAAACCGATAACCAGGGCTGTCGGTGAGCTAACCCAAGGCGTTAAGCAAAACAGTGCAGCAAGATAAAATGGAACGGACTTTTTTAGGTTCATTGTATTTAGAGTCTTGTTTTGTTGTGGCGTTATTGTGATGAGACCACTATACGTTCAATAAAATGATAAGTAAGTCTAAATGAATTGAACAAACGTTAAGGAAAACTTAACGCTTGTTCAGCTGATATGAATAAAGGGCTGGTTAACTAGCGTAGTGATCCGCGAAGGTCAGAGACTGACTGTCGAAGCGTTTCACAAGAGGCTTCTTTAGGTGAAATCGGCTCGCCCGCTTCTATCTCTAGCTTGGTCCAGAAGCGAGTGGGTAACCCTTTGCAGGCACGGCCTTTGTAACGACTAAAGTAGCTGCCCCATAATCCTTTGAGAGCCATAGGAATCACTGGGACAGGGGAACGTTTGATGATCAGCTCCATACCTCGCATGAACTCAGCCACTTCGCCATCAGAGGTGAGCTTTCCTTCTGGGAAAATACACACGATGTGACCTTCATGTAGGGCACGCTCTACTTCTTTGAAAGCGTTTCGAATCGAGTTGCGGTTGGTGGCGGAGATTGGAATCACCCCAGCTCTTTTCAAGAAGCGTCGAATTGGCGGCAACTTGGTGTAATCCTCTTCCATCACAAAACGGATCAAGCGAGGGCAAACCGCACTCAGCAGCAGTGCATCCATATAACTCACATGGTTGCAGACAATCAACGCGCCGCCTTTTTCTGGCAGGTGATGTAAGTTCTTATGTTTAACTCGATACATGGTGTGAGTGACCACCCACGTAAAGAAGCGGAAAGCGTAGATAGGCACCTGATAAAACAGGTACAGCATCACCAAAGTGTTGCCCACCGCGAGCAAGATAAACAGCTGTGGAATTGAAAGCTCTAGAACACTAAGGCAAACAATACCTAAAACCGCACTTCCCACCATGAACAGTGAGTTATAAATATTGAGCCCGGCAATCACTTGGGCACGCTCGTCGGGCTTAGCACGTAACTGCATCAGTGAATACAGAGGAACGATAAAGATACCGCCAGAGATCCCCAGAAGCAGAAGGTAAGCAAACAGTGGCCACAGCTCTGAGTAGGTGACGAATTGATGGAAAGAACTAAAGTCAGGCAAAGACTCCGGGATGGATATCGCCATCAGAAGACCGAAGATCGAGATACCTAAGCTGCCCATTGGCACGATGCCGATTTCAATTCGGTGATTAGATAACTTATCGCAAGCCAAAGAGCCGATTGCAATGCCTACCGAGAATAGTGCCAGTAAAAAGGCGACGGAGCTTTCAGTGCCGTTTAGATGCAGTTTAGTGAAGTTGGGAAACTGAGTTAGGTAAGCCGCACCAAGGAACCAGAACCAGCTGATAGACATCAGAGCTTGAAAGGTCGGGCGATCTTTTTTGGCAATCGCCAGTGTCGCGCGGGTCAGTTTTACAGGTTGCCACTTTACCTTAAGGTCTGGTGCATTACTTGGCGCTTGTGGGATAAAGCAGCTCGATATATAGCCAAGCACGGCAAACGAAACAATACACACCGCAGCGATGAGCTTCGCGCCTTCTTCAGATGCAATGATGCCTGCACCTAGAGTTCCAATCAGGATCGCTAAGAATGTACCTGTCTCAACAAGAGCATTACCAGCTACCAGTTCTTTTGTTTCTAACTGCTGTGGAAGCAGGGCGTATTTCACCGGGCCAAAGAAAGCACTCTGCGTTCCCATAAGGAACAGAAGCAGAAGTAATATTCCGTAGCTTTCGTAGATAAAACCGATCGCACCCAGTGACATGATTACTACTTCAAGGAGCTTAACCTTACGGATGAACCACGATTTTTCGTATTTGTCGGCCAGTACACCGGCCAAAGCTGAAAATAAGAAGAAGGGCAGAATAAAAAGGCCAGCGGCCAAATTAATGAATAGATTGCTGGAAATAGGCAGCGTGTCTACGCTTGCGAAAGCAACAAACAGTAACAGGACATTTTTGAATATGTTGTCGTTAAAGGCTCCTAGAAATTGGGTAACAAAGTAGGGTAGGAACCTTTTTTGCGTTAACAGCGAAGATTGGCTGCTGTTGTTCATTGTCTTTCCTTGGATGATTACCAGTTGGTTAAGTAGTTTGAGACTAGGTTATTGATCAGCTCTTTACCATCAATAGGCTCAGAGGCGAAAAATTTATCATCAACGCTAAGTAGAGTAATTCCGTGTACTCCAGACCATAATACACGGCTGGCTTTAACGACTTCGCTTTTCGTATGTTCAGGAGCAATCGCTACTAGCAACTGTTCTAGCATGCCTGTCATTCTATCGATGCGATTCGATTGCCATTCAGGAAGGTTTTCACCGTTCATGTTGTGCTCAAAGATAAGCTGCCAACGGTGAGGGTGTCTCTGTGCAAAATCGTGATAGCAGTAGGCAAGGTTGAATAGAGCTTGTTGAGGGTTGCTCGATTGTTCAACAGCAGCAGCAGATTCTGACGCCAGTTCATCTAATGTTTGAGCGACCACATGCAAAAGCAGTAGGTTGTAGTTACCAAATACATTCACTAAGGTACTTGGAACGTAACCAATCATATTGGCGATTTTACGTAGACTTAGCTCGTGATAAGAGTGCTCTTCTAAGAAGTCGGTTACCGTTTTTAAGGTTAATTGCACTAATTGTTCGCGAGTATGATCGTTTCGTCTTGCCATGGGTACTTTCTATTAAATGAACATCGTTCAATATTTTAATGCTGCCCCTGAGTGCCGTCAATCCCTTCGCTAGTTTAGTAATCAATTAATAGCCGCAATATTATGATACATGTGTAAACACGGTGAATATTTCATTGTTCTTTGTTAACGAGTATGATTAAGGTGTCGAAAGATAAAAAACCTATAAAGGATAATAATGAAACGATTTTTCTCACTAGTCGCGATCCTGTTGGTAACAGTCGCGGTGACGCCAATCGCGGAAGCGAAAAAGTTTGGTGGTGGTAAGTCATTTGGCAAAAGCTTTAAAACGGCTCCAGCACCAAAACAACAAAACACGAATTCGATCCGTCAAGATCAAACAGGTAAGAACACAGCAGCTAACTCTAGCAAGAAAGGCCTTATGGGCGGTCTACTAGGTGGCTTACTTGCTGGTGGTCTTTTAGCAGCATTCTTTGGTGGTGCATTTGAAGGTATCCAGTTCATGGATATTCTGATTATGGGTCTGATTGCTTTCCTAGCGTTTAAATTCCTACGCGGAATGTTGGGCGCGAAGCAGGGCTCAATGAATCAGCAGAATGCACGTGGCCAACAGCCAGCATTCGGCGGCATGGGTCAGAACAAGTTTGAACAACCTAAGCAACAACCAAATGTTCATAACTTCGAGCAAGCACAACCTCAATCACAAGGCGCTGCTGGTGGTTTCGGTTTTGGTGCACAAAGCGATGTTCCACATAACTACCCACCGGGCTTTGATCAAGCGGCATTCATCAACGGTTCTCGTGAGCACTACCGTACACTGCAAGGTGCATGGAATCACAACGAGCTAAACACGATTGAAGAATACGTATCTCCAAGCTTATTTGAAGACCTAAAAGCTGAGCGCAATAAGCTAGACGGTGATCAGCACACTGACGTAATGTACGTTGATGCTGAATTCGTTCGCGCAGACCACGATGGTAGCAAAGCACAGCTAAGTCTTCAGTTTAGCGGTCGTTACCGTGACACAGCGGATGGCGTTGAAGAAGATATCACTGATATCTGGCACCTTGAGCGTGACCTAACAACTAACAATGCACCTTGGTTAATTGTTGGTATTCAAGGTTAATTCCAGGATTTAACTCAACATCAATAGGATGTAGTTATTCGGAATGACACCAAATAATAGAAAGCCCCTGCTGAGAAATCAGCAGGGGCTTTTTTGTATCTAATGTATATGTGTCTATAAGTCGCAGCAGGGAAATTGGCTTTGAGCTTGTTTTTTGGGGAAGAGGGAAGGGGTTCAGATTCAAGGAACAATGCCAATATGACGAAAACGTGCGGAACAGACAAAGAACATGAGTAGCGGAAGTGTGTCATCACGACAAATATTAAGAGATTAACTTATCCAAAGATTGGATTAACCTGAGACTAACTAACTAACTAACTAACTAACTAACTAACTGATTTTATTTGGATGTGGTGAGTAATGACAAAGTTCTTTGAACCCGTATTGGAGCCTGAGATTACTTTGCAGCAGAAACAGAGAATTGCGAATGAATGCGAAGAACATGTATCGACCAATTGCTTAGGCTGCGCTGCTTATCTGGTGTGCGAGCGTCATACAGAAGTTTGGGATCACTGATGTTTGCATGGGCTAGATCGCTTAGCCTTTCTTTTGGGTTGTAGCGGGTTAGTGTTTAGGAAGGTAAGGGCTGTTTTAGAAAGACACGTTTACAAAGATACGTTTAGAAAGAGATAAAGCACAGAAACGAAAAAAGCCAACTCGATGAGTTGGCTTTTCGATTTTCCAATTAAGGAGAATATGGTGGAGGGAGACGGATTCGAACCATCGAAGGCAGTGCCGGCAGATTTACAGTCTGCTCCCTTTGGCCAC